>LRSL01000069.1 GCA_001563335.1 Candidatus Thorarchaeota archaeon SMTZ1-45 | reverse complement strand
TAGATCTGAATCGTCCTTCCTTCCCTTTAAGCCTCTGAGCCAAGGTTCTGAGTGCGCGACCAGAACGGTGTCTGGCTGGTGGGATACCACTAACGCCATTATCAAAGTAGGTTGTGCAATGGTATTGTAGAAGCTCCCAAAGGTCTTCAACGATAAGTTGTGGTGCTCCCGCATCCAAGTTTTCTCGAAGTCTTTGATTGATACGAATGATATCTATGAGTTTGTGGCTGAGGTCATCTTCGCTTCTCACACCAGACTCGAGAGTAATTGAAGGGCGAACTGTGACTGGTGGGACTGCAAGTACAGTGAGGATAGACCATTCAAGTCGAGCTGCACCTGGGTTGATGCCTAAAAGACGATAGTCATCATCAGAGATGTTCTCTAAACGCGCTCTAATATCAATAGGGGTAAGCCTGACTGAACCTGCTTCACCAACTTCATAGATAGAGGTTGGTTTCTCAAGTTTTAGCTTGAGTTGTTCTTCTTCGCAATGAGGGCAGGTCTTTGCTTTGGCTGCTCTTTTTAGTATCTCATTTGACAGGTTGGCAGTCCTCTGACCAATCTCAGGGTATCTCTTGAAAAGCCGCTGGAAATGGTCAATCTCCTCATCAGTAAGGAGTATTCTGTTACACTCTCTGCAGATAGCTCGAAGGACTTTATGGATGACCTTTGCGTATCCTTCATGCATGATTGGGCGAGCGAGTTCAATGTGACCAAAGTGGCCTGGACAGTTACCAACCCTGTTGCCGCAAGTTCTACACCGTTGACCTGGGTCAATGACCCCAAGCTTTGGATCCATAATGCCACTATCAATAGGATAACCATCTTCGTCATATGTGTCAGCAACGACTATCTGGGCCACTGACATCTTTCTGATGTCTTCGGGAGATAGGAGTCCAAACTCTATTGAGTCAATTTTCTTTGTAGTTAATCCGGAAATCATCTAAATCATCTCCTTTAATCGCAGCCTAGTGGCCAAGCCAAGTGACATCATCTCTTGTATTAACAACTTGAAAGCATAAGATACGACAACACTGCTAATTTTGGCATTGGTCCCGCATATTGGACAATAGTATTGGTCCTTGTTGCGGTCATAGACACCTATTAGACCACAATCCTCACAGACGAGCATGTTACTCTTGTCAGATTCGTCCAGTAGTCGACCTTTTAGAAGAATGGCAGCACCATGACCTATCAGTACATCACGCTCCATCTCTCCAAACCTCAGACCTCCTTCTCGAGCGCGACCCTCGGTGGGCTGGCGAGTTAAGATCTGTACAGGTCCTCTTGCACGTGCATGAATCTTGTCTGCAACCATATGGTGAAGCTTCTGGTAGAAGATGACGCCTATGAAGATGTCAACTTTGAGCCTTTCTCCTGTGATACCAGAATACATTGTTTCACGACCATTGTGCTTCAGACCATGTTTCTTGAGCGTGTCAAAGAGCTCCTCCTCTGTAACACCACAGAAGGGAGAGGCGTCTTGTTGCTTACCCACCATGCAAGCAGCTTTTCCAGCAACCATCTCCAAGATCTGACCAATGGTCATTCTGCTTGGGATGGCATGTGGATTGATTAACAGATCTGGAACCACTCCATCTTCTGTGAATGGAAGGTCTTGCTGTGGTACTATGTATCCGATTACACCTTTCTGTCCATGTCGGGAAGCATATTTGTCACCCAACTCAGGGATTCTTAGGTCTCGGACCTTTACCTTGACCAGACGGTTACCATCGATAGTTTCTGTGAGAATTACGCTGTCAACTACACCAGCTTCTCCATGACGTACAGCAATAGATGTTTCACGACGATTCGGAGAAGCTATCTCAAACTCGGAATATTCTTCCAAGAATCTCGGGGGAGAGGTTCTGCCAATGAGAACGTCACCACCCATAACTTCGACCTCAGTTTCTATGATACCATCCTCGCCGAGGTTTCTGTAGGATTCTGAAGCTCTATAGCCTCTAACACTTCGGTCGGGAATTTCGAATCTATCCTCTTGACCTCCAGGATATTTTCGCTCTTCGCTTTCGTATACTCTAGCGAAAGTGCTTCTACCCAAGCCTCTCTCAATAGATGCTTTATTCATAATGAGAGCATCTTCAATGTTATAACCTTCAAAGGAAAGAATGGCTACTATGAAGTTTTGGCCAGCAGGACGTTCCTCATAGCCAATTGAGTCCATTGCGCGGGTCTTCACAAGTGGAATCTGAGGATAGTGGAAGAAATGTGAGCGCGTGTCAGCTCTGTATCTGAAATTGGATGCAGGTACGCCTACTGATTGTTTTGCCATTCCAGCCATGTAGACATTACGAGGCGACTGATTTCGCTCAGGGAATGGAATAAGAGCTGCAGAAATACCCAAAATAGTGGAAGGCACTATCTCTAGGTGAGTTGTGCTAGGACCAATATCTTCAGGGTACATGGCAATCAGTGTGTTCTCTTCCTCCTCCGCATCGATGAATTCCACATTTCCATTACGGAGAAGATCTAAGAATCCCCACTCTGTTTCAAGCACCATTCTTAGATGTTCATCAGTAAGACGGCTTTTTCCGTTCTCAACTACAATGACAGGCCTCCTTACACGACCAGCATCGCAGTTAACTTGAACCTCGTGGGTATCTTCATAATATGCAATATTCATTTGATTGTCAATCTCACCAGCACGACGCTTCTGTCTCATTGTCTTTACCAAGACTTGTGGAGCAGGATGAACACCTACTAGTCGACCATTCAGAAAAATATCAGCCCATTTTGCGCCACGTTTTCCACGGAGTTTCTCGATAGGTTCTACCTCAGCTTTAAGGAGGGCACGTTCTACTGCCGCCTCATCGGTTCCAACTGAGATGTATGCCATCATTGCAATGTTTTTTACAAGACCACAGTTTGGTCCTTCAGGAGTTTCGTTGGGACAGATCTTGCCCCAATGAGTCGAATGAAGATCTCGTGCCTCGAAGTGTGGTTGTGAGCGAGAGAGTGGTGAAACAACTCGTCTAAGGTGTGATAATGAGGATATGTAGTTAGTACGGTCAAGAAGCTGTGATACGCCAGCTTTACCTCCGACCCAGTTTCCTGTAGCGAGCGCATGTTTTAGCCTCTGTGTTATTACATCAGCACGCACTGCAGTCCTGATATTTGGCTTACGACCTCGAACCGCTGTACGTTCTAATTGATATTTAATATCACGAGTCAGAGAATACAGAGCAACCCTGAATAGTGACATGAGAAGGTCTCCGGAGAGTTTCAGCCTCTTGTTCGCATAATGGTCCTTATCGTCAGGAGATCGTTTGGTGAGTACTAACTCTAGAAGACGCTCTACCATTTGTCCAAGGTAGTATGCCTTGTGTAGACGACTATCCTCTTCAGTTCCAATGTGCGGGAGAAGATAGCGATCTAGCACTTTTTCTGCACGAGCAAGGCGGTATTCTTTTGTCTGACCCACCGCAACACGCTTTCCAATGAAGTCTAGTGCATTGGAGCGCGTAGATTCATCCTCTTCACCTGTGGGTGCATTGATTGGGGCCGATTGTTCAATAGTAACAATGAGCTCGTTTCGTATCTCATCATCATCTGAAATGACATCAACAATATCTCTGTCTGATTCAATACCTAACGCTTTTAGAAGAATTGCCAGAGGTATCTTACCGGGCACTGATGGGAATGATACTCTTAGTTCACCAGTTCGCTTCCGCTCAATTGTCACTGGTGCTCTGAAACCACGCGAGGTTGAGAAGACTTTTGCAATGTGGGTATAGCTTGAACTCTTGCTTGCCTCTTCAATTAGAATTCTATTAGGCGCCAAATCTTCTTGTGTGACAAGAACTCGCTCTGAACCGTTGATTATGAAATAACCACCAGGATCTTTGGGATCTTCACCATGTTTTATGAGGTTCTCATCTGAAAGACCATTTAGATGACACTTCTCACTTCGAAGCATGATTGGTAAGTCCCCAATGTAAATCCTCATAGTTTCAAGCCTGGTTGACACAGAACCTTCTTTTCGGACAGGTGTCATGTCCAAGTGGAGTTTGCTTGCATAGGTAAGGTTTCTAATCCTAGCTTCATTGGGGTAGAGTTTGTGTTCACTACCATCAGCCTCACGAATAGAAGGTTCATCCACATGGATATCACCCAGTTCCACTACATAACCTTCAATCTTTGGCGTGAGCTTACCAACACTATCTACTACTTGTTGAAGCTCTTCTCTTATGAACCGATTAAATGAGTCGAGATGCTGACCTACTAGTCCATACTGACCAAAGAATGCTTCTATTACTGGCCAATACTTATCTCGATCTTGTGTGCCCGTTGCCATGTAATCACATCGTGAATGGGAAGGACGGGGGAACTACTGCGTATCTACGCGCTTCCCAACGCATGGAACTCAGAAATCTGAGCTCATACATAGCTGCAATAGCCGCCCCGTTTGCTGTTTACTCTGACACTACTACTCCGAGCCTCATGCAATGGCGGGCTCGGCGGGATTTGAACCCGCGGCCAGTTCCCGAGCAAGAGATGACTCTCTTGATCCTCAGGTTAAAAGCCTGCTGCGCTACCTGTCTGCGCCACGAGCCCCAATTGTCCCATCATCTATGACATTATCGTGTATTACAACATGTCCAGTAATTGCAAGTTACGACCATGCATGAATGGGAAGCAGTCCTGTCTGAGCAGAGGACGGGAAATTTTGTAGCCATAAAAGGGTTGCGATAAAACATAGAAATGGCATAACATCTAAGGACGGCTTAGCTGTATGAGCCAAGTTAGTATAGGCCTCGGTCAGTAATAAACTTACTCAGTCATCGATCCGTATCGTTTTTTATAAACTAGGAGAATAATTGATCATGGTAAATCATGGGTTTCATTCTACTATTTAGGGCTACAGGATTTGCTGTGGTATAATGTATTAATTCTACACAGCTTACAACTACAATACTCCATGCCTACAATTATAACACTGTATGAATGATATTATCTTCTATGTCTAAGTAGGACTATTGATATGACAATAACTCCAATAACTAGTCCGCCAACTGCAATCCTTTATTTAAGTGAGAGAAGAGAGTTTGGATTGATTGGTTTAGGCCTTTCGACTTTCATCCAGAAGACCGATTCCGATTGCATAAATGGACTTTTCAATTTGTGAAAAAGAGCCCATAATACCGTAAAATTAGAATTCTCCAACATGGGAGCCCATAATCCCACCGTACAAGTTTTGATACTGATTCTCAAAGATATAACGGGCATCAATCTTTCTTGTTCTCAGTACAAAGGGCTTTGAATATAGTTCATCCTTACTTTAACTATAGTCTGAAGAAGGTAAGCTCATGCTAGAGTCGTGGTTGAGCGAAATCCATGTAGGAGTTGTGGAGGTTGTTGAGATTCCAGAAGAATATCAGATACAAGACTTGAGGAAAATAGCTGTTCTCCCGGATATCTTGATGATCATCAGAGGTGTTGATGTCTAGGAGGCCTTATGATGGATGGTGTATCTAGGAACGGGGGTAAACAACGTCGGAGAGAGTATAATGAGGATAGCGAGAACAATTGTGTTGAGGATTTGAGCAAAGCTGAAATGATGTGGGAGAAGAACAGAACTCTTGAAACAGGAGAAGAGAGTTCTGAAACTTGTAAGATGAGGGAGGTTTCTACCACTGAGATGGTAAAAAATGCAATAGAGCATTTGTGGAAACAAGAAACTGAGGAGGAGAATATTTCCCGCAGAATGGAAGATGCCCTTGAGGATCTCGAGAAGATGGAACGAACCAGCGAGTCAATTGAGGATAGACTCAGAGATGCTCTGGAGAACCTTGATGAAGAGGATAAGGGTCAAAATAGTCCGAGTGAGTGGGAGAAGGACGTACTTGAGGATTTTAAGAACTATGATGTCAATCTAGAAGATGTGAAAGAACAATGGAAAGAGAAAATCGTTGATGAGGCTGAGTTTGAGATAGAAGAGTCATCTGATGAACCAAGCGTTGACGAAAAGAAGGAGAGTGAACCTGTTGATGAGTTCAACCAGAGAAAGATAGAGGACAAGGAGTTGTACTATGACGACGGCAGCGGTTTAATGTACTCAATGAAGCTTGAAAGTAGTGAATACTCAGAGAATAGGGCAAAATCTGAAACCACTAAAGAAACGCAAGAACCTGAGCAGGAATCAGCTGACATTTCAGAGAAACCTTCATCTAAAAAGCACACCGAACCCCAGGCTGTGCAGTCAGAAGGGAAAAAAACAATCACGCAAGAAGAGGATGAAACCGAAAAGCGATTGCAACAAATTACTCAAGAAAGTATAGCAGAGTCAGAGCCTGTGGACGATGTTACACACAAAGAAGTAGAATATCAGAGAGAAATGACTAAGCCTGCTACTACAGAATGTTCGGATGAAGCGAAGAATGAACATAATGAAACAAGTGGGGAGAAAAAGATAGAGGTAAGCACTGAACATGAGTTATACAGACAAAGTGAGGATGTTTCTGAGGATGTTGAAGACTCTACAAAACAGGAGAGTAAAGAAGAAACTACTGAATCAGAACCCTTGGATGAGCATTCACCTGAAGGAAAAGCAAGGAAGAGAGTTGTTGATGAAATCTTCAGTAGTTTTCCTGAAGAGATAAGAGAGAGTTTCAGGAAATATCTTGAGGATTTGATTGAGGATGAAGATGACTTTGAGGAACTAGTAAGAAGACATGGACTTGAAAACCTATTAGAAGAGGATGAAGTGACCGAGGAGATTAGGGAGTTCCTCCGTTTCAAGAAGACTCGTACAGCCAAGCCTGAAGCAAGTATTGAAGAGCTTGTAGAGGAGCTTGAGATTGATCCAGAGCAAGCCGAGAGATGGACTGAGCAGAGATATCATCCTGAAGCACTGAAAAAGGTACTCAGGTTTGAGGGGTATAGGATCCTAGACAATTTGATTCGTAAGATAAGAGAACAGAGTCATCCCGTGGACTTGGATGAGTTTGAGGAATTCCTGCAAAGGAACCCTCGCCTAGAGTTTGAAAACCCAATGGCACCCTTTGAGCAGTGGAAACGAGAAGCCAGAGCCTGGATTGAAATCGTGAAAGCATATCGAGAAGGTAGAATCAAATTCAGACTACGACATGGATGGGAGATTTACAACAGAGAGCAAATTGAGGGCTTTAGCGAGAGATATGGTGTTTCTAGGGAGAGAATTATCTCGTGGCTTCGTGGAAAATCTGTGCCATATATAATTGTAAGATTTAATCGTGAAATCAACTTCAGAAAACAAAATCAACGACATCAATTAATGATGAACGATGAACTACATGAAATACGATCAAGAGATTATCTGATAATAACGTTCAAACAAAATCCTAAGATGTTCTTCAAAAAATCAGCTAAAGGGGGATTTCAAAGAGCTCTTGTTTATTGTGATTTGATGTCCTTAATCGATTCAGGTGAAGATGAGAAATCATCCACAGTAAAGAAATTCGCAGAAGAAAACAAGTTACATAGAAAGACTGTATCTGATTGGATAAAGCAAAAGAAGAAACCAACTCTAATTAGAGAATTAGAGAAGGAATTTCAAAAATATAATCAATTCCCAGGAGTGGACATTTCTGAATCTACATCGAACCAAAGCAAGTTTACTCTTTCAGACCCATCAGAATTCAAACTGAAGAAATTGTTCAAGATATTTCGTTTGTGTGTTATTGATTTAAAAAACATAAACCAGTCATCTAGAAACAGCATCATCAATTTTTTGAAACTCGAACTTGAAAAAGATGAAATTCGATATGGAGTTGTAAATGAAAAGCTAATTGTTTGGAAACACAAGCTCAAAGGACTAAGTTTGAATTCGATCTACAAGAATCAATACTATTTCTTTTCAGACCCTCACACACCGCTTCATATCATTAGAGAAGCTGTTTCAAGTCTAGGTCTGGAAGGCACTCTTGCAGAAACTGATTGGGATTTTAGAAAACTTGTGAAACAATTGACCTCTAGCAACGGAATTGATTATCTAAGAAGTGATAGAATCAGAATCTCTGGAAGCACAATGAATCTTCTTTGTGATATTCTTGGGAAATCACTTAGAGATTTTGAAGTTCATTATATGAAGATTGGAGGGAAGGATGGTCATGGGGGGATATATAATCCAGCAATGATTGAGCATCAAGAACTCGAGATAATTCTAGCAGGGTTGTTTGGCGTTGTTGTAAGTGATTGTCACGTCAGATTAAAGGGAGGAACAACATACTATGAGTCCAATTTAGAACGAATTGAGTCCTTAAAGAAGCTGATGAATCGATTAGGCGATATTCAATGGGGCAAAATGCCAAAGATGAGAAACAGAACTTACGAATTGTGGCTTCCATCAATAATCGATTCAATTATTCGATTAGCTGGAATTCCAGCAGGCGACCGTACAATTTTGAATCATGGTTTACCAATACAAAGTAGGACTTGGTCCACTCTTGCTAAAATAGAGTATATGAAACAAATGTTTGCACAGGAGAGTAATATTGATGAAAGTGGTCGAATAACGTGGACTAGATCTCATGTTTTGTCAGCTGGTAAAAAGGCGGGCAAGTACAAATTTGAAACATTGCTATCTCCTGAAGCCATGCGGTTTCTTGCAGAATCTGATGAAATGAAAACATTAAGCAAGAAAGAAGGATATGAGAGAATTCGTGAACGATATATTACAATGGGTCGTTTGAAACGTTTAAAGAGTGAACTATCAAATCCGGAGATATCCCAGATTGCAACTGAGATTCTTAATACCATCAAGAAATATCGAAATAGACTAATCGATGATGAAATTAGAATTATCCAAAAGCTGGGTATAATGGCGAGTCTTAATCCCTTAAGATTATCATATCATGTGAATTCAGGTAGAGTTTCTATCAATTGGGGAGCAAGTATCGATGATTATTCTTCTAAAATTCGATGTGCCTTAATGATACCTCCTAGTCATCCCGAAAAAGCTCGAACTAGTATGGATTTCCTTTTGAATCAGCCTCAAGATGAGATTATGAGAGTTAAAATACAACTCAAGGATGAGGGTTTTATTATAGAAGAGTGATTCTAGGAGAGAAGAAGGTGGCGCCCCCGCCGGGATTCGAACCCGGGTCTCGAGAGTGACAGTCTCGAATGCTAATCCGGATACTGTAAAACATCTGCAGTATTGACCGTACTACACTACAGGGGCTGCGGTTCGGTTGGAGCAAAGTCGATTTTCTATTAAACTCATCGGTTAAGAACATATAGCTATAGACCGGAATCTAAGTTACAAAAACATGTTATTGTGATCTTAAACCGATTCGAAAATTCCTCAAGTCTTTCACCCTGCATCTAAGTTCATTCAATACTATGATAATGCTAATCTGATATCTTCAAACAATTCTCGATGTTGCTCAATCCATTTCAGTATTAGCTCAATTCGCATTTTTATGTCATCTTTTGATTTAACGTTTGAAACAAAGAATTTGGGTAAATACCAGGATTCAAAATTCTGCACTTTCGAAGTTCCTTCGCCAAGACCAAAGTATGTAATCTTCGGCTCGATTCCAACTTTGTTGTAGTGTGATGAGAATTGTCTTCTTCTTGTGAAGTAGGAGGAGCTGACAGAACCATGTGCAATATAGATGATGATTGAACGATGGGGTGGACTATTTCGTGTAAAATTATTGTAGGAGTCCACACTATAGAGAACTTGAAGAGGAGCCTCATCTGAGTTTACTAGAAAATGGAAAATCCATTCTCTATGATTTATCCTTCTAGTGGCTTTAACAATGAATCGCGACCGTACATATCTTCCCACATATCTAATACGCTCCTCAATCCGCTTGACAGAATTTGTTCCAAAACCAATTCCATGTAGAGCCTCCACACAATCATCTATGATTTTGTGATACCTTGATTCCTGACTTAGTGTTTCATACTCACTACTTCTTCGACTAAAACTTCGTCCCCTTGCCTGCATTGCCTGAAACACTTCATTCGTGCTCATCCAATCAGTGGTTGAGCCTCGCCTGATAGGAAAACCAAGATGCCTTGTATTTTGGACCACTTGGTGTGGCCCTGATGTACTTCTTCGGATATCTATAATGACCAGATTCAGATTTGTATATACAACATGGTGGACATTGAAGATAGGAGGAGGGTCTGTTCGGCTTGTCACAATTTGCTGTATTGTTGTTTCTGGATAATCACTTGGATTTACGCTTATAGGAGTGCCGTTATCATCGGTCCCAATGACTAGATATCCGCGTCCACTGGTTTGATAGAGATAGTTGGCTATCGCACAGACATCTTTTGCTAGTTCAGCCTTTTTAGATGGCGACCTCAAGTTGTATTGTGATTTCCAATCTAGATCTGAATCCTCTGTTCGTGTATGGAGTTCGCGTATTTTTCCCTGTGAGAGGCTAGGCATGTTTAGTCATCAGAAATGAACTCATTCTTGATGATAAATCATAGTAGTAGTTCATACTGAGAAGCTTATCTAGGTTCAAGTCCCGGCGGGGGCGCCACCTTCTTTCTGTCCAAATTACATGTAAGGTCTGTAATCCCGTCGTTTTCCGATCCAGTCGCCTATGAAAGCACCTAGTACTAAGGGTGGAATTGTCAGAAGAGGCATTCCTATCCACCAGGGAATCAATCGAATAACTGGGGCGAAAAGGTACACCGATGGAACCAAGATGAACCAGAATCCTATGAAACAGGAACCAATAAGAATGAATATTATTCTCCACATTCTCTTGGTAGCTATTGTACGAAAATAGTAACTCATTGCGTACATTGGAATACCAATTGCAACAGCTAGGAAGAGTTGTATGGGCGGTAAGATTCCGAGGTTAATCATTGCGATACTGATGATAATCATTATGGTAAAGGAAACAACTCCTACAAAAAACCAGAAACTTCGAACACTTCGTTTCCACCACTGAGGTTTTTGAGGACCGATTGGCCAATCCTTCTGTAGTAAACTGTCGATGTTTGATATTCTGCACACTGGGTTTGATTCGACAGATACCTCTATAATTCGGGCGCCTAGTACAAAATCGTCATTCTCCAAAAGGCATTTCAGATTGTCTAATGCCTGTTCCTCACTCAATAGACCTGCCTCTAATGCTTCGTTTGAATCAACAATACAGGATTCAAGTAGAGTTACAGAATCACCAAATGGTCCTTCTATCAGTTCATAAGCTTCAATAGAATTCCACAATTCTTCGCAAATGCGAATATTCCGAGTACCTCCCCACGGTTGGTTGATCCATTCTTTGACCAGCCCATACAATGTCTTCGTGCTTACTCGATCCATTTCAGACGCCTCATTATTGCGATAAACAACTCCTCCGCTGCTTCTGTTGCAGGTATTCCCTTTGGAAGTGGGAGATTCCATTCTTGTGCAAGTGTGTGGATTGTCTTTTCGCATACTGGCTGTTCAATACAATTGTTGCAGTCCCCTTCATGATTGAACCATAGTTGAGTTCCTAAAGTAGGAGAGTACACAATGTATACATCCGATTTGTTTGCATAGCAATAGCCTGATGCAAATCCATACCTTGGGCTGATTTTTTGAATTCTAATCCGATTTGTTGAAGCAGTGTGTCGTAGGATTTTCTCTATTCTCTCTTCAGCAATTCGTTGCGCCTTACTCACTAATGCACGAGACACATCCAATTCTTGGGCGATTATCGATGGAGGGGTTCTATTTCGTCTCTTCTGCCATATAAGCTCCTGCTGCTTTGATGGAAACTTGAAGTGGATAGGCTGCATAGAAATACACACATGTTCTTGGTTAACCAAATATGGTTAATATTAGAAGAATTTGGATTTAAATAGTTTGCAATCTAAGAGAGATAGTTCTCTGTATCTCATACTCTTAGTTTAGTATTCAAGTCCCAGCGGGAGCGCTACTTTCTCGTTCTAGTTATTCAGCATGAGAGATAAATTATGAATTCTAGATAGAATCAATCTCTCTAATCCTAGTTCTGACAGTATCAGGAAGAGTTGTTATCTCTGAAGATTTGTAATCATATACCACGATTTTGGATTCACCAATGGCAGCGATCCCTTTGGAGTGACTCTCGATGATATATTCCATAACGAATTGGGTCGGTTCAATTGAGGTCACACGAGTACCTACAGTCACTATATCAGGATAAAACAGAGGTTTAATGAATTTGGCAGAGATATTGGCCAAAATCGGACCTATAGAGTGCTTCTCCATGGTTTCAATGAATCCTACTTTCTCAAAATATCTTATACGAGCGGTTTCAAAGTATCTGAAGAATCGTGTGTTGTTCACATGGTTAAAAGCGTCCATATCTCCCCAAGCGATGGGAATCTCAACTTTGAAGTTAAAATCGTCCAGTGATGTCATCCAAAGCACCAATCTTTTCTCATTGAGTCTTCATATCACTTGAAAGCTTGTTCCGCCTGTGATACGATGTTTCTGTAGACCACATGAATGAATCTCTTGTCTAACTCATATTCTTCTTCTAGCATCGCGTCTTTCTCAGCTTTATCGAAGTATGTCATTGCTGATTTGAAGAAGACCTTATCTTCTTTTTCGATATGTTTGGGATAGAAATCAACGAGCTGTTGCATAATGTCTATTATGGTATCAAGAGCTGCTTTATCACCAGCTTCGTATCTTTCTTTAGCCGCGACAAGTCCACCAGTAAGCTTTCTGCCTAGGACATGCTCCTGTATCAATTCATCCATGATTCGTTTGTCATTAGGTTTTAGTTTTTTCTTCTGAAGATCACGAAACAAGATTTTCTCTTCTTTTCCATGGTGGCACTGGTCTGCATAGATTCGAATGAAGTTGGTTGCAGTATCAATGAATTTTGGATTTGCAGTTCCATCTTTCCTGATGCGTTCTAGCTCCCTTCCCATCACAGATATCATGCGTTCAATCAGTCTGTGTTCAATCATGAGAGGACCAATTGGTAGGACCATTCTTTCTGAGCTCCTTTTCAATTGCAATTTGCTCTAAGTGAGATATATTACTCAGGCAATAACTAAAAGGGTAATCATATGACAACAATGGCGGATTTCATTGTTCGTTAATGAATTGTATCCCGTATCGTGATTCAGATAAGGGAATGTGATTTACTCCTTATTATGATGTCCTGTATCGAGATGTTGTTCGATCACAATCTTGCATGTAGAGAGCCACTTCTTCAAGCTCTAGAACAGATGAGTCGTGACAGACTTCTTGATGATTTAGGGGTTGGTAAAGGTTCGATACGGAATATCCTTGCTCACTTAGTGAACACAGAAAGGTACTGGATATCAGTTCTTGATGAAAGCGAGCCTGAATACATAGAACCAGCGAGTTTGAACGATGTCCAATCCATTAGAACAATCTGGTCAAAGATTCATGAAAAAACAAGAGATTTCATAGCTAACCTTAATGATGTAAAGTTGCATCATGTGAAGAGTGTGTCGTGGGGTAATCAGACTGTGAGTTTTACTGTGGCTAAAGCATTGCTTCATATGATTAACCATGAAACACATCATCGAGGTCTATTGGCAGGGTTAATGAGGTTGGAAGGAATAGAACCTCCTGACTTCAACATGCTTTGAGAGGGATTGAATATCTCATGACAGAGTTCTTAGACACATGCTATGATGCAATAAAGAAACAGGAGCGAGCAATCCCTAGGACTATTGACTCAGTCGCTGAAACTGCTGCAAAGGTCATAGAGAACAGGAAACAAGTCGTGTTGATTGGGTGTGGTGATTCATATGCAGCAGCTAATTATGGTAGATGGGCGCTCCTAAGGGTTGGGTACAACGCCCTCTTTGTTTCACCAGATGAGATTGACTATTTACGTCTTGACAAAAACTCTGCAGTAATTGGAATAACTGCATCTGGAAGGAGTCTGGCAACAATTGAGGCGCTAAAGAAAGCTAGGTCACAAGGTGCAGAAATCATTGTATTGACTGATAATAAGAATGGGATAGCTTCACAGGAGGCTGATCAAATCTGGCTTACTAAATCAGGTGTCGAAACCTACAACACGAGTCCTTCAGCGCCTACTACAGCTGCGATGGTATATCTCTTAGTTGTTTCATCACTAATTGATGATAAATCCGAGGATGTTCTTGATCAGGATATTAAGCAATTGAGAGAAATCAGAAAAGACATGATAACTTGGGCGGAAAGAGAGGGAACGGCTATCTCCCAACTCACTAGTCCCAATGTTCCTATCTATCTCATATCTGAGGGACCAAACCATGTTGCCGCACAAATTGGAATGATGAAGTTCAATGAATACTCTGTATTGAAAGGATGTGCATCTATCAGAGAAGACTTTCGACATCATTACAATCTATCAATCAATGATGAGGAGAGTGCTGTGTTGGTAACAAAAAGCCCTACTGATCCATCCGATTATGTTTACATGAGCGTGCTTAGGAATACGCTCAAAATGAGAGCGTATCATCTTTACGCAAATGAGAAGCTGGGATTAAAACATCCATTGACCCAGGTAATTTCTAATACAATCGCGCTTCAGATGGCTGCGTACCACACTGTTCTCAAATTTAATCCCGATAAAGAATCATTCAAAATTCCACATGCCGATGCTTTCAAAATCTACTAGAGTAACTCTATTGTACAAATGCGAAAGGTAACTAAGGAGGAAGCTGAAGAGTCAAGTTGTGACCAATGTGTTGGAGCGCTTAACTGACACTAATACACCAGATAAACGAAAAGAGGTTGCAGAGTATATCAATGGTCATCCTGATGAGTTTGATAATGTGCTTGATTCCATTTTCGTAAGTACTTCAAATAATACAATGCAGTCCAAACAACGCATACTTGACTTAATCGACCTTCTAAATCCAAAAATCGCGATTCAAGTAATCGAGCGAGTGATAATGGATTCTGATTCGAATATCAAGGTGAGAGGTCTACAGGCGGCTTATCGAACCAGAATTGATTCTCTTAATCCAAAGCTTATTGATATTCTTGTAAACTCCACAGAGGAGTTTGAAGTAAGAAAATGGATAATTCATATCCTTGGAAGCACAGATCCAGTGAGTTATGGGAGAATTCTAAGAAAAACAGCGCGTGATAAGAATGAAGACGTGAATCTAAGAAAAGAGGCTGTATTTGCTCTGACAAAAGTGGTTGATGACGAAACAGTAGGAACACTTTGTGCTCTTTTAGGAGACGCTAATGTGGAAATGAGAGAGTCAGGCGCATGGGCTCTAAGTAATTTGGGAATTCGAGAATCGATTAATTGCCTTCTCGCAGCGCTTGAGGATGAATCAGAGAATGTAAGAGACTGGGCAATCCGCGGACTTAGGGATATGGACGATGCTAAGGCACTTCAAGGACTAGCAGACACAATGGCAAGAGTACCTCCTAGTGAACAGGTCCGGATGATACGTCTAGTTGCAGAGAGAAGATCTGAAACTATTCTTAGAGCAATTACCGAACTACTTGGATCAGAAGATGTAGAGGTGCTTCGAGTTGCAGCTTGGGCAATTGGAGTATCTCCATATCCACCTGCAGTCCCTGCATTGAGAAACCTACGAGAACATGATGATGATCAAGTCCGTCACTATGTTAATGTGGCTCTTGCAAGAAGTGGAGATATAGACACCGCAGATCTCCAGCTTTGAATATTACATCATTCCTTGATATAGACCTCCATCCACAAGTAAGAGTGCTCCATGTATATAGCTCGCAACTGGACTAAGAAGAAAAGCACAAACTGGTCCAAACTCTTCTGGTTTGCCCATCCGACCAAGAGGTATTCTGGCATTGATATTCTCCACACCAGATTCAGAAACGGCCATGAGCTCCTTCACTCGTTCTGTATAGATGTAACCTGGACAGACAGCATTCACACGAATATGTTCAGGAGCTAGTTCGGTGGCAAGTGTACGCATCATTCCAATAACTGCAGGACGAATTGCATTTGATAACAACAGATTGCTGATTGGTTGTTTCACTGAAATCGAGGTGCTATACAGAATCGAGGGGGAATCGGACATCTTCAGCAACGGTATTGTTTCTCTGGTTAACCATACTGCACTCATCAAGGTTAGATCAATAGCCTTTCTCCAATCATCATTTGAGAGAGTAGAAAATGTACCAGGTGGAGGTCCACCAGCATTGACAAACAGACCATCCAAGCGCAGAATCTGTGAACCAATGTTCTTCAGTAATCGTTTGACATCTTCCTCCTTTGACAGATCAGCCACATAGTGTTGAGCTAATTCTCCTAGAGAGGAAATTGCTTTTCTCAGTGATTCTTCATTACGACCACAAATAATCACTTCAGCTCCTTCATCTGCAAGAGCTTTAGCCACACTGAAGCCTAAGCCTCGAGAAGCTGCTGTGACGAGAAATGTCCGGTCTATTAAATCGAGATTCATGGTCTATCCTATGCTAATCTCACAGATAAGAAACACGGCGCGGATTCATTGATACCATTCTCACATGGATGCAGGAAGGACGGATTTCTCATTCCTTGCACCTAGAGTAATTTCAAGATGCAAAAACGCAGAACTAAGACGTTGAAATTCACTTGGGACTTTGAATTCGCCCACATTAAGAGACGCTAACACATTCTCAATCTTCCTTATTGAGAGATTCCTATTATCTTTGGAATTAAAAGCGACAAGTAGACGAGTTTCATCAGGGTCAGGCATCTTATAGACTGACTGACACTTGATGCCTTTGTTCTCAAATGCATTCTTAATCTTGGCTTCTAATGCTTTCATTACTCGAATACACCAAGATTTCGTACTGGTCAGGCTAGTTAAGCACCTGTATTAACTACGTAATACTCTGTAATGGCGCCAAAGAGGCGCTCGGAATCTAAGAGTGAATATCTTAACACTTGCATTCTTGCTTTCATCTCTCGTTTGATAAGCGACCGATGGAAAGGTTGAGTGAGTGTGGGAAAGATGGACAAGGAAGGATTTCGGAAGTATTTGACAGATAGGGACCAACCTATTCCTGAGGAGGAAATTGTTGAAAATATTAAGATGGTGGAGAGATTTGAAGAGTTTTTGATGCAATTTGGTAAGACCCTCGATAATGCATCAGAGAAGGAATTTGCCAAGTTTTCAAAGATTCTGATTGATGAAAAATCTAACACCTATCTCAATTATGCCGCATTATCTCGATATTCGTATTTTATCAAGAATATGGATCTATTCTTACCAGTTTTGGCAATACTTGATGGAAGCGAAGTGATGAATGTCCTTCATGAGCGACTAGGGGAACATGTTGGTGAAAAGATACGTGATGGGATTCTTCCTGAGATGGATTTGCCGCCCTTGGGTATGCCAGATACCGAGAAGATGAAAATCACTCGAGAAATAGTAGGGAGAATGGAAAAAATCCTGGACCCATCAGATTGTAAGATGATCTTGGCTGATGTTGCTCATGGTCTACCTCGTGACTTCAGGAAGGGGGAAAAGGAGAAGTTCTTGAAAGCTGGTAGTATTGATGAGTATCTAAAACAGAAACGACAAAGTGCGATAGCGGTATTAGAGAAACATAGGGATGAGGGCACACTGTTCTATAACCAATACATTACTGATGATGTAGTTGAGTTTGTAAAGAGTCGTCCTGATGTCTTGAGTGGTGAAAGAAGAGGAAATACTATCTATCACACTAAAATTCCATACATGGTACAGGAATATCTTAGGGAAACTGATGAACGAATGAAGCGATACTATGCATGTCATTGTGCTTGGGCTCGTGAATCTATTCTGGATGATTCAATTGACATATCTGCTAACTTCTGTCATTGTAGTGGTGGTTTCACCAAAATGCCTTGGGAAGCTGCACTTGACCAACCTCTGGAATATGAAATGGTCAAGTCTGTGCTTCAAGGAGATTTAGAATGTAGCTTCATCATTCAGCTACCAGAGGATGTTGAGTAGGATGATGAGTCTTGACGAAGCAATCAAAGGGCGTCGAAGCGTTAGAGTATACAAGAGTGATGAAGTGAAAAGGGACTTGATCAGGGAATGCATTGAAGCGGCAACATTCGCTCCAAGTGCTAAAAATGGACAACAATGGAGATTCATCGTACTAGCTGGTGAATCTAAGGACAAATTTACAGACTTGTATAGAAAAGAGCTTGACAAACTGACCATCAATGTGGGGTCTTCCTATGGTTCATGCACAATGATGGAAGAAGCTCCAGTAGTAATTATGGTCTGGAATACAAACGAACTTGGCTGGATTACAGAGGGTCATAGTGTGTCTGCAGCAATACAGAATTTGTTACTGAAAGCATATTCACTTGGACTTGGAACCTGTTGGATTGGTGATGTCTTCTACACCTATGAAGCTATTATGCATTATTTCAAGAAACCTTGGGAATTAATTGCTGCAATTACTGTGGGCTGGCCAGATGTAAATCCAGGACCACGGCTAAGACTGTCAGTTGATGATGTAGCTGAATTCTTGTATTGACTGAATGCAGATGAAATGATCAAATGATTAGACTTGAGCCAGTAATAGATGAATTGTACTAAATCCATCTCTTCTGTCTGAAATAGAGTGTTAGAACTATTCCTAAAGTAATCATTGTGGTTAACAGCAGTGGATAGCTCCAAGGGATTTCTAATTCAGGCATGACTCTGAAATTCATGCCATATATACTCGCAATCAGAGTGAGAGGTATGAAGATTGTAGATATTACAGTCAGAACTTTCATGACTTCGTTTAATCGATTGCTTACCCTTGAAAGGTAGATATCCATAATTCCTGTAAGCGTTTCACGATATGTTTCCAGAAGATCATTGATTTGGACGACATGGTCATTGAGGTCTCTGAGATACATTTGAGTTGAGGTTTCAATCAGATTTGAGTCTTCACGGAGTAATCTTGAGGCTATGTCTCTGATAGGCCAGATGTTTCTTCGGAGTGTGATAATATCTCGTTTCAGGCTGTGAATTTCCTGTAGTGTTTCATTCGTGGGAACTTCTGCAACCTCATCTTCAAGTGCTTCAATTCTCTCGCTGAGTTCATCAAGAATTACAAAATATTGGTCAGTGATTAGATCAATAAGCGAGTAAGTAAGGTAATCCGAGTTAGATTTTCTGATTCTTCCAAGATTATTGGAGAGCCTGTTCTTAATTTGCTCAAAGAGTGGTTTTTCAGACTCTTGGAATGATAATAGGTAATGGTTACCAAGTAGGAAGCTCAATTGTTCAGAATCTAAAATCTTGTCTTCGGTATTATATTCAAATGCTCTAAGTATTATGTAGATTGACTCAGGAAGCGATTCTGCTTTTGGTCTTTGATGAGTGTGTACTATATCTTCAAGGATGAGAGGATGAATCCCAAAATTGGAGCCAATTCTCTGAATTAGGTCTATATCGTGAACACCTTGAACATGGATCCATCGTATGACATCAGTCCTCTCTGATGGAATGCAATCTTCACAAGAAGCGTGCTTATGTTCTTTGAACTCTTGCTGGTTGAAATCAATGATTGTGACTATTGGTTCTTTGGTAAGCTTTTCCCCAGTATGAAGTAACGTTCCAGGTGGTTGCCCCACTTTTGCCTTATGCCCTTCCATTATTTCACCTTATTTTAACAATACTTACGAGCTTATTGATATTCGCATATTGTTTGACCTTACTACTTAATTCGAGCTTGGTTCCCATAACTGAATGATGAAACGAGTACTGATTCTCGGACCTAGTGGCTCGGGAAAGTCAACTTTAGGAGAGAAGCTTGGTACTATACTTGGTATTCCTATTATTCACTTGGACCAACATTACTGGAAACAGAACTGGGTGGAAACGCCCAAAGATGAGTGGCGAGATAAAGTCAAGACTCTAATTAGTTCTAGTTCTTGGATCATGGATGGAAATTACACATCAACCCTCAAGCTTCGTGCAACTGCAGCAGATACAATCATCTATATTGACATTCCTAGAAGACTTTCTTATCTCCGCATATTCACTAGGTTTCTTAGATTTCGAGGGCATACTAGACCAGATCTTGGTGGCGATTGTCCAGAAAAAATCGATTTAGATTTCATTAGGTGGATTTGGGATTTCCCAATCACACGAAAACCAGTGATTTTTAGGTTCTTGGAAAACCTAAATTCAACAAAGAGTGTGTTCATCCTTAGAGGTCAAAAGGAGGTTGAAGGGTTCATAGATTTTCTAAAGAAAAAAAGAAATGGCCATGTATGTCAGACTTGAACCTGGAACCAATTTCCTTCAAAAATGGTATACGAGCCCTCTTTTATAAGGAGCGATTTGTATAAGAAAATGATTGAGAGATTAAGTAGAGAGCATCTATGGTTGTTTCTTGTACTGACCAGATAGGTTGCTTTTGTGTTTAGTAATGCAACACAACAGGGTTATTCGCTAAAAAACCGAAATGTCCCTCTTTGTCACTTAACCCAATTCAGAGCTGATGAGAATGATAGAGAAATTATCAAACAATGGAATTGGAATCGGAGAAAATAGGAAAAATGAGGTTAGGGGGAGAAAAGCATGACGAATATGGTTAGAGCCAAAGAGAAGAGTACAAACAAACGAGATGTGTGTATGAGCTGCGGAGAAACTTCGTTTACAGAGGATAATGTCCGTGGAGAGAATATCTGTACTTCATGTGGGCTTGTTGTGTCAGAACATGCTACCGATAATGGACCAGAGTGGAGAGCATTTACCACAGAGGAAAGGAATGCAAGAGCTAGAACAGGAGCACCAATGACTCTCACTATATCTGACAGGGGTCTTTCAACAGTAATTGATTGGCGAAATAAGGATGCAAGTGGTAGGGCACTTAAAAGTACTACACGCGCAGCCATCTACAGAATGCGAAAATGGCATATCAGAAGTAGGCTCCATAGCTCTCAACACAGAAATCTTAGTATTGCAATGAGTGAGATGGAGAGACTCTCCTCACAACTTGGGATTCCACGTGATGCTAGAGAAACTGCAGCATTGATGTACAGAAAAGCTCTGGCAAGGAAACTTGTAAGAGGAAGAAGTATTGAATCAGTAGTTGCTTCATCAGTCTACCTTGCTTGTCGGATTCATAGGATTCCAAGACGACTTGATGAAGTTGTGGCTGAAACTAATGTTAGTAGGAAACAGATTGGTTACGCAGTTCGTCTAATTGTTTCTCGAGTCAATATTAATGTGCCCTTGGCTTCTGCAAAGGACTTGATTCCAAGATTGTCGTCAGATCTTCTTCTTAAAGGAAGAACGGTGAAAAAAGCTACTGAAATAATCAAAAACGCTGAAGAAAGATTTGTAACAATAGGTAAGGACCCAGGCGGAATTGCAGGGGCCGCACTCTATATAGCTGGAATATTAGAAGAAGATAAGCGAACTCAGAGAGAGATAGCTAATGTTTCGCGAGTCACAGAAGTCACAATTCGTAATCGTTACAAAGAACTTGTTCGTGTTCTTGAAATCTCAATCAATGTCAACTCGTAATAGGAGTACACTTTAGTATAAAATTGCGTGGAATTGAGATTTAGTAGTCCAAGATTATAAGAAAAGGGATGGTCGGGACGGCCGGATTTGAACCGGCAACCGATGGATCTACAGTCCATTGCTCTGCCAAATTGAGCTACGTCCCGTGTAGGTCGATTGCATTGCTGATAGCAATAAAAGGATTACTCCGCGAACAAGATTCAGCAATGTTGAAAGGGGTGTGATACTCTTTGTACAAGTGGAGGTCTAAACTAACTGAAACGTCCGATTGAGTTCACCTTTCCAATAGCCAAGGTCAATGCAATTGCTGAGAAGGAATCAACTGGTTTTGGCAGAAGACATTACAGACCAGTCTATGTAATGCATAAATGGTGGGCACGACGACTTGGTTCAGTATTTAGAACAATTCTTCTCTACTCTCTTGCAGGAGAAAGTCTTGATGGGTGGGACGGAAGACCGAGTAGTCTCTGGGAGTTCTTCAGAAGAGATGTAAATCTGGACGGTAAAATTGTGTTAGACCCAATGATGGGGGGCGGGACTACTGTTATTGAAGCTCTAAAACTAGGTTGTAAGGTGATTGCAGGAGATATCAATCCTGTATCATGGTTTCTAGTGAAAAAACAAGTAGATGATATTAATCCAGAACTCCTTATTCAAACTCTTCAGAAACTTGATGACGATTTAGGATCAGAACTCAGGCAATACTACCAGACAATATGTCCTGAGTGTGGGAAAACAGCTGAGGCAATCTATTATTTCTACTACAAAGTGAGCTCATGTACTAAATGCGCAAAAGAAATTCCTTTGATGCGTAATTTTTTCCTTGCTAAAAACCCGGCTGGAACAGGTGATATCGCTATCTGTCCGACATGTTGGAATATCTTTGAGTCGAAAAATGCTAAAAAAATGACCAAATGCACAAAATGTGATGAAATATTCATACCAGCAAAGACTTCGTTCTCAAAGGGACGTTCATACAAATGTTCAGACACTGATTGTGGTCAAAGTGAGAAAATAGTGGAATTCGCTAAAGAATTTGGCAAGTTTGAGGAAAGAATGTATGCTATTGAATTCTATTGCAAACACTGTGATGATTCAGAAAACAAGAAATTGATGAATGGTAGAGGATACAAAGCACCAGATGAAAGAGATATAGAAATTCTAGCAAATGCAAGTAGAGAGTATAAAGTTATTGCTCAAGATTTGCCAATTCCAGACATACTGATTCCAAGTGGTGTGGAAACAAAGCGTGCATTGAATCATGGATACAAAAAATTTCGTGACATGTTTGGTCCAAGGCAATTATTGAACCTAGGAAAGATCTACCGTTGGATTCTAGAAATTGAGGATTGGAATCTAAAAGAGTTCTTTGTCCTAGCATTCTCTAACAGTTTGAAATACAACAATATGTTTGCAAAATATAACGCAACGAGGGGATTCATTACAGATATCTTTCGTACTCATTCATTTTCTCCTTCAATTTCACCTGTTGAGGCGAATTGTTATGATACCACAAAGGGGAGAGGAGCGTTCACCGCTTTTGTTAATCTTATAGTTGAGGGGAAAGAATACTGTAGGAACCCCTTTGAAAGATTTCTTGATGGAAAATCAATGAGAAAAATACAGCTTGGACCCAAAAATCCGTCAAAATTGGTTGAAAATTACAATAATTTAGTAAGGACTGGGGATATCATATTGAGATGTGGCTCATCTGAACAACTTGAGATTCCAGATGGAGTTGTGGATGTTGTTGTAACTGATCCCCCATATTATGGAAATGTAATGTATTCAGAACTATCCAACTTCTTCTATGTCTGGTTAAGACTCGCTTTGAAGGAACGCTATGAGATTTTCAATGATTCACTTGTACCAACAGATGACGAGGTGATAGAGAATCGGTATCAAGGTAAAGGAAGAGATGAGTTCATCCAGGGTTTGACCAAGGTGTTTACAGAATCCAAGAGAGTATTATCCAATGATGGAATTTTGGTTTTCACCTTTCATCATAAGAAACAGGAAGCATGGGATGCAATATTTAGGACAATATTGGACTCTGGATTCTATGTGACGACCACGTATCCAGTACGGAGTGAAATGAAAACTTCAACGCACCTCCATGATTTGGAGAATATAGTATATGACATGATTTTTGTCTGTAGAAAAAGAAATGAAGAAACTGGGCCAAAATCATGGAAATCGATCAAGAAATCGATCAAACGTTCTATCACAAGGACAATAACTCAATTACAAGACAATGGAGAAGCACCAAGTTCTGCGGATATGTTTGTGATTGTTCTAGGAAAATGTCTAGAACTTTATTCAAAACACTATCCTATGGTGATGGATGGTGATAGAGTAGTAGATCCGAAATCTGTCATAGAATCGATAGAGGAGTTATTGAGTAGTATATAGTGCTTCAATTGGACAATATTGCATGAGAGAAACGTGCATACTTTGCATTAGAAACAAGAATCTAAGCGATTACGTAGAAATTCTTATACAAAATCCTCCTGATGCGAACCTCTAATGTTTTGAATACCGATATTATGATTCAAAAACATGTATGGTAATGGATGATGATAGAATAGCCAAGAAGTGGAGAGTGTTCAGTGAAACTTCCACCAGATTTGCTCTCATTTGCATAGATTAGATAAATGATGAGAGTTCAGGAAAGTAACCAACTGACAGAAGTAAACAGATTGCAAGAAAACAGACTACGAGCAGAGTCACTATTGTGTCAATCATTCTCCATGACGATTTTCGAAAATATGAACGATCAGATCTATAGCCAAAACCTCTCCCATCCATCGACATTGAGAGCGCGTCTACTCTTGATAAGGCAGAAACTAGTAATGGAAAAAAGGTGTACCGAATTGTGCGTATAATTTTCCTAATACCTGTAACTTCGGGAGTGATTCCTCGGGATTTCTGAGCCATCCGAACTGTATGATTCTCTAGATCGAACAATGGAAGAAATCTCAACGCGATCACAAGAGAGAAGCTATACATGTAAGGAATTCTGAGTTTAGTCAGTGAGTGTGCTAGAAGTGTGGGATCTGTCACTGAAACGAAAAGCATACTTGAGAACACTAGCAGAAGAAACCTGGTTGATATCCCAAGACCTCGAACTACTCCAAAATCAGTGACTGGAAATAGCGGGCCGAATTCTCCAATCTGTGGTATAATGAAACCTAGAATAGTTCCATTAGATGTGACTAGTAACTGTATAAGTAGCAGTAAAACAGAGAATATAATGATGAACTTTGTACGTCCCTTTGTCAAACGTAGAGGAACTTTAGCTATATAGAATCCGATGAAGACTATGAATAGTAATACAGTGCTGAGCCGCCAACTTGGATAGACAATTATTCCTATCATCAAAAAAATCAGACTGAACAGCTTCAAAGTTGGATTGAGTCTGTGTAAAGGGGTGTCATTCCTAACAAATCCAAATCGTGACGTCAATTATGATTGCACCCCTGAGTCAATGTATTCATTATAGCCAATTGTTACAAGACGCTCAAAAACAGATGTGGGGGAACCATCGAGGAGTATAGAACCATTCTCCATGAATATTACCCTGTCACAGTGGTTGCGCACAAAGTTTGAATCATGAGTTATAATGAGAACAGCTCCACCACGATTTATTGTTTCAAACACAGTTTCTTTGATGAACTTACGGCCTTCCACATCTTGCCCTATAAATGGTTCATCCAACAGTAATACCTCTGGCATGTGTATTGCTATCGAACTCACGTTTAACCGTCGCTTCTGTCCATGACTCAAAGAGAATGGATTTCTATCTTTCAAATCAGCAATACCAGCCTGATCCAATGAAACTTCACACTTTTGGAGTGTTTCAGGAGTCACAAGATTTAGAGATTCTAACGTCAAAATTTGTTCATTCCAAACGGTTTTTTCGAAAATTTGATGGTTTGGATTTTGAAAAACAGTGGCAGCTCTACGAGCTATCTCTTTTGCGTTCAAGTCTTTCAACTGATATTCTGTGATATGTATTGTACCGCTGTCTGGAACTAGTAGACCACCTAGTAGATTTAGAAGAGTCGTCTTTCCGGATCCATTGTTGCCCATCAGACCAATGATCTCTTTTTCATATACACTAAATGTTACATTTGTGATAATTTTTCGATCTCCGTATGAAAACTCAAGATTCCTGGTGCTAAGAAGCGGAGAAATTGTATCATTGGGTATTTTTTGTGTTGATTGTATAGATTCTTGGTTTTCGTGTTTATCAATGAGTAAAGTCTTGCCATCAGATAAGATTAGAATTCTATCAGCCACGGGTTGGAAAGCTAGAATATTGTGTTCAATAACTATGACTCCAACATTTTGTTTCTTCAAGTCCCTCAAAATATGCCTTAATTGGAAAACTCCCTTTGGATCAAGACTTGAAGATGGCTCATCCAAAATCAAGTAGCTCGGTCTACATGATATCATTGCTGCGATGATTAGTCTCTGTTTTTCTCCTCCTGAGAGCTCAAATGTTGCTCGACCAGACAGATGTTTTGCATCAATAGACCTCAGTGATGAATCAACCAATATTGCAATCTCTTTAACCTCAAAAGCATGGTTTTCAGGACCAAAGGCCACCTCATCGGAAACCTGAAGTGTGCATATTTGACTTTCAGGATCTTGTTGGACCAGCGATACATGTCGAGCGACCTCAGCTATTGGCAAATCTGAGATATCAGAGTCATCAATCAAGATAGAACCTGAGAACTTGCCTTTGATACTACGGGGAATAAACCCAGAGAGGCAATTTGCTAGTGTGGACTTGCCAGATCCTGTAGACCCTGTTATGATAACAATTTCCCCACGCTGTACTTGGAAATCTAGTGAATTTAGGACTGGAGTGATGCCATCGTATGAGAAAGATAAGTTTCGAGCCTCGAGCATTTTGTCCGCCTAGATTACTTGAAGTGTGAAGACTTGTCGCACCCAGAATGAACCGTCGTACTCAGCAGCAATTAACCACAAACCATCATGATTATTTGTTAATAGTAGACGACCATCATTCATCACATTATTGAGATTGAACTCTACCTGATATCCATCTCGAGCTATCACTCTGAGACCTGTTGCCTCGGGAAGTGGACTAGCTTGCTGTAATATTATATTAAGAAGAACACCGGTATAGTTCGCAGCTGGGAGATGAGTATATGCACCAATCAGCTCAGCTTCGATTGTCACTGTGGTTTCAGAATAGGACGCAATATTGAAGGTGTAAGGACTCTCTACAAGGCCAACTATGTCACAGGAGTAAGGATCCACAATCAAAGGTCTGACAAATCCAACATAGTATGTCACACCTATTACCATGAGAAGAATGAATGCAACAGCTGGTACATTTCGCCTATAGAGAACTGATTTGTTACTCCTTTCCTGGAGTTCTGTACGTATGCTGGGAAATCTTCTAAGTATTAAGCCAGCATCATTAAGGAACTCTAATGTTTCCCAAGCAAAGAATCCTGCAAAGATGACTCCCGAGCAGAATGCAAGGAGCGAGATTATCACTATATAGATATCAGGAACGCCTGCAAAATAGAACAGTTGAAAAATTATAACATTGGAAGCTGATGAAATGCCTGCAAAGAACCACCAAATCACACGAGAATTTTCAGTTATGTTTTGATTATTACGTGTGATTAATCCAGCAATGTCGACAAAGACGCCCTGAACAACCGAAACTATCACAACTACTATCCCATGGGTACTTCCAGTGAACATCTCAACTGTGCCCTTCAAGAGACCTCCCATGGTCCCAACGCCATTTTTCGGGACTAGGACTCTCATTAAAACAATCCAGAATACATGAAGACCAGCCATGAACTGACCAGCTCCAAAAGGAACGCCAAGAGTGATATTAACAAGATTACCCAAATAGCCAATAAATGTGCTTAGAGACCCCCCTAAAGCACTGAGTACGGCAATTATAACTACTTCTCGTGTGAAAGTAAAACCGGAAGATTCGCTCATCCTGAAATCACCTCGATGAATGATACAAATCTGACCCACCTTGCGCCTGCAGAGAGATAGGTTTGGCAACCCATTCCGAGAGCTGATGTGGTAAGACAATCCTCATTGCTATATGCTTCATCAGCAGGCAACATTACCAACCGCATACCATCAGTCCATTCGAGGACATCAGTTTCATTCATTTTGAATGCCAGAATCATATCGCCTTGAATGTCATACCAGGAACTGTTGGGGTACACATTGTCATACGAGAAATTTTGTGAGTAGCCATCAAAGGAGATAACACGAACAATATCAGAATTCCCCATGCCGCCTACAAGTTCTAGAAGGTCTGACACCCTAACACCTCGATAAAGACCATATCCACGCCAGTTGCCCAATTGGTTTTGAAAAGAACTCCACCCTTCGATTGTTTCCATATCAGTCAAATCAGAGAGAGAAAGGGTAACATCCTCATCAGATCCGCGAATAACTACTCTGTCGCGTTCCAATGTTGGAGGACTGAGTAAGACTGAGGAAATTTCCACTCCTGTTTCTGCAAGCGTGACATTCACGAAGTGATAGATACCTCCTTCCTCTTCACTAGCATAGAGACTCGCTCCTGCACCCCCAGTTATCACATATCGCACACCATTCTTCATGCTCTGATTATACATGTGGATGTGTCCTGTGAAAACCGTGTTAACACCATGGGTTTCGAAAAGTAATGTCAACCGCTCTGCTGTTGTAATATTCAATATTCCATGATCTTGGTTTATTCTTGGATCAAAAGGTGGAATGTGCGTGAACACAAACTTAGTTTCAGAACTTGATTGTGAAAGGTCATTCTCAAGCCAGGTCATTTCAGCTTCAGAAACATCTCCTGTTGAAGTGTTGAAAACTGTAAAATGAGCAGGACCTAAATCGAAGGAATAGGTGGAAGAGCCAAAGTGTTGAATGTATCTCTCTGCACCACCTTCACGAATATCATGATTACCTATTGTGGTATAGACTGGGACTGTGAAGAGTTCTAAAGCAGAAATAACCTCGTCATACTGATTAGGTTGTCCGAATGGCGTAAGGTCTCCGCAATGGAATACAAAATCTGGGGTTTCTTGATTAGCAATTTCAGCAATCTCTATGATTCCTTCTTGATAACCTTGTGAATCACCAAAGACATAGAAATTAAGTATGGGATTAGCATCGGGTTCTATGAGTTGGTATAGACCAATAAATGACACACTAGTCATGATAAGTATTGTAATAATGACTAGTGCGTTCTGTTTTTGTTCCATAACAGCACCCGATATGTTTGACTGTATACTTCGATATTCTGCATAACAGTGTTAAGAACCTTGGGGAGTTAAGTAATTTAGTCACTTATTCGAAAGGGATGCCATTTTGTCGAACAGTTTCTGAAATTGACATGATTTCAGCATTATTTCGCCAAATTGCGGTCTTTTTTAGTGTATCAGCCACAGTTTCGTTGAACTTACTCTCAATCTCAGAGGTCCTTTCTTCACCAATAAGGTCCAAGTAGGTTTCAAGAAGTGCCCAACATAGCTTTTGTTTTCTGACATCAAAGATAGGATCTGTGTCTAATATACTTGCAGCGGCACCTCCAATGTCCAAAACCCATGGACCAGGACAAGTTTCTTCATAGTCAACCCCATAGATTCTACTGTTATTGTAGATGAAATTTCGAAGTCTTGGGTCACCTTTGATCATATCATGAGCATTATGATAATTGTAATACCATTCAGCTAGCATGTCAATAAGTGATTGTTCGAACGTTCGATTTAAGACATCAACAAGGGGTTCTCCATTTATGTAATCCATGAGGATTACACCATCTCTTGCCTCAATAACTTCAGGAACAGCAAGCGACTTCTCCCAACTGGATTTTAATATTCGAAGTTCAATGTCAAATTTATCAACCACGAACATCTTTGCAACAACATTGCTAGGTATAATCTGTTCTTCTTTCGCTATCTCAAGATGAATAACGATGTTCTTCCTACTCTTCAGTCGTTCTAATGACAAGAGAGAGGCCTTACGACCATAGGTTTCAGCCAGAATCTCTTCTAATGTGATGATTCTTTCAGGATTGAGGATAGTTCCATCAACACCAGTTGGGATTGTTGGAAACCACTTTGATAGGTCCATGCTATTTCTACTTCAGTACTTCATTGCTATTAGCCTACTGTACTAACCAATCAGGTTTTAACGTATTAGAAGAAAAGAGTATTGAGCTTCGATGACTGGCAGAACTTGTCCCACAGATAGAAACAAGGAGCGATGTGATTGTACATACCCCGGATGTTCAAGGAAGGGGTATTGTTGTGATTGCCTTGATTACCACTGGAAACACCGCGAACTTCCGGGTTGTCTGTTTCCTCCAGAGGCAGAGAGAACCTATGATAGGTCTTTGGAGTATTTTTTAGATGTATGGAATAAGAAGCTTGGGAAGAAGTAGTTCTTTTTGTAATTTATTTAGAACAGTACCTGCTATTGGTATCTCTGGGATTGCTTGTTCTAAGCAGTATCAGCCTTTGATGATATGCTATAATGATAATTAACAGATGGCGGGCGCGCCAGGATTTGAACCTGGGATACCCAGCTCCGAAGGCTGGTGCCTTATCCAAACTAGACTACGCGCCCCAAAGAAAGTCTGATTTGTTTGACTCTTAAGGACTTCTATAGTATTTTTGAAAGTGGCTGTTCTACTCGAAGAGCTTCCGCATCTTCTCTTCTGTTGGATTCCTAACAATACCTCTGTCTGTAATTATTGCGTCTACTAGCTCAGGAGGAGTCATGTCAAATGCAGGGTTGTACACTTTTGCATCAGGAACTGTGATGTATTCATCATTGATGATACGGATCTCATCAGGATCACGTTCCTCAATGATCACATCCTCAGGGTCAGTGACCATATCGATTGTTGATATTGGAACTACTGAATAGAACGGTATGTTATGGTATTTTGCTGCGATTGCCATGGTATAGGTTCCAATCTTATTGATTACATGGCCTGTTCTTAGAATTCTGTCAGCACCCACAACACAACAATCAACTCTTCCCTCACGAAATACTGTACCAATCATACCATCAGTTATTAGAGTCGTATCGATACCATCTTCCATGAACTCGAATACTGTGAGACGTGCTCCCTGTTGTCGAGGTCTGGTTTCTACAGCATACACCTTGATGTTACCATCATATTTCTCATGAGCTACTCGGACAACAGCCCCTACAGTACCAAGGTGAACTGTAGCCAAAGATCCTGCATTGCATATAGTTTGAATCGTGTAACCTGGTTTTATTAGAGCAAGCGCTTGTTCACCCATATTCCTGCTCATACGGACATCTTCCTCAGCAATCTCTTTTGCCTCTTCAATCAATCTTTGAATAATATCGTCAATACTTCCCTCTGTGGTCTTTGCAACCTCCAGCATTCTATTCGTTGCCCAAGTCAGATTTACTGCGGTGGGTCGTGTATTTAGTGTGACTGCGGCATTCTCAAGATACTCCATCAGGTCTCCAAACGTTCTGGCTTTACTCTCAATTGCAGCCAGTGCCATACCCATCCCTGCAGCTGCCCCAATAGCAGGAGCGCCACGAATCTCCATTGTCTTGATTGATTTAGCAATACGTTCGTGGCTGTCAGTTACAATATGCTCTAGAGTGAGTGGAAGTTTAGTCTGGTCTACGAGACGTACCTTTGCAGTGTCATCAAGCCATTCAATTGTTCGAAACATCTCTTTATCCTCTCAAGTATTCTATCAATATACGTTCTAAAGTGTTGACAACTCTATCAACAACTTCTTGAATCTCTGGTGTCAAACCCTCACCAAACTGTATATTTTTCGGCTGAATACCAATCAGTACTGTTTTGCCGCCTGTTGCCTGCTCTAGATACATCATTAGAAATGAAAGCGGCATGCTGTGAGTGCTAATGCTGATTCCACCTATACGGTCCTTAGTGATAAGCTCAGTATGTCCAGGAGACTTTCTCATGTCAGCAGCGTCAATCATGATTATTCTGTCAGCACCAAACTCAGCCAATGGTTGTGTAAACCCTTCAGGAACTGATCCAACATTCTCAATCATCACTCGAGGATCATCTATGCTGAGTTTTTCTATGAAATACAGTCCAAGTCCATCATCCGAACGTAGGTCGTTTCCAAGACCGAGGATTGCAATCTTTTTAGCACCAAGGATAAAGTTCCTTAGTTCTTCATCAAATCTGCTGGTTGACACAACAGGATTTCTTTCGGAATTGGCTATAGTTCTTGTGGCGTGCCGAAGGGTTTTTCACATTATCGTCTTGGCTAGACCAAGCAGGCGAAATGTAGTTGAAAGACGATGAAGAATATCTCGAGCAGGAATCTTCTGAAGATCTTGAAGAATATGAGTTGGATGATGATATAGTAGAGGAACCTGCAGAGGCAATTTTCGAAAATGGAAAGGGGTATGTTGGTAGTGAGGATGCTGACCGAATCTCACAGCAGGGATTCTATGGAAATCGTATTGATGGTAATAGGCTTGAATTAGACTCTGTGGAATTATTACACCTTCTTGAACGAAAACGACTAATTGTCAGAAGACCTAATGGTGAAACCATAGGACCAGATTCTATCGTGAATGAACTACTCGATGAAGACCCAGATCTATGGACCAGATATCTTGTGTTTAGAGACCTGAGAAGTAGAGGATATGCTGTACGTCAGGGGTTTGGCGGTGGTATTGGATTTCGTATATATGCTCGAGGTGAGAAACCAGGGGTAGCGAGTGCCAGTCAGTTAGTCTACGTGTTAAAAGAGGGCGTACCAATATCTCTAAGTGATTTAGATATGGTTACAAAAACAGCTGCTGGCTCTCGAAAGAAGCTTGTTTTTGCTCTTGTGGATCAAAATGGAGAGGTGAACTTCTATCGAGTTGCTCAGGCCACTCTTCGAAATCGTGGAAGTGATGATAGTGAAGAACAATGAAGACAGTGAAGAGATTCTGACTCTCAAGGCATTCTTTGATGATCATACAATGAGTGTACATCTTATAGAGAATAACCCCCCTCGTGCTAAGAGAGGTGAACCTGGAAATTGGGAGTTGGTAGAGTTATCTGATAGAATACTCACCTATGAGGAACTTGATGTTCTTGCAGAAGCAATTCTTGAAACAGCAGAGAACGATAATAATTCATTCATTGAGATAGAAGAAGAAGGAGCTGCTGTAGTCCAATTAAGGAATCTTAGAATCGCCATTGCCAGAAGACCTTTTGCTGATAAGATGGAGATTTCTGCAATTCGCCCAATTGTGAAACTGAGTCTTGCTGATTATGAGCTCAGTCCAAAGCTGATGACTAGACTTGAATCACGAGCTGAGGGTATACTTGTTTCAGGGTCGCCAGGATCTGGTAAGAGTACCTTTGCAGCAGCCCTCGCTGAGTTTTATGGCAGCAAGGGTAATGTCGTAAAGACACTAGAACAGCCTAGAGACCTACAAGTAGAAGAGGCTATCGTTCAATACTCACCTCTTGATGGAAGCATGGAAAAAGCCGCAGACATATTGCTTCTAGTTCGTCCAGATTTTGTCATTTATGATGAACTCCGAAAGAATTCAGATTTTCAGGCTTATTCGGATCTTCGTTCAGCAGGTGTGGGAATGGTGGGAGTTGTACATGCAGGTTCAGCTATTGATGCGCTTCAAAGACTGATTCTTGGAGGAAGAGTCGAGTTAGGACAGGTCCCTAGTACGGTGGATACTGTAGTTCATATTGAGGATGGACGTGTGTCCAAAGTGTCTTCTCTCTCATTGAAAGTGAAATTACCTACTGGGATGGGAGGTACACAGAGAGACCTAGCAAGACCGGTCGTTGAAGTCCGAGATTTTGAACGAGGAATCTTAGAGTTTGAGATGTTTTCATTTGGTGGAGAAAAAGTTGTGGTTCCAGTTAGAGGTACATTTGCACCTTCTATAAAGGGTGAAAGAAAACATGTTGGAAAAGGTGTGCCAGGTGAAACAGTCCCTGTTTCTGTAAGCTATAGTAAGAAAAAGGTCACAATATATACTGGTAGGAAATATTCCAAACAGAGAATAGAGATATTTGCAGATGATTTGTATCTCTTCACGACTGTTGTTGGGAGAAATGGAGAAAGTTCCATACGAATAAAGACCCGTCAAGGTAGTATCCTTGTTGATGCTATGGAAGAGGGAGCTAACATCACAGCTAAGATCACTGAGTAGCATATTAACACTGCAAAAGCTTTAACAACAGACTTCCTACACGCTCAAGTTCAAGGGCCCGTGGCCTAGCCTGGACCTATAGGATTTCATCCCATTGGAGGTATATAGGGCACTAGCCTCCTAAGTTAGTAATCCCCGGTTCAAATCCGGGCGGGCCCGCCATCTTTCTTTATTATTTCTTGAGAACTCTGACACCGTCTTTCAGACCAACATGAACCTCATCTGTCATGTCTATAAACAATCCAGTTTCTACAACACCCGGGATCATTTTTAGGTCAGTTGCAACTTTTCTAGGGTCATCGATTGGTTTGGAGAACTTGAGATCAATGATAAAGTTACCATTATCAGTCACAACTGGACCTATCTTTTTCTCAGCCTGTCGTACAAATGGTTCAATTCCCATGGTTCTAATTTTTCTTTGAACTACACTTAAAGAAAATGGGAATACTTCAATCGGAATCAAGAATCTAGAGGCTAGTTTATCCACAAGTTTTGATTCATCTACGATTATAATCAATCTCTTGGAGGCTGAAGCCACTACTTTCTCTTGGAAAAGAGCACCTCCACCACCTTTGGTAAGATTAAGATTTTTGTCAACTTCGTCAGCACCGTCAACTGTTATGATTAATTCTGGATTGATATCGAGATTAGTTAGAGGAATACCATGTTCTATTGCAAGCTGGTATGCTTGATATGAGCTAGGAACTACAGAGATATCATTCTTACCATCCGAGACTAGTTGTCCAAGTTCTTTGGCAAAAATAGCTACTGTGGATCCACTACCAAGACCAATTGGACCAGTTTTGGGAATATTCTTTAGAGCACTTTTTGCAGCATTCAGCTTCATTCGTGACATGATACGGTCTCCGCTACACAGTGACTGACTTGTACACTAAGCTTCCCAAAAGCCTTCCGAGAGATGAAGTCAGACAACACCATATGGACAGAGTGTTCCAGTCTTGGGTCGCCAATACAAAGCCCATCTACCATCTTCTGTGGATATGATGGTAACAAAACAGTTATCCTCAAGAGATTTTGCAAGGATTTCTGCATTCTTTTTGCTATGAAGTATATCCGCTAGATGGTATATTTGACCATCTACCAATTGCCATCTTGGGGGTTTAATCATATGCTAATGTTGCTATGTGTCCTAATAATGGTAGAATAGCAAAATTTATCGATAATTTCACTTACGAGTGCAAAATACTGGCATTTGATATGATTTTGCTGTTTAATCGCCGCCCATGAGTGCTTTCAGACGCTCCATTTCTGCTAGCATTTCTGACTGAAGAGAGCTTTTTCCGCTTGCAGGTTTAGGAGTATCATCAATTACCGCACCTCCTGGAGGACCTGCACTTGGAGCTACACCACTTGGAGGACCTGCACTTGGCGTCACGCCACTTGGGGGACCTGCACTTGGAGCTGCTTCGGTTGGAGAGTCTCCTGGAGGTCCAGCGCTTGGAGGACCACCACCCGGGGGACCGCCACTTGGCGGGCCACCGCTTGGAGGACCGCCACCTGGAGGACCACCACCCGGGGGACCGCCACTTGGAACTGCGTCACTTGGGGGACCAGTACTTGGGGTAGTAGGCATTCCGACACTTGAGGGACCAGCTTCAACTGTGTCATCTTCAACAGCAGTTCCAGACATTGCAGCTAGCTTGGCCAGATAATCAGAACGTGCTCTGTCAACTGCAGAGGATGTGTCTACAATTTCCTTGAGTTGCTCATCTTTTGCAAGAGCGTCTTTTACAGATGTGAGACGATCTTGGTAAACTGTAGTGAGCTTATCCTTTATGGCTTCGTCAATATCGCCCTGTTGGTTATAGTAATCGACAGCAGACAAGGCTTGTTGGATAGCATTTTCTTCAATTTTCAAAAATACTAATGCTTGTGCAGGTGTCTTTAGGAACTTGAGTTTCTTTGCACCTGAGAGACCACCTGAAACGTCACCAGTTGAAGCAATGACTTTCCTAATTGCTTCATCTACACCAGGACTTCCAGAACCACGTCGTCCTCGGACCGCCAGTAGGACTATTATTAGAAATAATGGTGTTACAGTTATGATAAACATCCACGCCATCGGGCCAAATGGTATGCCAATGGATTGGAAGAAGTCTGATATTGGTATGAATAGATTAACTATCGATTGTGCGAATTCTGAATAGGGAGTTTGCAATTATTTCACCTACTGGTATTTCGTCCTTTGCTTTCCTAGGCAATCCTGTTTGCTATTTTACTTTTCTCGTAAGGATTAGGGTTTGTAAGACACCCATGTGATAAGGATTCATGTCTAAAAGATACGGTCCTTACCAGTTACCAAGGCACGGGGGCTCATAAACATGTCTTTGACTAACATGAATTATATGGTTGATATGCAACCCAGTTTTTCTTAATTGGGTTTGTAGTGTAAAGGTACCTATTCTAAGGTGGTGAAATATGGAACTTTTTGATCCATCAATTGAGTATTATGTACTTCACGAGAAAGCTTGGAAGTTTGGCGGTGGTGATATCTACAACCCACAAGGTGAAAAGGTCGGATCGATGAAGAGGAAACTCATCTCGATGCGTGCCGAGATCGAACTAAGAAACCCTGATGATTCTGTTGTCTGTATTATCAATAAGAAACTAGTAAGTGCTCGCCCAATTTATGACGTCAAGGCTCCTACTGGAGAATTAATTGGTCGAGGGAAACGACCTATGATTGCTTTCAGAGGTTCTGTTGATATGTATGATTCTGAAGACAGAATGATATACAAAGCGCAGGGCGGAGTAATGAAGTGGAACTTCACAATTACAGATGCTCAAGATAAAAACAGAGTGTACGCTGAGATTAGGAAAGGTGACAAGTGGAGAGATATCTTTGCTCCAGCTTTCAACTTCAAAGACAGATATGTGATTCACATTGTCGACCCTATGGCACCTAGAATGATGTTGCTCGCTTACGCCATTATCATAGACAATGTGTATCATGACAAGTAGATGTGCTGCTACGAAAACTCTATAATATGTTCAGATTGACCTGCAGGTTGTGCCCCAGTGGCTTAGAGGCTATAGCGGCTGACTTGTAATCAGCAGGTCGCGAGTTCAAATCTCGCCTGGGGCTCCATCTATACGTATTTTGAGTGATATATTACATGAAGTAGAGAAGCCACATAATTGCTCTCCATTGGAACCAGTATATTATGAATGATGTAATCAATCCGAGTATGGTAATAGCTTGGAACAACCTCTTTCTGGTCTTGAAGCGCGGAAACCAAACATCCCTATGAATATGCTAATCCCACCACCGATGAAACTCATGAAGAGCAGAGTAGCTTCGCTGACTCGCCGCTCATCTTTCCTTGCTCTTCTTTTATCTCACTACATAGTCAAGACAGCTAAGACATTAATGAAGACCAGATAGAATAACAATATCCACAGTCTTAGTTCTTGACTTAGCTAAATGATAATGTCTTGATTGATTTGTATGGGTCTATCCATCCATTCTCTTAGCTGAAGCTTCTAGTGCGGCTATAAGGTCCAGTTTTTTACCAGTTAGGAAGTTGATGGTTGCTCCACCACCTGTGCTGATATGTGTAATACGATTTTCAAGACTCATTTTCCTTGCCATAGCACCCATATGACCTCCACCCACAACAGTTACCCCTTTGCATTCTGCAATTGCATTAAGAATTTCAGTTGTACCTTGTGCAAAAGCCTCTTTCTCAAAGTATCCCATTGGGCCATTGGCAAAAACTACTGCAGAGTCTTTAACGATTTGTACATACCTTTTGGTTGTTTTGGGGCCAATATCAAGGAATGGGTGATTTTCTATTTGATTCAAGTTGCAATTGAATCTGTGATCATCTCTCTCTACTGCAGCATCTTCAGGAAGTGTAATTAAATCAGGATAGTTTCTCAGAAGACTTCGTGCTGTTTCTACTGCTGTTTCGAAGCCCTTGATTGGTTTCGAGTAGCTTTCTGGAATTTTTTCATCAGCTATAAGAAATAGCGTTCCGATGAGTCCACCTAGAAGCGCGTTATCAACTCTATCGGTCGATAGGAGCCTATTAAGTATGTCAACTTTATCTTCTACTTTACTTCCCCCTAATACTAGAGTCCATGGATGTTGATCAGTAGCTGTTGCAGCAGTGAGTGTACGAATCTCTTTCTCTACAAGTCTTCCAGCAACTGATGGCAAAACAGTGGTGAAACCAACGATAGATGCTTGAGAACGATGTGAAGCCCCAAAAGCATCGTTCACAAAGATATCAAAGAGTGGGTAAAGTTCCTGTACAATCTTCTCTTTAGCGACTTCCGGAGGTGGTGCTTTCTTCAATTCACCTTCGAAGTAACGAACGTTTTGGAGAACCAGAATCTCGCCCTCTTTGACCTGTGGTATGGCTTTCTTTGCCTTTTCTCCAAAAATATCATCAATGAAGCTCGCTTTTAATCCGAAACTCTTCAAAATTTCAGTATGTTGTTCCAGTGATATGAAATCATCACTACCAGGGCTTCCTTGATGAGCCATAAGAACAACCTTACTTTTAGAGAGTTCTTCTAATGTTTCTCGGATAGCTTCAATCCGTGATATATCAGTAATTTGCTTAGTTTCAGGATCTACAGAGCAATTCATGTCAACACGAATTAGCACTCGTTTTCCGACATAGTCAATATCGTCAAGTGTTTTGAAAGCGAATTTCATTGTTATCACCTGCTTTGTTTCAAGCTATGCGGCAATAAAGAGATTTTCAAGGGTTTTGAGGTGGGTTTACCACTCGCCAGACTTGATAGCATTTGCAAGTGATTCTAGCATTTGGTCTTTTGGATATTTGACCAGCATGATGTATCTTGTGCCATCTTTCAGAGTGATTTTGAGGTTCTTTTCTGCACAGACCTTTAGCAATGCTCTCACAGCCTCAATTGTCCAGTCTGTGATATCAATGATTCCTGAAATGATAGATTCTCGTATGAGTTTTTCAAAGTGTGGGCGTTGAAGCTGTTTGATAATTCTACCCAATGATTCAATCCTGATTCTTCTATTCTCAATGCCATTTTCCGTTACCATTGGGTCGATTGTCATGGTTCTATGTTCTTTTAGAATCTATTAAGTCCCAATGGAAATGAAAGTAGTCTATACTATATTGAAGTGTTTGGGAGTGCATTCAATATTAAGATCCTTAGGTCTATGATAAACAGCCCATTGATTTTTTTCTAGCTTTGAGAGAAACACGTGATTATTCTCTTTCAACTCTCTAGCTTGTAATGTTGCATCAAGTATGTTGTCAAAGACTTCCACAAGTCTATAGACACGTCCGCCTACCAATTTCCACTTTTCTTTCTTCATAATGTTAAGTGTAGATTAATTCCTAATAACCCCGTCATGAGAGAAACAACAGATGAGGTACTTCCAGCTACATTTATTCTGCAGTAGAAAAGTAATGATTCTGGAGGTTGGAAGTGCGTTGACAAGCAGTCAAAGGAACAGACTGATTGGTCGTCTATTAGTTGCTATTGCTTCTGTGTTCACATATCTTCCTGTAGTTGCTGGGATTCTAACACCCATGTTATGGTTATTACCAGCATGGTATACTGCTTGGTTTTTCATAGGATTCATCTTTCCCTACTATTCAGAATGGGGAGGTATTTGGATACCGGATATTGACCCATTGGTTGCAGTAATAATATACACTGTTCAAGGAATAGTCTTTTTTCTGGGACTAGCACTTTTGATTCGTTCCTTTGTTGAGATGACTCGAAGAATTTCAAATGGTGTTCAATTCATTACTTCGGGTCCTTATCGTTGGGTGAGACATCCACAGCATCTTGGTATCATCATGTTTCTTCTTCCCCTTGCTCTGTTCAATATTAGTTATTCAGCACAATGGAGTGGAGTAAGACCCGGAGATATTCTTTCATGGTCACTTGTATCATTCATACTTATTGTCGTTGCTGATTTTGAAGAGATTGGGCTTACGAATAAGTTTGGAGTTGAATACATCGACTATTGTAAACGAACTCCATTTCTTCTACCAAGAGTGTCCATTTTCAATTTTATGGACAAATATAGAATACTATCGAAAGGAAAACCACTCAGGTATATCGTGTGGTTTGTACTATATTGGGTCACAATATCTATGATTCTTTATAGCTTCACAATTGTAGAATTAGCATGGACTTTATAGTAATATATTGAGCAACTAACAATGAGCTGGTGCCGCAGGTGGGATGATCTCTCTATCACGAAGTGTGACAGAGTTTCGAGCCCACGACTTCGAGATGCCTCATCAGGCGCGGTCTCAATGACCCCGATCATATCTTGGTAAACCCAAGAAGATTATGAGTCTCGCGCCCTAACCAGGCTAGGCCACTGCGGCACTTTTGCACTAGTAACGAAGTCTGGTAAAGGAGCACTCTGGATTCCTCTAATTAACCTTATCCTTGAGTTTCCTGAAATATGCAAGCTGCTTTCACTGAATATCTATAATTTGAGTAGTTTTTGAATTTCTATTGTAAGCAACTCTTTGACCTTCTTACCGTCAGCCTTGCCACGCAGTTCTTGCATAGCTATGCCCATGAGTCCACCTATTGATCGTTCTCCTTGCTCTCGAATGAAATCTTTTCGCTCAGCTACTATTTTCTTAACAATATCTTCAACTTCATTACTAGTCGCCATACCTAAGCCAGTTGATTCTATTGCCATCTCAATGCTCAATCTTGGGTGATTAGCAAAGAATGTAAGTATCAAGGGAATAGCCTCGGATGATATCGCTTTCTTTGAGATTGATTTGAACATCTCAAGAAAGTGGGTGTCATCAAGATTCTCGGTAGGAACTTGGTCTCTATGAAGACTAATTACTGTATTTTCTAAGGTCGCTGCAATCAATGTTGGAGAAACTTCAGTTTCTTTTATTATCTGTTCAAAGAGATCAAGATTTTGAGAACGGGTAATTTGGTGTGCAAGATCTGGGCTTAATTCATATTCTTTGATGAATCGTTTCTCGCGATTCTCAATAGTTTCAGGCATGTCCCTCCGGACTTTTCTCAAGCGGGATTCAGTGATTTTTACTGGTCTTACGTCTGTTTCAGGATACATGCGAGATGATCCAGGCCGGGGTCTTGCATATTTTGATGTGGCATCAGGGAGTGGAGTTCTTGTTTCCGCTGGAACTCCTATGACTGCCTCTTTAGCTCTTTTGACCACTGCTTCTAGAGCATCATTGCATTGTTCTTTAGATGATGCAACAAGTACAACCGCATCTTTTTCGCTGGCATTGACTGTTTTTCGTAGTTTTGAAACATCTGATTCAGTGATTCCATACTTGGGAAGTTCATCTGTATGGAATATCCCTCCAACTCCACCCCAGAACTTGGCATAGTCAGATAGTTCAGTTCCGAGTCGTCGATTTGGTTGAATTTCAATCCCAATGATGTTGGCAAAACCAGGCAGTTTTACAGCGTATACAGCACCACCTGACTTTCGGGCGTTTTTGATGACTTTTGATTCACTTTTTTCGAAAACTGTGGTTATGTCGACTAATTTTGGTTTGATATCATTTACAGAAACACCCCGAGTCTTCAAAATATCCCTAATTTCAATCAGTTTCTCTTGTCTTTGAGCTTCAAACTCAACAAGTTTTGCGAGCATGTCAATCTGTTGAAATCCCTTGATTTCTATGATAGCTCCATCTTTGATTGATACGTTAACATCTTGACGAATTGTACCGAGTCCTCGTTTGACATTCCCTGTGGACCTTAGGAGAAGACCCAATGCAAGAGCGACCTCTTGTGCTTCTTCGGGAGTTTGAATGTCAGGATCAGTGGCGACCTCAATTAGTGGAATACCAAGACGATCAAGCCTGTATACTCTCATGTTGTTATCTTCATCATCAGCTATCTTTCTTGCTGCGTCCTCTTCAAGACAGATTGTCTGAATTCCAATTGTTTTCTCCCCAACAATAACTTGTCCTCCGTTTGCAATGATTGTTGTACGTTGAAAACCAGTTGTATTGGACCCGTCTATTACGATCTTTCTCATGGGATGTATTTCATCCACAGGTTTCGACTTTAGAAATTCAGCTATTGTCAAACAAATATCGACAGCCTCTTCACAGAGATCATGAGGAGGCTCTTCATCAGTTTCTACTAGACAAGTGGTATCATTGTAATACTCGTAACAAAATCGTTTTTGTCTTTGAAATTCGAAGAGCGCAGCGGGATCAATCTCGCCCATCTCACTTTGGGTCGGGCGTAATCTTCGTATAAATTTCCCATCTGGCTCCTCATCACGGACTATTGTGGGGCAATGACAAAACAGCTTGCGTTGGGTGTTCAATTGTTGATGAAGTTCGAGACCCACCATTAGTCCCAGTTTTCTAAACTTGTTCTCTTCAGACAACTCAATGCCCTCCAAGACTTTTGACGTACTCAGATTCCTCACTGCGCATGTCAATCTCTCCTGCAAGAGGCTTCGAGAAGAGGTGTTTTGCAGAGTCTTGGTCTTTGCTGTTTGCCAAGACCCACATGAGCTTCACCAGTGCAGTTTCTGGGAACATGTCTTCGCAGGGGATAACTCCGATGTCAAGAAGTTCAACTCCTGATCGATAGACATTCATGTTTATACGTCCGAATAGACACTGGCTTGACATCGCGATAATGATTCCTGCATCAATTGCCTTCTTGATTGATGGTTGAAGACGGTCTGGAGCATGTCCTAAACCAGTACCCTCAATCAATATTCCTTTGTATCCTATTTCTACAAACAAATCGATTAGTGAGGCTTCAATGCTTGGATTGGTCTTTACAAGAGCTACTTTTTCCTCGAATTTGGGTTTCAGGTTGAGTTTTCTTTCAGTGTTTCTTCGTCGTAAAGGAGAACAGAGTTCCAGAACATTTTCTCCGCTCACACGATAGAAGGGATAGCTATTGACTGACTGAAAGGCATCACGACGACTTGTGTGGAGTTTTCTAGTCCGTGTTCCTAGATGAGCATGAAGATAGCTATCACTTGTTTCTGCATGCATCAACACAAAGACATCTGCAGCATCAGCTCTTGTGGCCAAGTTAATAGCACCAATCAGATTCATAGCAGCATCTGAAGATGGACGATCAGAGGATCTTTGTGACCCGACTAAAACAACTGGAACTGGAAGATCTTGAAGTGCAAATGACAGTGCTGCTGCAGTGAATCCAAGTGTGTCTGTTCCGTGTGCAATCACAACCCCATCTGATCCAGCTTTGATTTCAGCAGCTACACTTCGAGCAATCTTGGTCCAATCATTTGGTCGGATATTCTCAGAGAGTATACTCATGATAACTTTTGCACGAACTATAGCATAATTGCCAAGTTCTGGCACAGTATCATAGAGGTCTTGTGCTGACAATGCTGGGTTAACTGCACCGGTCTGATAGTCCACTTTGCTAGCAATTGTGCCTCCTGTACTTAGGATTGAAGCTATGGGCAAGTCCTTTGTAACAGGTCTCTTTTCTGTAGAAACTGTTTGTTTCTTCTTACCAGTCTTAATTTTGCGTACTTGAGTATCTTGATTTAGTTTTATGCCAATATTATAGCCGCTTTCAAGCTTGAGAACAAGATGGAATTGATCACTGCCAACTTGACTTCGAGGCATGAGTACTCCGATATACTCCTCTTCATTTATCTTAACAAGAATCGTATCTCCAAATTTGATATTGGAAGTAGAGAGCTTATCAAGAACCAGACCACTGTAGCCCGAATCATCAAGACTCACCTATGTTCTCACCTCAAGTTCGAACTCAATGAGGTGAGATGAGTCATAAAAGGCTTCGTTATCAGAGAATGTGAAGATTAGAGAATGCCTAGTACTACGAGAGAACCAAATAATATGAAGATGAATCCAACAGCTCTTCTCACAATCTTAAGAGGAATGCGCTCAGCGACATGGTTTCCAGCTGTAACAGCAAGAGAGTTTACAAACAGAAAGCCAATCATGGATCCTATGAATACCAATATTGCAAAGGAAGATTGCGCAGCTAGAGCAAGTATTGTGATTTGACTTTTGTCACCAAGTTCAGACAATAAGATTAGTGAGAACATTCCAAACAAAGTACCAGGATTATCACAGGTGTCTGGTACCTCAGAGTTGGCTTTAATGAGTGTATAGATACCAAGACCAACAAACAATAATCCAGACACATATGTAATGATTTCAAGGGGAAGAGTAGTGGAGAGAACATATCCCAGAATTACCGCGATGATTGATGATGTTGCCAATGCGGTCATTGTGGCAAGAAGCACCAGCCCTGGTCTTCTATATTGTGCGCTGAGACACATTGTAGTGAGCATTGTCTTGTCGCCTAACTCCATCAGTAGGACTAGTCCTGCAGATGTGAGTAAGGCTTGAATAGGCATACTGAGGACGACAAGTTCGATGTCCTTTTAGAAATTGGCATGTGGACTCAAACACATGGTTGGTGCAGAACACATTCTCATCGAACATGGTCTTATCATTCGTGATAAGCGCCAAGACAAAGTTTCAATCATACAATTTGATAGAGTGCGGGAGGCGGGATTCGAACCCGCGGACTCCTACGAGAGCGGATAGCCTATTCACATGACCCCTTTATTTCATGCGATCTTAAGTCCGCCGCCTTTGACCGGGCTTGGCAACTCCCGCACGGAAATTTGTCCGGTCTCTATGACTAGTCGGCTTTGCGCTTTGATATAAGAAGTACTCTTGAATTCTTTGGTACTTCGAAACTTCATCAAATCAATTGTTGATTCTTGGTTGGGAGGTGGGCTTCGATTCGTTCATTGTTAGTTGGACAAACTAGGTTTCAAGAAGTCCGCCCAGGAACGACACTGGGTTTTGATTGTTTGATTTGCATTATGTTCCTTGCTGCGTTCACATCAGCGTGGTAATGTTGATTACATTTTAAACAGTGAAAATACTCGCCCCCTTTCACTTCGATAATGGAATCTTCAGTGTCCACGCGCCTACCGTGTGTTCCACACACATGACATGTTTGAGAAGTCCAAGCTGGATTCACCAGCCAGATTCCTCCATTCTTGTGTCCCATGGATTCTCGGCGGTATCGTACACCATCTATCATCATTCCCCAGAGGTTAGTAGAGAGGTTCCAGCTATGTCTTTTCATACCACCCCTTCCTTGGAAAGAACGAAGATCCTCAAAGTAGATAGTCTTCACGCCTTGATACTCACAGAACCACACGGTTTCAGATGCTATCTGATGAGAAATTTCCTTATCTAATCGACGGACTTTTTGCCATACTGATTCCAGCTCCTGTTCTTTCTTCAGAACAATAGCTGGAAATTGCTGATTAGGATGTTTTCTTTCCCAGTTGCTCTTTTTAAGAGCAATCTGAGACATCAATACTCTAGTACGTTGTCTGAGTCTTTCTCTTTTCTCAAAGAGTTCTTGTCTTCCAATCATAACCTCTTGATAGGAATCATCTTCATTTTGTATCGACACGACCATAGCATATCTAAGTCCTCTATCAACTCCAGCCTGTTTTTTCCGGGTGGGTAGTGATGAAAGCGAGGTTTTCAATAGCTGTTCATTGGGAGACATGAAAGGGAGGAATAGTGTTGCCTTTTTTCCTACAATGCTAATGATTGGCGGAGCAGAGATGGTTTTCTCTGGGCTGAAACCAGTCAAGAGATACTTACAAACCAGAGTCTTGATGATATTATCAGACTACCTCAAATCCTCATGACAGGTTCAAAGACTGAATCGGGTGTGGAGGTCTGGAGTTCAAGACCGGGTGATGATCAAGCAGTGGACTCAGGACTCTTGGAGTTGATTGGCGAAGGGCGTTCATTTGTTAGCCATCTTCGGGCAGTCCGTCAGACTTTCCCTGAGATCTATCGAACTCGACCCATGTCAGCGAATCGACTTACAGAAACCTTTTCCAAACGGGTGGTGGATGCCTTAAGAAGGTATATCGAATCCGTGTCCAGACCTTCTCCAGTCACTATATACTTAGAGATGGCAAAAGGGGAATGTCAAGTCAAATTCATTGATGAAAGAGAAGAAGTGCTTCAAATAGTTACTCTTGAGAACACCACGGATCTCATATCACTTCTTCGATGGCCTATGATACAAAGTGGACCTATGTTCACAGACTCTGGCACTTATGTGACTTGGAGTGTCTTTGAAGACATCCAGTTTGGAGATTTGGACTTCTTGAAACCATATGTTTCATATAAGGCTGCAAGGTCAACCCCAGAAGAACTACCAAAACGAATAGCTCAATTCTTTGAAGAGGCTAAATCAATTTCTGTAGGCATTGAACACGACAAGTCCAGATGCCCAATAGCTATTGATAATGCTGTTGATCATGGAGCATGTTGGAGAATCACCTTACCATTAGACTGTCCAAAACAAGTAAGACGACAACTTGGAAGAACAATGACGGGAGAAGAGATTAACGGGCTGCTTGCACCCGAAAAACTGTATGCTGGGAGGTTATACCAGTTAGAAGTGCTATTACCAGCAGTTTCGGAGAAGGATGAAAGCATTGTGTTCCATGAGGAGAGGTACATTCGTATGTTGCTTCGTGGCAAGGGATTGAACTTGAAGCGACTCGAACCTGGAACCTATCTGAATGTTGCAGGACAAAAATGGATGGTTGATATTTCTTGGGATGATGAAACACATCTCAGATGGAAGGCACAGTCCACAGTTTCAGGACTTTTCTTCAGTGGTGAAGAATATATCATTAAACTTACCCATGGCCGCGGGGCAAAAAGTGAATATGAACGAATTTCAGAAATAATCACCTCGAAGATTCATAGAGAACGAATTGCAAACTATATAGAGCTTAAAGATATAATTTTGTCAGGACTCAGACTTCGTGAGTATTCTAGGTCAAGTCCATTGTGTGAACTCCGTGTTATCAAGTCGACAAAGACTGTATTCATCTTTGGAGTTTTCCTTGTGGAGGGTATACATATTGAACCTCTAGCTAGGTTTACTATAGAAACCACTGGTAAAGAAGCACCTGACACAATAATTGAAACAGTTGATGTAAGTTTGTCAGAGGGTGATTTAAGCCATTACTCAATTCTGAATACAGAGTTGTTCATGAAAAAACTTACAAAATGGGTAACTAGAAACGTACCAATCGTAGAGTACGAAGATTAGTAAAACATCTCCAAAATCACTCTTCAACTCTTCGGTATTGTATTTAACTAATATGTTATGATAAAAAGTAAGATGTACTGGACTGATATAGAAAATACTCCTGAGTCTTTTTGTGATCATTCACGAGGAGTTTTGGTTTTATCAGATAAATCAGTGGGGCAATATTGTCGAACAACTTCATCTCTGATTAACTGTATAATACGTGTATAGAGAGTAGGACCTTTTCCTTCATCATAGAATTCCCAGTATTGTGTTCTTGATAGTAAAAAGTAAAGATAAGCAGGAATGTTCTTAATTTTCTCTAGTTCATTGTGAAAACAGAAACGAAGACAGCTCAATGCTTGATCAATCCCATAATGCCCACAGATAAAACCAACCTCATAAATCACACCATGAGGTGCTCCTTCTTTAGTGAAGACACAAATAATCAGTTCTGGGCGTATTTCATTCAAAATGTCACGGAATTTCTCATCGATATTAAAGGAGCTAATTGGGCTCATCGTTTCCATGATATAGATATCGCAACCATCTTTCTCAAGTCTATCTGCAATTTGAGTCCGGATTTCTAACTGACCTTCAGGATAACCCGGACCAAGGAGAAGGACTTTTACATTACCTATGTGTTTTTCTACATTCTTCTCAAATGTAGTTGCCCTTGTGTTCCATGCGTCTTTCGGCATTTCAACTCTACCACGAACTTTGAGTGGTTTGAGTCGCCGTTCTTCCACTATTTATGTCCTCCCGGCATTTTAATTACTATTATCTCAACAGGAATTATCAAGTTACATATATGATACTAAGTCTTTTAATAGTTACTAATTGCCATCCTAGTAACCTTTAAGTGTCTCTATAACATAAAAAGTATGACACTTGCGTGTAAGAGGAACCAGAGAGGAGAAAGAAATCAATGGCAGATTGGGATACAAAAGAAGTAATACTGCATCTCTTAGAGAACAAAAGACAACGTAAAATACTGATGGATCTTTACGAGAATAGAATACCATTTAATAAACTGAAAAAGAAAAGTAATATCAAAAGTAGTACTACACTCGTTAGAGATTTGAAATTCTTTGACACGATTGGATTGTTAGTAAATGTATTCGAAAGAACTGAAGAGGGATCATATTCCTACTATGAATTGAACCATTTTGGAAAAAGAGTTGCTCAGATAATTATAGAGCTTGAACAAGAAGTGGATAAGAAGATTAGAGAGATAGCTGCATAGTCCTCTTATCCACTTCAATAATGTTTTTTTTAACTGGCTGGCAGCAGGACAAATCTATCGAGGAAAAGACATCCAACCATTCGAAAGCTCTGCTTTAGCGATGATGAATTATAGACCCAATTTCGAAATAAGATATGCACCAAAAGGCCACCTGTAAGGCAGATACTTATTCACCGAACCCACGAACTCCTACGAGAGCGGATAGCTTATTCACATGACCCCTTGATTTCATGCGATCTTAAGTCCGCCGCCTTTGACCGGGCTTGGCTACTCCCGCAAGACTCAGTCAGACAAGCGACAAGCTATTCTCTAAATGTAGGAGCTTACCGCATTGCTTCTTTGCGGCATACATACTCTTCAACTCTTTGGTGCGGAATTGACAAGCTATAAGAAATGGTGGGGCGGGCCGGATTTGAACCAGCGACCCTCGAGTCCAAAGAGCAAAGAGCTTCAATGGTTTCTCGGTGTAAGCGAGACATCATAGCCGGGCTAGACTACCGCCCCTGAGAAAGTTGGGTTTGTTAATCAAATAAAAAGTTGCTTACATGCGAATTGCAGTGATGTGAACTTCTTGACGCGATTTGTCTAGAATTATCTCTTGAATCTGTATATATCCAAGCTGGGCAATACCATCTTTTAGATATGATAATATGTCAGATTTGTGATTTGATTTGAATGCTGCAAGCAGACGACCCTTTCTTTTTAGTAGAGATGTAAATTTCTTGATTAGTATCAATGTGCCCTCAGGTTCTGTTGTAACATCAACAAGAAGTAGATCAAGCTGGTCATCGCTAGCGATAATATTTGGATCCATATCAAAAGCATCAGTAAAAAGTACCGATATGTTTTGATATTTTTCAACAATAGCATACAGCTCTTTTACAAATCTCTCAGAAACCTCAATACCTACCACTTTTGCTCCTTTTTCAGCTAAATAGATTAGAAAACCACCTGCAGAACTACCAATGTCCAGAGCTTTGCAATCACTACAGACAAGTTTGCCTTGTAGGTATTTATCAAGTTCTTTTAATTTTTGAAAACCTTGTGGGACATCAGCTTCAGTACTATGTAATTCGATTTTGTCTTTCTCAGAAACTTGAGTTGATGGCTTACATCCTAATCCATTTACTGTGACTAAACCATCTTTGATTGCTCTTTTTGCCGCTTGACGAGAAGAGAATCGGCCTGTTTCTACAAGCCATACATCAAGTCTTGGCATGTTTCTTTGCCTCAAGTTCTTTTGGTATGAAGAGGTGTATTGGAACACCTCTTAGTCTAGGGCCAATTGATGCAAGAATCCCAGAGGCGCGTGTACTTCTTTTGCATCTAAGTGAAAACTCAAACTTGCCTAGCTGCTCTATCTCATAGATGTCTTCTCTATGGTTCGCTTTTTTCAATGAGATTTCTATTTGATATAAATTGGCGCCAAACACTAGAAGTCGTTCATGATCGTCTTGCATCCACTCTGTAATACGTGTCAGTGTCGATTGATTGAGTTCTCCTTCAATTCGATTGTTATACAAATCAATACTTGTAAGGTTCACCGTAACAGGAAGATGTTCTACAAGAACAAATGCATCTACGATCATCTTCAAGGGACCTTGTAAATCAAATTGTTCACGTAGCCTGTGAAGTGGAATTAGTACATCCAATCGTTTTGAATCAGTTACCCCAATATCCGAATATAGTCCATAACCTACTTTTCCAACATCTATGAGCTGACCAAGATATGTCTTGTTTGGAATTAGATTGTCTGATTGAAGTGATTTACCATACTCCTTAGCGAGGACATTGACTACAAATTCCTCATCTTCACCATTTATGTTTATGATAATGTGATTCCTTTTGTCAGTACCCAGACTTATGATTTCTGCATCAAGTTCTACCACCATTTCTGATACTTCTGATCTAATAATTTCAAGTAATCGGCCTCTATTTACTCCATACGCCTTTGGAAGCAGAACAACAGTTTTCAAATAATAACCTCGGGCTTATTTTCTTGAGTTTTGCTAAGTACCTTTTGTAAAAAATCAGTTCATAAAAAGTAAAAACATTAGGAGGATGCTTCTAAATCAGCTTTGAGTTCTTCAACACGTTTTCTCAGAAATGAGATTGCTCTTGCATTATCTACAAACTCTAGCTGACCATTACATGTGGGACATCGGAAGGAGAGATTCATTGCCTCTTCAAATGGTACTGGGGATGAATCACGATTAATGCATACGTAGAGGTCATTGTTTGTTTCATGTTCTAATCTCTGTTCAAGAAGATTGAGTACCATTCGTTTCTTTCTATTAACAAGAGCTTGTGCCTTTTTGGGGTCGATGCGCCAGTAATATAGAAACCAACCTGTATTTGCATCTCTGATTCTTCGGTATGATGCTAAATGATTATCATGAAGCTTGTAGAGGATTCTTCTAACAATGTTTAATTTGAGATCTGTTTTAGTTGCGATTTCTTCGTCAGTGGTTTCTTCTGCATTAACTAATACAGTCGATACATCCACCCCTTCCTTACCAGCAATTTCCTCAACAACAAGTCGGAAGAGGTCGTGATTGAAATTCGTGTGAACCATTGACGTAATCACCCAAGTGTGTAATATGGCTAGTCGACTGACCCAATTAACAGCGAAAACATCCGTAGTGGAAATTTACACCTATAGTATTATACGTCCAAATACTATATATTCACTTCGCTTGGGTATCATCCTGACGCGCTTTTTGCGACATTTTCCTTTTCACAACTACCCTATCACCAAGGGTAGGACCAGAACCCGGTTTATCAGTGGTTGGCTTAAGTGGGACAGAACCAACAGCTTCTAGAAGAGAGATTTCAAGTTCTCGTTCAAGACCTCGAATAGCTTTCCCTGTTGGTTTCAATCGTCCAGACTCAATTGATTGTAACGTTGAAATCCTTTCTCCAATCTTCTGGGCAAGCTCTTCTTGGGATAGATTCTTCTTTTGTCTAGCAACACGAATCACTTTTGCATAGTCCTCTATCAACTCCAAGTCATCAATCAGGACACCAGATCTAGCCTTGGGTTTTGGTTTGGGTTTAGAAACTCGTCTAGTTTGAATAGGTGGTGCTTTCTGAGAACTTCCAATCCAAGATGGACGTACTTGAGGAGCAAATGATGATCGAGATTCAGATGATATAGACTGACCACCAAATTTAGTGGCACATTGAGGACAAACTAACATTGAAGCTCCTTCAATTGTTACGTTTCTGCCGCGACCCTTCATGTTTCTGCCACATAATTCACAACTAGGCAAAGCAGATTCCCTCTAGGTGATAATGAGTCGGGGTGTGTTGATAAAGATTGCCGACTAAACAAATTTGTAAGTGATATTTGTATATTGTTTACCTTGATATGTAATGATGTCATTTCTCCCTCAAAGCAATGCTTAAAACATCTACAGTGGATGAACTCCTGAGGTGCCATCCAATGCCAGGGACTACAGACACAAAAGACGAAGGCAACGTTGATGAGTCGGCATACTCGCAAAGCTATACAAGACATCTAGAACGTAGACTTAGAGCATTGGAAACAGAAAAGCAAATACTTCAAGCTGAACGTAGTCGGCTTGAGAAAGAAACTCAAACTTTGAGGACAGAACTAGAGAAATTGAGACAATCACCTCTAATTACTGCTACAATAACTGAGATGCTGGAGGATGGTAGAGCAATTGTCAAGAGTTCCACTGGACCGAATTTTGTAGTTCATGTTGCCTCGTCAATTCCAAAAGACAAACTGCAACCTGGAGCTCTAGTAGCACTTAATCAAAGATCATTTGCGATTACTCAAGAACTTCCACCATCTCGTGACCCCATAATACGAGCTATGGAAATCGAGGAAGCACCTAATGTATCATATCAGGATATTGGAGGACTTCAAGACCAGCTTAGAGAAATTCGAGAAACTGTAGAACTTCCCCTTCTAAGACCTGAATTATTTGAAGAGGTTGGTATAGAACCTCCAAAAGGCGTACTACTCACAGGTAAACCAGGAACAGGTAAGACTCTATGTGCTCGAGCTGTAGCTCATGAAACGAATGCGACTTTTATCCGGGTTATTGGCTCCGAGCTTGTTCAGAAGTTTATAGGTGAAGGAGCTCGACTCGTTAGAGAAATATTCATGCTTGCTAAGGAAAAAGCACCAGCAATTATTTTCGTAGATGAACTTGATGCTGTTGGTTCTCATAGACTTGATATTGCCACTTCAGGAGATAGAGAAGTACAACGTACATTAATGCAGCTATTGAGTGAACTTGATGGTTTTGAGAGTCGCGGTCAAGTGGCTGTTTTAGGTGCAACAAATCGCCCTGATATATTAGATCCAGCACTTCTAAGACCAGGTCGTTTTGACAGAATTATTGAGTTCCCATTGCCTGATGACGTGAGTAGAAAAGAGATTTTCAAGATTCACATCCGTGGAATGAAGATACACACTGCTGTTGATTTCAATCTATTGCTGTCTGCAACTCAGGGTAGAACTGGTGCAGATATCAAAACAATATGCACAGAGGCAGGTATGTTCGCGATTCGGGACAATAGAACTTGCGTCATTCAAGATGATTTTCGAAAAGCTATCTCGAAGGTTCAAGAACGAGGAACAGGCGATCGTGCTCCTGGTAGTATGTATTGCTAAGCAAGTCTAGTGATTTGTGAACAACAATGAGGTACAGAGATTTCCTCAGAAACAAATTAAGTGGGATAATTCCAAGGAGTATTGTTTTACCTTCAGGTTATCATCTCGTAGGAAATGTTGCCCTACTGAATTTGGATTCTAGTCTAATGAAGTATGCTTCATTTATTGGTGAAAAGACACTCGAATATGATCAACGAATATTGTCGGTTGCCACGAAAATCGGACCCACAAAAAGCATCAAGAGAATACCATCATATGAATTAATTGCTGGAGATAGTAATACAATTACTACACATATTGAAGATGGAATAAAATTTCGATTAGACCCACTTCATATTACATTCTCTGGAGGTAATAGAAGGGAGCGTATGCGATTATCGAAACTTGTTAAAAACGAAGAAAAAATTGTGGATATGTTTTCTTGTGTTGGACAATTTGCTCTTCATATTGCCAAGTCAGCTGACGTCGAAGTAATTGCAATAGAGATTAACGAAAATGCATTCCAGTTTTTGCTTGAGAATATAAAGCTGAATGGGTTAGGTAATAGAGTAGTTGCAGTACTAGGTGATTGTCGCAAAGTGCATCCAAAAGGAACAGCCAATCGAATAGTGATGGGATATCTACATAATACTATAGAGTATCTTCCATTTGCTCTTGAAACTTTAGTGGAAGATGGAGGCTTTATTCATATGCATATGAGTATGCCTGAGTCTGAGGTTAAGGATATCATGATGAAGATTGAACAAATGTGTAGAATACATGGATATTCTTCTTCTATTAACGCACATTATGTCAAGGACTATTCACCTAGAATAGGGCACTATGTATTTGATATAACTACCTCATCCGAAGCGTAATCGTTTTATCGACTCATAAACCAGCATTTACAGAGAGAAAGTACAGGTTATTGTCTGCACCTTTCAATCAAGAATTGGAGATGATCCTATGGGATTTAGAGGTCTGTCACCAAAACAAATGGCGCGAATGATGAAGAAGATGGGTATTGAACAAAAGGAGATAGACGGTGTAAAAGAAGTAATAATTCGTTTTGATGATAAGGAGTGGGTCATTTCTAATGTTCAACTATCCATGATTAAGCAAGCTGGTAGTGAATCTTTTCAAGTAACAGGTACAAGAAATGAAAGACAAATATCTGGAAAGATTGAAAGTAAAATTGAAACAACTTCAGAAGATGTTGTTGAAAAGAAAGTTGAGATACCAATAGAGGATGCGGCATTGGTAGCTAGTCAAACAGGTGTGGACATTCAAGTGGCAAAGCAGGCTTTGGAAGAAACTGATGGAGATTTAGCGGCAGCTATTCTAAAGTTAAGACATTAGGATATTGTATTACAGATAATACATTCTATTTATTCTTCCTCTTGAGTAATCCAATCACGAACCATCTTTAACCTTACAAAGTCTTCACGTTCTCGTTCTTCAAGTGCGAGTTTTACGAACCGTGCTGTTGCATCAAGACGAGGTATTACAACAGTTTCAAGAGCTGACACTCGTCGTTTTGTGCGCTCAATTTCAAGCGCAAGTCGTTTCACTGTTGATTCAATCTCAGCTAGCCGAACAATTGCGGTTAGAGCTTCCTTGAATTTTTCACTCATAACATCAAATTTGGCACTTGAATCTGAGAGAGAATATGGAAGATCAGGAGTATGTTGTTCTACTGATAGGATTGGAACTCTGACCCCCATCATTGATCTTGTTGAGATACTAAGGTTTGCTTCAAATTTACTAGCATATGCGAATTCTACAACTCTTGCAGGACCCATTACCATTTTTGCTTGAGTAAGGGCTGAGAAAGCTTCTGAAAGTGCAACATCAACTTTCACTCTCGCTTCCTTAATCTCTGCTATGGCATTAAAGAATTCCATTATGAGCGAATCACGTTTCTCTCGGAGAAGATCGTGCCCTCTTTCAGCCAACCTCATTCTATTTTTTAGAGCAAGGAGTTCCATGCGAGTAGTTTTTGTGCCAGGCAGGATCTTACTCATCATTATCACTTTTATGAGAGTACGGTAGCAGGGTGTGTATCATAGTGGTTCTAAACTCTTGTGTTTGTATCAATAAAATGTGAAAGCTAATGCACTGATGATAATTCCAATGAAACAGATTATCAACCAGTCTCGAAGATATTTCTGAATTAATTTTGGACGCTCATTAATTTGAGCTGTAATCACAAAGGTAGCTGTGGAGATATATAAAAATGCAAAAGGTAAAGAAACGGATGTGTTGGTCAGTGGAACATCTGTTATCAGAATTATTCCTGATAAGACTCCAAAAATCATGAAAGAGAGAATCATTAGTGAGTTCATGATGTGCTTTATCCGATCTACATCCATACTAAGTTACTCCTATAACTTGTGATATTTAATCTTGAGTTGAACTTCCAGCCTATTCATTCTCTTCAAAAAGGTTGTGTCTGAATGGCGCAGTTTACCATACATTTTATATCTGAAACTATTGTTTCAAAATTGTATTACATGAAGTACTTGTGATACCATATCTTTGGAGGTCCACAAAATGACAATTGCAATTCATGAGAGTGCGCTAATTCGTCACTTCAATACACGCAAAGAGGTTCTTCGTGCATGGGAGGAAAAGATTGGTGCCAGATTCTCACCATTTCGTGGATTCAAAATGCCAGACAGTCGTCTGTACATAGAAGATAGTGACTTTTTGGACTCCATTGTTGATTTAATTATTACAAATGAACGTCATGTTTTCATTCGTGGACCTGTAGGCTCAGGTAAGAGTACACTGATGCTTTTAGCATTGAGAGATTTACCAACATTGGCTGATCGTAAGGGTAACAAATTCATAACAGGTTATGTTGGTATGACTGGTCTTTATGAGAAGCAGATGGCATCAGCAATAGCTGATTCTCTTAGAATAAAATATCGAAGATCATGGGAGTCTAGTCAAATTATTGATGCAGTTGCGAAAGAAAGTCTTCGAAGATATATTGAGGAACAAAGTCGTACAGCATTATTCATTGAGGATGTTGCAGACAATCAAGAAGCTGCATTTCATAAACTGAGATTTCTTGCAGACCTACCTACTGAAGAAATGATTGATGTATATGCAGGAGCTCTTGATGAACCTATTTTTACTTTGGTTATGTCTGGGACTATGATATATTGGAATGCAATGCTTTCATTCTTGCCGCAAATCGCGGATCGTACAGAACCTCTTGATGTTCCCCCACTCAATGATGCGAAAGCAAGGGAATTCATAGGTCGTCGAATTGCTTATGCACAAGGACAAATTGATAGCTTTGATTCAGAGAATTTCAGTGTTTATCCCTTCACTGAAGACGCAGTGAAGGTCATTAATGTAGCAGCAAAGGGGAATCCACGTGATATACGGATGCTTGCACGTGGATGTCAACAAGTAGCTGCTGAGAATTTTAGAAATTCTGGAAATCCAGGGGTAACTAGGGAAATTGCTGAGCTTGTTTCTGAAGCATATGCAACATTACTCAAGGAGGTACAATAGAATGAGTTTACTTGGAAAGTATAGAAAAGAAGCGGAAAAAGAAGAGGGAGAGGAAAAACCAACAAGGGTGATAGCTCGAGAAACTAGAGCAGTAGCAGAACAGAGTGAGTTCATATCTTCTGTTCCAAATAGAGAACGTAAAAGTCCAATCGTTTCTTTCTCTATTCCAACTGATCTCAGAGCTTGTTTGAAAGCGATCAGAAAATCAAAGGCAATTAACTTGAGTATGTGGGTAGAGAAACAGCTCCGAGAAGCGGTTGTGCAGGAGTTCCCACAGATTGCTGAAGAATATCTTGAGTCATAGAAAGTAAATCAATTGTAATATTGATATTAGGATTCAAGAATAGATAGTTCAAGAGTTAACGATGCATGATTGCATATTCAGCTACTCTTGCAATACAAAGTGCGGCTTGCGCAGGGTCATCGTAGCAAGGTATCTTATTCATTTCTAAAAGATCTTTTCCTGGTTTGCCAACATCTCCGGCTAACCATACTCCTATAATTGGTTTATCTATTGAAACAGAGCGGACACCTTCTAGAGTTCCTGCTGCATGTTCTGTCTGTGTCATTCCTGCAAAAGTTGGAACTGCGCATATAACAAGTAGTATGTCGACATTAGAGTCTTTCAACAGGAGTTCAGTAGCTATCCTATATTCTCTTCTACCTCCACTAGCCACAACATCAATTGGATTATTGGTAGAAGCCATTGGTGGAAGAACTTGTTTAAGCTCTTCTCTTGTTTCTTCGTCAAGACGAGCAATTTGAAGGTTTAAGTTTGATGCGGCATCAGTGGCAAGAACTCCTGCACCTCCTGTATTACTAATAATGCCAATACGATTTCCTTTTGGTTTGGGTTGATAATCAAAGAGTTTGCAAATTTCAAATAAGGTATCCAATGTTGGTGCAGTAACACAACCAGCTTGGCGTATCATTGCATCAAATAGTTTGGTAGAACCAGCTAAGGATCCAGTATGTGATTGAGTGGCACGACCACCTTCTTCACTTCGCCCACCTTTTAATATGACTACGGGTTTTACTTTGGCTGCTTTTTGCAGTGACTCGAAAAGAGTTCGACCTTCATTAATGCCCTCAATATAAGCGGCAATGACTGACGATTTTGAATCTTCTCTGAAGTAATTAAGAATTTCAACAAATCCAATATCTGCAGAATTACCAATGCTGGCAAACTTGCTCATCCCAATTCTCTTCGCTCTAGTAGTATAGATAATCATTCCTCCAAGAGCTCCGCTTTGAGAAACAAATGCAATATTGCCACGTTCTGGCATCATCGTGAATGTACCATTGAACAAACGAGTATTAGAAATACCAACACAATTTGGACCAAGTATACGAACTCCTGCTTCTCGAGCAGCTTTTACAAGATTCTTTTCTAATTCTGCGCCTTCAGGACCTGCTTCACTGAAACCACCTGAAATTATTACTGCGTTTCTTGCACCAGCTTTTCTTATTTCAGGCATAAGTGATGAACAGTATTTAGCAGCAACTGCGACTATAACTAAATCAACAGGTTTTGGTAAATCACTAAGACTCTTGTAGGCTTGTACACCTAAGACTCGTTCTGTATTACGTGTTATTGGGAAGACTTCAATTTCAGATGTTAATAGATTCATAAGTATTGAATTACCAAGCTTTCTGTAATCTGTGGACGCGCCAACAAGAGCGACTCTCTTTGGATTGAAGAATAGATCTATGTTCTTGAATAGCTCAGTTTCAAAACTTTTCATACTTGCACGCCAGAGTTGAGTGTGATTTATGTTTGTCGTCAGAGTTAGTATTTTATGTATTACTAATAATACAATGGTTTTTCTTTGCTTAGACGCCGATATAGGTTGGTTAGTTTTCTGCGATTTTTGCATTCATTGTTTAATGAAGTAGTAATAATATAATCAGCCTCAGGACATCTTTTGTAGACACTTTCAAGTGCCTTTGTAGCAGCTTCCTCTATCTCATTGTTTTTACTTTTACACAACAAATCTACAAGTGTCGTAGCAGATGATTCATGATAAAAGCTACCAATAGCTAGAATTGCCATTGTCGCAATCCGTGTGTTCTTCATTTGTGATGATTTTTCTAAAACAAGAATTGATTCAATATCACGAACAGAGAGATGTGCATTCATACAATTGAGTATCTCTCTGTAACCACTTGAAGACTGTAAATTTTCATATGTGGAAGAAGCTCCATCAAGCAGAATATTTAGTAGTGGTATAGAGTGTCTACTTCCTAGTAAGCCTAAGTTATTCACATCATGATGAATAAGATAATCCAGTAGATTTTTGTATGTTTGATTTGTGGGGCGAGTCCACGAATCTCTCTTTTTACTCTTGAAAGAGAATTTATTGACATTCTTTGTTCTAATAAGACTAGGCACTTGTATTATTGATAGTATACTATCAAATGTGTCAGTGTTCACTACAAAACCTTTGATTCCGAGTGTTGACAAGGCAAGTCGACCATACTCAGTGTACCATAGAGGTTCGATATTGAATTGTTCTTCCTTCCTTTCAAGAGAGATGGTATGAATATTCTTGTTTCTGACTTGATCTAAGATTTTCACAGTTTCTTTAGAGATTGAAATATTATAAGAGAAGTCAAAGAATAGTGTGTCATCAGTATGTATTTGTTCAATAGCTAACTTTTCTACAATGTCTATAAAAACACGGGAAGCATCAATAAGTGAGGATTCTTGGTCCAGATTCTTCAGAAGATCAGTTGTTCCTGGGGTGATTGGTTCTAGTCCTTTACATGATAATAGTTCGAATACCATCTCTCGATACTTCAACTCTTCCAGGTTTGTTTTGTCTTGACCAATGATAAATGGTGATGAATACTTTTGATGTTGTGCTTTCAGTAGGTATTCAAGCGCTGTGGACCAGCCTTCTTCACTTTCAATTCTAGAAACTATATCTACTAGGTCTCTGTAACGACGATCTCCAATTGCATTTGCCATGACCTGTATTCTTTCTATTTCGTCAGTTTCTTTGATACGTTGCCTGACTGCTTTGAAGATTCTATCACGACTATTATCATCAACCAAGTTGTCATCACTACTGGTATGGTGTACAATCTATTGTCACCATGAGATTACGATTAAGGTTTCTTCGGGTATTCAAAATTGTATAAATTGTAATACATGTATCAATTTGTTTGATTAAGCGCCAAATAGAACATGAAAATATGACGAAAATTCCCGTTCTAAGAATAGAACTATGTATAATTGTTACCATGTATAATATGAGTGTGTCGTGCAATGGCAAGTAAGCCGACGTGGATAGGACACACCTTTCCGACGTTTCAGGCACTCGTCATTGTCATCTCTATCTCCTCAAACAAACCTCCAGGATGACCTAAATGGTTGCTTGAGTGCTGGAGAAGGACTGTGCTCAAATACGTTGGATTGCTCCTTGGTGCGACACGCTCGAGCCGCTTTCTTTCTTTGTTGATTAATCAGACTTCTTTTTGGATATCTCTGATTTAAGCGCTAGTGAGGATGAAAGCTCGTCAAGTGCAGCCATGATTGTTCTTTCAGTAGCTCTAATGCTTTCGAGTTCTTCTGTTGTTAGCTCAACTTTTCCAGCGAGAATATCGCGGATTCTTCTGTAATCACCTATACGAGCAGCAACTTCTTCGAAAGGACGAAATATTGTTAATTCAAAGAGACCTAAGTATGCTAGTAACAACATAGTGTAAAAACAACGGGATAAGTTTCGACGAGCCTGATTCAAAGTTCTATTGAATGCCCCTCTTGAAACGCCACGAGACCTGGTCCCATATTTTGTTCGGATTGTTGCTTTATCTTCATATGTGATATGTGATCCCAGACTGTCTTCTAAAACCAAATCGATAAGGAGAGTTTCTAATTGAACTTCACTTAGCACAGATCCTTCTTGAAGCTTCTTTAGAATTGGCTCTTTTAGTACGTGTCGTGTTCCAATTGCCAATTGTTTCATTACTTTCTTATCAGAAGTTTGTCGAGTATTTTTGAATTGCAAGTCTAACTACCACTTTGGATATCCATGTTTGGAGCTTGTTAGAGATGTGTCTGGTATCAGTCATTAGAGCTCTTTAAATTACAAATAGAGCATTATAATGTCTTTTTCTAGAACAGTTCACAAGTCCCAATGGGTGGATACAATTTTGTATACAATAGAGTATCTAGAGTCTTAAGTAATTTTCAGTCAGTCAATAATGGAATATTTGTATTACAAAGTGGAAAAAATGATGACTATCTGTTTGAGAGAGTCCATTCTGATTCAGGCGTAATCATAACAAATCCTAGAATCAAATTCCCTCTAATCTCATCAAATTTGTAAATCCCAAAGACATTTTTCCCAGAATCATCGATCCACTCAATTCGACCACGTAAGAGAAAATGTTGAAATACCACTCGGCTTTGTTTTCTTACAGAAGCGAAGAGATTCTTGTATCGTCTTCGTTGCGAAGGTCGTATGCCCCATCTTGAAAAGATGAATCTGTTAGTGAGATTATTACTGGAGATTAAGACAGATTTTCTTCCTCTTCCTTTTTGACTAATTGATTCTTTGAGAACATCTCTCAGACACTCGGGTACAGATGCCAATATTGAAGGAGTAACATCAGGTTCTTGCATCAGAGATCGGGATTGGTCTGTTCGGATTGTCAAGGCAGCTCAATCTTTTTTCCTACAGGAACCTTAAGAGGACCTATAAAGAGTTAACACAGAATTGGTATTTCTTGTAATACAATATTGATTTTGTCACTTCATTGGATTAATATCGAGATTGGTTACGAAACATCATGGTGTCTTCATCTGTGAAGAAAAGAGCTGATATTCATGTGACAGGAATAGTTCAGGGAGTTGGCTTTAGACCATTTGTGTATAATATTGCTGAGTCTCTCTTGCTCACAGGATTTGTTCTTAATTTGGGTGATGCGGGAGTAAAGATTGTTGTAGAAGGACAAAAATCTGATATCAAAAAATTGATTGATACTATTAAGAAAAGTCCTCCATCTATTTCGCGTATTGATTCGATTTCTGTTAATTGGACTAATAGCACTGATTCATTTACATCATTTGAAATAAGAAAATCCTTAGAAACACGAACAGAAGGATCTATCCCTATTTTGCCGCCAGATATTGCGATATGTGATAATTGTATTGAAGATTTGTTATCTCAGGAATCTCGATGGTATAGATATCCATTTACATCATGTGCAGCTTGTGGACCAAGATTCTCGACTATAACAAATCTTCCATATGACCGACCAAACACAACTATGATTGATTTCCCTCTTTGTGATACTTGTAATACAGGTTATACAAATCCTATCGATAGACGTTATCATGCTCAAACAACTGCTTGTAAAAATTGTGGACCTCTCTATAGGGTAGTTAATGCAAACGGAATTCAGATTGAAACAGATAATCCTGTACAATATATTATGCAAATGCTTGACAAGAATAGAGTAATTGCGATACAGGGTATTGGAGGAACTCATATTGCAACAAAGACATCCAGTTCTAGAGCAATTGAAACTTTAAGACAAAGGAAAAAAAGATCCCAGCGCCCTTTTGCAATAATGGTAAGAAATCTTTCAGTCCTAGAACAGTTTGTATATTTTACTGATATGCAACGAGAACTCTTGGAATCTTGGCGAAGACCTATAGTCCTTTTACAAAAGAAAACAGAATCAGAGGTGGTTCCAGATGATGTGCAAGATGTTATCGCACCAGGTCTTGATACTATTGGGGTTATGCTACCTTATGCACCTATTCATCATCTTTTATTTCAATATACAAATGAGCCTGCTTTGATAATGACAAGTGCAAACCCTACGGGTGTACCAATGTATATTGAACCTGAGGTTATTGTTTCTGAGCTCAAGGACATAGTTGATTATTCTCTGATTCATAATCGTAGAATTTACCAAAGAGCTGATGATTCTGTTGTCAAATTTGTGGACAACAACAAACCAGTCTTTTTACGACGAGCAAGAGGATATGTTCCAGATCCACTTCAATTAACGGATTTCTGGAAATCTATTGAAATAGTTGGTGTTGGTCCTGAGGAAAAGGTAACAGCTTCTGTTTTGAAATCAGGAAGAATTTATCCAACTCAGCATATTGGTGATATTAATCGAGTTGAAAGTTTGGAATTTCTGTCTGATGCTATAAAGCATCTTCTTCATCTTCTTGATGTAAACGAGCTCGATGGGATTGCATGTGATTACCATCCTGATTTTTTGACTACTGAATTTGCAGAGCAAATGAGTATTGATCAAGATATTCCACTCTTTCGAGTACAGCATCATCATGCGCACCTTGCATCTATGATTGCAGATCATAATTTGGGAATTGATACAAGTATTGTTTGTATTACAGCAGATGGCTATGGTTTGAGCATGGATAATACTGGGTGGGGAGGAGAAATATTACTAGGTGACCTTAGAGAATTCAAAAGAGCAGGCGGTCTCAGAAATGTGAACTATCCTGGTGGAGATCTCTCAGCAATTTATGCAGCAAGGTCCGTTACAGGAATTCTAAGTGAGTCTTTAGAGAAAAACGAGATTCTAAAAATTGTTGGTTCAGCACCAATTGGACCTGAAATTGATATGGACACAGATTCACTGGATATTATCCTTGACACAATTAGTCGTCGAATAAACACAATAAATAGTACAAGTGCTGGAAGATTCCTTGATGCAGTGGCAATGATACTTGGTATTTGTTCTAAAAACTCATACGATGGTGAATGTCCAATGAAACTTGAATCTGTAGCAAGAAAAACAGACTTACGAATCCCTCCTGAATTTAAATCGATGAAAAATGGATTGGATTTAGATATTGTAGATGGCTTGATAAAAATTCTTGAATTAAGAAAGAAAGGTATCAATAAGGAAGAGATTGCTTATGCTGCACAGTGGTATCTTGGGAACTCATTGGCTGATATTGCTTGTTCTGTAGCTAAAGAGAAGAGTCTAAAGTATGTTGGTTTTTCTGGAGGTGTTGCTCTTAATCGGATTATCACAAAGGCAGTTATTGATCAAATAAAGAAAGAGAATCTTAAACCACTGATACATCTCAATGTACCACCAGGTGACGGTGGAATTTCAATTGGACAAGTTGTCGTTGCAGGTGCAAAATTAATTAGTTAATAATTGTAATACTAGTATTAGAGAGTTACTTCTTGCAAGCTTGTGCCATTTCAAAACCCAATTTTGTTGCATTAACATTGATTTTCTCAAATTTCTTTGGGAATGCTGTACGAACAACATTGAGTGCCACTTCTTTTGTGATTGGTACTAAGTTAGTACCAATGATTGCTCCTAACATAACCATATTGAGTGCTTGAGTGCTTCCTGCTTTTACTGCAAGCTCTAAAGCGTCAAATTCGATTATTCTGTCAGTATATTTTTTCATGTTCTTGATTATTTCTTCATGGCTAGGATATTTAGAGTGACCCATTGAAACTGCAACAGGGTATTGTACATGAGAACTCATGAGAATGCATCCGCCTTGTTTGACAAGATTAATTTCCCTTAGAGTTTCAAGGGGTTCGAATCCAACAAGAAGATGAGCAAAACCTGGATCAATAATTGGACCTCTAGCATTCTTACCTATTCGAACTGTACAAACGACATGACCCCCCCTCTGAGCCATTCCATGGATTTCTCCTACACGAACATTGAAACCACATTCTAATGCAGCCCTTGCTAAAATCTCGGAAAGAGTTAGAACTCCTTGACCTCCTACTCCAGTAATTGCAATATTCACTGTATTACTAGTAATACTATTCATTTACGGTTTCCTCCCGTTTTATAGCTCCCTGTGGACATACTGAAACACAAGTTCCACAAAGATTACATAATGTGTCATCAATTATTGCTTGTTCTGTTTCAGAATCCATATACATAGCAGGACAAGATAGGCGATTAAGGCAGCGCTTGCATGCATTACAGATCTCTGAGTCGACATAGTACTTGGGTGGAAATTCACCTGCACGTTGGCGTTCAGCAGCAGTAAGAAGAGCACACGGTTCTTTTGATATTAAGACTGCAGGACTATGATTCTCTCTGGTCCATTTGACCATCTCACGTACCTCTGCAACCAAACTTGCCATTGACTCAAATGGTTCAACTGTCTTGACATACTTAACACCAAGCCCCTTACATACTTCTTCGATATCCAATGGTGGAACTTCCTTTTGCATACCAGTCACTCCAGTACCAGGGTGAGGTTGATGACCAGTCATTGCAGTAGTACGGTTATCAAGTACAACAACACAGATTCGATGCTGATTATAAACTGCATTTGTAATACCTGGTAGACCAGAAGCAAAGAATGTACTATCACCGATTGAAGCAACTATATCTTGATCTGTAACCTCTGCAAGACCACAAGCAGTAGTTATTGAAGATCCCATGTCAAATAGTATGTCTGCAGTTTCTAGTGGAGAAGAAATGCTTAATGTGTAACAGCCAATATCAGAAGGATAGATAGCTTTTCCTCTTGTGGCAGTTCTAATCGCATAGTAAGTTGCTCTATGTGGACACCCAGCGCATAGAAGTGGAGGTCTTGGAGGTAGCTCTGGTAATTCTTGGGTTTTCTTATCGATTTCTTCCCAATTAATAGGTGTATTACGTGTAGTAATTTTATTTAAAGCATTCATGACAATTCGAGGACTATACTCGTAAGTGCGTGAGAATATTCCTTGTTCCTTTCCGATGATTTCTACATTGACTTTGTTCAGTTGTGCTAGACGTCTTGCATGTGTTTCTAAAAATGGTTCCAACTCTTCAACAATCATAACCTGTTTATGACGACTAAGAAAATCTATAATCATTTTTTCAGGGACTGGATGTGTGATTCCAAGTTTCAAGACTTCTGCTTTTATTTTCATGATTAATAGTGCTTCAATGACATAGTTATATGAAACTCCAGAAGTGATTATCCCAAGATCACCTTTACCCTCTGTAAAGTTTAGTTTGCTTTTTTCTGATAATTCACGTGCAATATCTATTTGTCCAAGAAGCCATGGATGTCTTTTTCGAGCAACAGAAGGAATGGGAACAAATCGAAATGGTTCTTTTTCAAATTCAATTTTATTCGGACGTTGAAGAATTTTCCCAAATTTCACTGGAGCTCGAGTATGATTCACTCTTGTTGTTGTTCGGAAGAGTACTGGGAGCTCTAATTTTTCAGAAAGCTTGTAAGCCTCAAGCAACATAGATTTTGCTTCTATTGGATCAGCAGGTTCCATCATTGGCATGTTTCCCATTAGTGCATAGTATCTACTGTCATTCTCATTTTGTGAGCTCCACATACTTGGGTCATCTGCTACGACAACTACCAATCCTCCTCGAACACCAACATATGATAAAGAAAAGAATGGATCAGCAGCTACATTGAGACCAGGACCTTTGCATACCATCATAGATCTTACGCCAGCAACAGCAGCTGCACCAGCTACTTCTAATGCAACTTTTTCATTTGTACTGAATTCAAAATAGAAATTTGGAATATGCGGTGCCATAAATGTAAGGTTATTTCCAATTTCACTACTTGGTGTACCAGGATAAAGAGCTACTATTCTAACACCAGCTTCTAAAACACCTCGTGCAATTGCTTCATTTGCTAGGAGAAGAATTTCTTTTCCTGGTTGATCTTCAAGAAGTTCCTTGGATTTTGTCATTAGCTGATCCTCCATGTATGAGTTATTCGGTGAAAATTGTGAGTACTGTATCAGTTTTGTGGTATTGAACAGGAATTTTGAAGGTTAGAACACGTGTTCTAGCATGTATTATTCACGGATTATGTAAATAATATCTGGTAATGTATCTGGATAAGACCCCTTCATTTCCACTAGAAAGATCTTATGGAGAATGGTTTCAGCGGGTATTATTTTATGTTAAAAAAATGGAGATAAAAACAGCTTCTAAAACGATTATATATATTTTTTGATATTTAAACGATTAGATAGCTAGTAATAATCTCTAGTGGAAACAAGGGGGTCCAATTGATTTTAGAACACATGTTCCATAAGAAATGATAGATCAAATTTACATTGAATTTGTATTATCTGTGTTGTAATACAAGTAATAAAATTAGAACACATGTTCTAAATATTTATTCCTATAATTCTTGAACAACTTCATAGATCCTCAATTTGAGAATATCCTCATACATTTTAAAGAGTATATCAAAAATAGAACGATATTCAGAAGGAACAAGAATAGCTGAATCTGCAACAGCCTCTGCACCAGGACATTCTTCTAAAAGACCTGGTTTTCTTTTTTGCCTGATTCCTGATTTTGTTTTCCAAGAGTAAAAATATCCATAAAGCTCCTTAGTGAAAGCAACACGTCTAGCATTAGTTCTTCTTGCATGCTGACAGTCATACAAGTACAAATACAAAGCCATCTAAAACAACCAATTAGAGAACACGTGTTCTGATTTTTAATTCTAGTAATATAATAGTTGGCCGGCAAGGAAAAGTTAAAGCGTAAGTAACTTGGCCCACGGCATTAACACCACCTCCACATTGAGCTGGAATATAGAGGACAAACAATGAATCGAATTGGACTTAGGAAAGAAGAGAAAGCATTTGAAACTCGAGTTCCAGTGGTGCCTGACCATGTTAAATTATTACAGAGTAAATATGATATTGACTTTGTGTTAGAACCAAGTGATCAACGTGCATTTTCAGAGGACGAGTATGATATTGATGTTCAATCATTAAGAGGCAGTGGTGTATCTATTGTAATGGGAATAAAAGAGATGCCTCTTGATATCTTTGAGAAAGATGTCGTATACATATTCTTTAGTCATACTGTCAAGGGCCAACCAAAAAATATGCCCATGCTCAAAAAAATAATGGATGTTGGAGCAACACTGATTGATTATGAAAAAGTGGTCAATGAAAAAGGTCGAAGACTCATTTTCTTTGGCAACTGGGCTGGTATGGCCGGGATTTCAAATACATTTCGTATACTTGGTAAGCGTCTTGAAATAATGGGGATAAGGCCTAATCCATTTTCTAAAATGAAGCCAACACTTGAGATAAGAGAGCTTAATGAACTAAAAGAAGAGTTTAGACTTCTCGGTAACCGAATCAAGGAACAAGGACTTCCTGACAAATTAATGCCCTTTGTGATAGGATTTGCAGGTTATGGAAATGTTTCTAGAGGTGCTCAAGAAATCTTTGATATTCTTCCTCACAAGACTATCAATCCAGAAGAATTACCTCATCTAACACCTGAACCAAATCTAATCTATAAATGCATATTCAAAGAAGAGCACATGGTTGAACCCAAGGATCCATCAACAAAGTTTGATCTCCAAGACTATTACAAATATGGAAAAACAAAGTATATCGGTGTTTTCCATAAACACGTCCCTTATCTCACAGTATTGATGAACTGCATATACTGGTCAGACAAATATCCAAGATTATTGACTCTTGATTTTATTCGTAATCATTGGCACAATGATAATCGAAAGCTCCAAATAATAGGCGACATTTCTTGTGATATAAGAGGGGCAATAGAATTCACTGTTCAATGCACAAGTCCAGATAAACCAGCATTCACATACATTATTGATGAAGATCGAGCAGAGCTAGGTATAGAAGGTGAAGGACCTGTAATCATGGCTGTAGACAATCTGCCATGTGAACTTCCACGTGAATCATCTACATCCTTTAGCGAAACACTTCTTGATTTTATTCCAGCTCTAGCAAGTACAGATTTCACAGTACCATATTCAAAACTTGATTTACCTCGTGAACTCAAAGATGCTGTGATAGTCTATCGAGGACAACTAACTAGAGAATTTCAATATCTTGAACAATATCTTTCAAAGGAGGATAATTAAGAATGAAGAAAATAGTGTGCTTGGGTGCCGGATTAGTAGCTCGACCATATATACAATATCTGTCTGATAATGGCTTCAATATAATTGTTGCAAGTCGTACAATAAGTAAAGCTGAACATTTGATTGAAGGTTGCAAAAATACCGAGGCTGTGACTTTCAATATAGCAAAGGATGACAATCTCTTAGAAGAGCTCACCAAAAAAGCTGACCTTGTTTGTTCTCTATTACCATATACATATCATGTTAAGGCTGCTAAAGTTGCGATAAGACACAAGACACACTTCTGTACTACATCATATATTTCAAATGAGATGAAAGCTCTTGATGATAATGCAAGGAAAGCTGGAATTCTTCTTCTAAACGAATGTGGAGTTGACCCAGGTATCGATCATATGAGTGCTATGAAAATTATTGATGAAGTTCATAACAATAATGGAAAGATTGTAAGTTTTACTTCTTTTACTGGAGGACTTCCAGCTCCAGATTCAAATAATAATCCTTATGGATACAAATTGTCTTGGAGTCCACGCGGAGTGCTTCTCGCTGGACGAAATGATGCAAAATTTCTGCGTGATGGAAAAGAGATTAACATTCCTGGTCCTGAGCTTTTCGAAAATTGTGAACTTATGGAAGTTCCTGGAATAGGTACTTTTGAAGGATATCCTAATCGTGATAGTCTTTCATACATAGATATCTATAATATTCCTGAAACAAAAACAATGCTTCGTGGAACATTTAGGAACGTTGGTTGGTGCAGTACATTAGACAAAATAGCAGATTTGGGTCTTCTAAATTTAGAAGAACGGTCTCTTGAAGGATTAACTTATGCTGACCTTTTGAAAGAATTAACATCATCAAGTGATTCCAACATAAAATCTACAATTGCAAAGATTTGTAACATTGCACCCAATGATCCAATTATTAGACGCTTGGAATGGCTAGGACTGTTTAAAGAGGAAAAAATTCCTTCAGGTACTAACACAATTCTAGATGCTCTCTGTAATTTATTTGAAGAAAAACTACAATATTCACCTGGAGAGCGTGATATGATTGTTATGCATCATGAATTTCTAGTACAATACCCAGACAAACAACAAAGAATTACTTCTACACTCATTGACTATGGCATTCCAAATGGAGATAGCTCAATGTCAAGAACTGTAGCTCTTCCAGTTGCTATAGCAAGCAAAATGATTCTCAATGAAAAGATTACTCTAACTGGTGTTCATAGACCAATAATTCCAGAAATCTATGAACCAATACTCAAGGAATTGGAAACACTCAATATTACAATGGATGAAAAAACATTTGATTTGTGATGATGAAGATTAAATTCTTACAATGGTTTTAACTTAATCACGAACACGCATTTGTATAGCAGCAAGAAGCTCCTCTGCTCTTTCAGTTTCTTTTTGAACCTCTGCAATTTCAGTTCGTAGTCTATATGTATAACCTGAACGATTTCCATACCGCTCTAAATGTCCCTTGCCATTATTCCACATTCTTGCAAGATATGTAGATGCTGTGCTTTTTGGAAGATCTTCATTGAATGAATCCTGATATATCTCAGTAACATCAAGTGAAGAAAATTTGCCATGTTTAAACGATGCATATATTATCACTTGCATTTTATCATAATTACTCATTGATTCAAATCGAGTATCCTCTAGTCCAACTTCTGTAATTTCCTCACTAACTGGTTCAAAGACGAACCCAGTGCTTGTTTCGAGAAAGACCTTGAATTTGACAAACATTTCTTCTACACTACCACCCTTCACTTGAAAACTAGACTCTTCTCCCATTGTTTCATCAGATACAACTATCTTGAAATCAAAAGGTGACTCTGTTAATGCCAAGATCTTTCTAAACCTGTTAAGTGCTTCATTTGGTTTGACATACTTACATTGGAATATCTCACGAAGACCCGGTGCTGAACTGTATGTGAATTCATACACATAGTTAGTTCTATCATCACCGCTCAAACAAATTTACTCCTCTTTAGTATTCACAATCAAAATAACTACAACCCCAAATAAGTGTGAGTATGTGAATTATGTATACCAAGATAAGAGCTACATAGTGTGTCTGTACACATATAGAGTTCGTCCGTTTCGTTTTTGTTGTGCTGACGTCCTTCAAAGTCTTTTTTGTCATAAAAAAGCAATATGAGCCCTTTTTTCATTAAATAAAAGATATTTTCCAGCCATTTTATCATTCACTAATTTATCCTATTTGTGAATGAACATGTAAGGATTCCATATGTCTATTTACCCATTTCCACAGGAAACGAAGGGGTGTGTCTATTCACAGGTATCATGAAACATATAATATCTATTTTTCCTCATCAGAGCAATAAGAAGTCTGTTTCTCCCAGACCATTCACAATAAAGGCGCCATTCACACAATTGATGTGTGAATTAATGTAAATATGAACAATCTGTGAAAGACAATCTCGACTACTTTGGAATTAAATAATCAGTAGGAAGCTCACCTAAGACAAGCTGCATATATTGCTCCTCCTTTTTATGATTAGTAACTATCTCGAGTCTTCCTTGTGCTTCAAAAAATTCATCGCGTATAATCTGTTCAGTAAACCGACCTCTATAGCTAACAAGTTTCTTGAGATTTGGTATCTCATAACATTCCACAAGATATTCACAAGGTGTGAATATAGCATCACTATCATTCAATATTTTTCCTGTGACTAGCTGTTGACCTTTCATCTGGAATGAAATATCACCATAGACATAATTGAGATCATCCGGAATCTTGACTAATCTCACAAAGAAATGATACTCTTCAAATAAACCTTGCAATATCTTCGATTGCTCAATCTTTCGAAGTATCAATCTCATACTTTCATGAGCTCCCCATCTAAAAGAAACATGCTCATCAAGTAAAATTCCTGTATACCGCTTGATACCTGTAATCAAATCTATATTCTTAGACATATTAGAATAGAAACTTCGGCAGACATCTGAACCATACACTACTAGGTCAATATCTGAATCTTCTCTGGAAATCCCAATAAGTTGCGATCCCGTAATTCCTATATTAGACAGTTCAATGCCTGTAGATTCCACCAATCTCTCAGACAAATTCACAGATGCCTGTCCCAAATTAGACACATCATCAATATGACTCCTGAGATTTATCAAACAATCCATGGGATTAAGAATAGATTTTATCCTATCATTAGGCACTGATTGCACTACTCTTCCATGTGATTTACTGAACCAGAGATAAGATGGATAATTAGTCTGAAGATACTTCTCTCTCTCATGTAATGCATATATTTTCCTGTAATTAGTAACTAACTCAGAACTCTCATTGTCACTCGGAACATATCGAAGATATGCAATAACACGGTTTCTGGGATGAACTACACCCTTTACTTCAAAGATAAGATTCTCTGTGGTAATAATGAAATAACCTTCCATAATATTCCTGTTCACTATAATCAAATTGGTCAATGTATAGCATTGTATTAAAGTCGCTTCTTTCAAAAATACTAATCATGTCTGCTGAATTTCACATAAAGTCTGATTTTGGTGTTTATGATCATATTCCAGATTTAGCATATTTTGATTCTGCAAGTACAACTCTTGTTCCAAGAAAGGCTGTGACTGCTGTAAACAGTTTTCTTGATTCCGTAATATCTTCTTCACGTCGTGGTGCTTATCGATTAGCAGTGAAAGGTAGTACAATTGTTGAAGACACAAGAAAATCATTAGGCATGTTTTTTGAAACCGATAAATCTCAGATTTCTTTTCAACAATCAATTCCTACTGCAGTTGCATCATTTGTGTATGGATATGACTGGAAGACTAACAGAAAAAACAAGATAGTGATTGGACAAGGAGAAGAAAATTCTATTTTCATTTCACTTCTACAATCGGCCAAGATATTAGGACTGGATATAGAAATAGTTCCAACTGATAACAAAGGAAACCTGCGTATTGATGAATTGGAAAGAAAGGTAGATGATAACACAGGTCTAGTGGCAGTCGGTCATGTATCACCTGGTCCTGGAACACGTAATCCAATTCATGAAGCTGCAAAAATCGTTCATCAATCTAATGCACTTTTATTGACCGATGTTACACGTTCAGCAGGGCTTAGTAGTGAAACACTAACAACGCTTGGATCCGACATTTTAATTCTATCAGCTAACATTGGCCTAATGGGACCACCAGGTTTAGCAATTCAATGGATTGACAAATCAATTGGTGAAGCACACAAGCCAGGGATATTGGGTAGCTCTTCTGTCACAAATGTCGAAGACAAATCTTTTGATATTGCATTGCAACCAGACAAATTTGAATCGGGTTATCTTAACATACCTGCGATTGCTGGATTAGATGCGTCTCTTGAATATCTTACAAATCTTCAATCAATTGGACTTACAAAACATATTAACAAACTATCGAAATATCTTGTTAAAAGACTTGCAGAGGTAGATGGTCTAATCATTTATGGTGAACCCGATGAGAATAATACTATTTTCGGGTTTAATCTCATATCTGAAGATGGAATTAACTGCCATGACGTTGCACTGTTTCTTGATGAGTCACATATAGCTGTAAGGAGTGGTGTACTCTGTGCACATTCTCTTATTCAATCAATATCAGCTGATGGAATGATTCAAGCATCAATTCATGCGTATAACTCGATAGAAGACATAGATCGTCTTGTGGAAACAATTACAATTATTGCGAAAGAGTTTCTATAACACAAATGAAGGTGGGTAAAACATAAAGTATTGAATAATAATCGCTAGAAGAATACCACTAAAAATCAATCCCTTTCCTCTCTTATCATTAATACCTGTAAACCACAGAATCGCACCTACTAAAACAACTATGAATGCTGAAATGTTCCCTATGAAAATGAGGAAGTCCCAGATTTCAATAAAATAATCCGTTATCAAATTCGCGAAATCAGTTAATGGACTAAGAATCGAAAACAGCCACATTGGTTTCACAATATACTCTAATGATTCATATAATTTAAAGACCTAAAGAACAGTGACTGATTTTGCTAGATTCCGTGGTTTATCAGGATCATAGCCTTTTCTCAAAGCCATATAATAGCTGAACAACTGCAAAGGAACAATGTATGGCATCACAGAATATTCCGATTCTACAATCTCAGGAATTGTAAACACATAATCCGATAAATCCCTAATCTCATCATCATCTTTTTGGATTACAGATATGATTTTTGCACCTCTTGCTTTCATTTCCATTATATTACCAACAATTCGATTCCTAGTATCATCAGAAGGAGCTATGAATATGACAGGATAATCATTCTGAACAAGTGCAATAGGTCCATGTTTTGATTCACCAGCAGAGTATGCCTCTGCATGATTATAAGAAATTTCTTTGAGTTTTAATGCCCCCTCTTCAGCAGTTGCTATGGAAATACCTCTTCCTAAGAAAAGAAGGCTCGGTTTCTCATGAAGAATTGAAGCTAATCTTCTAGCTTTTTCTTCATTTCTTGATATGACTTCTGAAACAAGCTCAGGTAATTTCTCTAAAGAATTCCGTTTCTTTACAATCTCCTTGGAATTCCTAAAACCTGTCATTTCTCCCAATTCTAGTGCAATTAAAGCAAGAGAAGTAAGCTGAACCATGAAAGTCTTTGTTGCAGCTACACCTATCTCGGGTCCAGCTTGAGTTATAATAGTATGATTAGCAAGACGCGTTATCGAGCTTCCAACAACATTAGTGATTGCTATAATCTTCGAACCATGTTGTTTTGCATATTTAACAGCAGTAATCGTATCTGTGGTTTCACCCGATTGTGTAATAGCTATAATACAGTCCTTCTCCGATAATGATCCATAAACTGTATCTGGAAAATCACTCGCCAATTCAAATGATGGAAGTATACCTGCCAATGATGCAAACATATGGCGTCCTGCTTGCGCTGCATGTCCTGATGTGCCCATTGCTATCATATACACATTTTCAGATTCTTTGATTATACTTGCCGCTTCTTTTACGATTTCTGGTCGGAGCCTAAGTGTTTCTTTAATAGCATCAGGTTGCTCATGTATCTCTTTTAACATAAAGTGAGGATATCCACTTTTCTTTGCTTGATCAGCAGTCCAACTAATCTTGATAGTTTCTCGATCGACTATTGCGCCATTTGACAATTTCTCAATATGAATACCTTCAGTTGTGAGACTTGCAATCTCTCCATCTAGAAGCAGAATCATATCATTAGTCATAGGTAAAAAAGCAGGAATATCTGAAGAAACGTATGAGGCTCCAGATTTTGTTCCAATGACTAAAGGATTACCATCACGTGTACATACAATTTTATCACTTTCTTCAGTTGACATAGCTACTATTGCATATGTGCCTTCAATACGCTTGGTAACTTCTTTGATAGCTTCAATCAAACCGAGCCCATCTTTTACAAAATCCTCAATCATATGAGGTATAACCTCAGTATCAGTTTCAGAATTGAACTTGTGTCCTTTTTCACTTAGCTCTTTTCTCAATTCTATAAAATTATCAATTACTCCATTATGAACAACTGCAATCTTATCTTCACAATCAAAATGTGGATGTGCGTTTAGCATAGATGGTGCTCCATGAGTTGCCCATCGAGTATGTCCAATCCCGATTAGTCCTGGCATCTCGTCAAGATTGAGCCGTTTGTGAACTTCCTCAATCTTTCCTTTGTCTTTCTTGGTGTATAATGTATTATTTGCAATGGTAGTCACCCCAACTGAATCATAACCACGATATTCAAGTCGTTTTAGGGCTTGATGAAGGAATGGAGCAACAACACCACGTTCCTGAATTACAGCAATTATTCCACACATCTCCGAGATACCTCATGAGCAGTAGAAATTCTTGTGATATTATGCAAAAAGAGTTTGTGTCAGTGAAGATTATCCAGTCAATTCAATCTCAATATATACAGAGTCCGGAATTCTTACACGCATTATTTGACGGATAGCTCTTTCATCCGCATCAATATCAATCAATCGTTTATGAACTCTCATTTCCCACTTGTCCCAAGATTCAGACCCTTGACCACAAGGAGTTTTTCTTGTAGGTATAACCATTCTACGAGTAGGTAGAGGGATAGGACCAGCCATCCGGACACCTGTCTTGCGAGTAATCCTCTTAATTTGATTACAAACACCATCAAGATGTTCTGTACTTGTGCTTGATAGTCTGATTCTTGCTCTTTGTGTCATTTAAGAATCCCTCAATGCTAGCGAGGTGTCAAATGCCTCCAAATCTGAACTGGATAAAAAGCTTGTCTTGTGTGTGACACACTATAACCTTGAGAAAGTAACGTCCATAAGCATGCCTCACGTCTTGATATATGTGATACAATTGACACACCTCACAATCGTAAAATTAGGTGGATCAGTGATAACACACAAAGAATCATCACCTCCAAGAATCAATATAGCAAACTTGAATCGAATTACTAAAGAACTACAAACATATAGAGGTGAACTTATTATCGTTCTTGGTGGTGGAGCTCATGGCCATCAAGCTGCTCAGTTGTATGGATATGCAGATTCAAATAGTCCCAAAGAACTTCTCTTGAGAGGCATTCCACCCATACGCCATAATATGTCAAAACTTGCATTATCTGTAGAAACCAGCCTAAATAAAATAGGAATACCTGCTATAGTAATTCCTCCTTTCTGTTTTGTTACTTTGAAAAATGGTATAATACAAGATTTTCCAACTGACACGATTAAGAGGTCATTGGATAATGGATTAGTTGTAATAACACATGGTGATGTTTGTTTTGATGAAGAAAGAACAGCATCTATTCTTAGTGGCGATACAATAGCAGTGTTTCTTGCTAAACAGATGAATGCAAAATCAATATTCATTGGAACTGATGTTGATGGAGTCTTAGACGATAATCCAAAATTGAATCCTGCAGCTAAACATATTCCCATAATAAATCGAGAAAACAAGGAAATCATTCTTTCCAAAACAGGACCTTCAACTAATACAGACGTTACTGGTGGCATGATGAAAAAAGTAAATGAACTTCTTGAGATTGCAGGAATAGATAGAGAGATCATCATTTTTAATTTGACAATACCTGATCATTTGAAGCTATTACTACAAAGTGAACCAATTACTTGCACAAGAATCCAATCATAATTTAAGTCGCAAAAGCTGATATTCTATCATCAATGGTCTTGATAATCAGATTACTTGGTGTTGTCACACTTTCCTCCAAATATTCTGCTGCAGTTAAAACACACACAACTTTTGTCGATTTACACATCCTACATGCGATATCACTATGTAGATGCAAAAGCGTATTCAATTGTTGTTGATTCGGAAATATGACATAAGATGCATTACTAACACAAAGATCATAATATCCATGATTTCTTTTCACCTCAGAGTGGTATTTCTTCAGATCTTCCTCTAGACTCACAATTGCCTTTTCTTTCAAACTTTTTAGAACTGACGAATTTACCAACCAGAGACCTTTTGAAAGCTCTACAAATTCAGACTCTTCATTAACACGTAATGCAATTAGAACTTCATCAGCTAGAAGTTCTGTTAGAGCCCGTTTACCCTCTTCAATACTCAATGGAGCTGTTCTACCTTTTAATGATTGCAAAGCTGTAGTTTCAATGAACTCCAACAATTCCTCCCATCTAACTTGACCATTAGATATGTCCACTAAATCCTGAATAAGCCCAAACCATAATCGAATCTGAATAGCTCGATTTGTTGCGGATCCTACATCATGTATAGCACCAATCAAACCAACTTCTCCATTCAAATCTGCATCATCAGTTAGTTTTGTTTGAATCGAAGGTTCTTTAGATAAATCAACTTCATGAGTTAACCCTTCAATCACAGAATCAAGTGACCTCGGAAACGCTGAAACAACGCAAACATCATTAAACTCCTCTGATGAATCCATTAATTCTCTCAACTTTGCAGCAGCTACACTTCCTCTGACAACAACAATGAGCTCACTTACACCATTCTGAAGCTTGCCCATTTGTTTTCGTATTTTTTCTAATGTTAATTCCAATGATGATACTCTCAGATGCTCAGGAATTATTACCAAAGCTCTATCTTCAAGAACAATATCTGGCCAATTCGGATTTTCAGAAATAGCAGAAGGATTGAATTCCATTCCAAGTCTTTTAGATATATATTCAATAATCACATGTTTAACAGCATTCAAGGCTTTTCCTGGAAGAGCAAACACAAATCCTCCATCGACTAGTGATAAGGCTTCTCTTTCTATACTGCCTAATGATACAAGATTGCGAATTACTTCTGATATATCATCATCTACAACATTGGAATCTAAAACTGCAAGAAGATTACGAATTTCCTCCTCGGTTGCCCATTCTTCAGAGGCCAAAAATGCAACGACATGACTCCCAAGTCTATCGAGCCTATTAAAGACAAGTGTCTGCTCCTTAACATCTTTGTCTGGTTCAGATATATCTTGTACACCCAAATCCTCTTTCTTTTTCGATGTAGATTTTGCAATACTATGAATCAGCTCTTTTTCAGATAGAATAGTTTCATCCTTTTGTATCAAAGACCCATGAAATGGCTCTGTGACAATCTCAAAAGTTTCAGTGTGAGGGACACTCATCAATGCTCTTCCCCGTTTCAACATCTTAAGATACTGCTCCTGATCATCATTTAAAGAGAGAAATCTTCCACCAATTTGGCTGTCATATGGTAAACGAAATACAATCTTTGTTGAAGTATTTGCTAGAATATTAGAGGATATATTCGGCCTGGTTGATATCACAATAACACCTTGTCCAGTAGCCCGTTGCAACATAACCATAGATTCTCCAGTTGTCACATCTGCAGCAGAGTGTCTTGTATAGCTCTCTGGTACAAGATTACTCGCTTCTTCTAACACAACAACATGATGCAATCCCTCTGTGATACCTCGTTTCATTGCGCTATCAAAAATACGCTTAGCGACAAGATTGTAGAGGAGCCGAGCAGAATCCATTCCTCCTATTCGTGCAACGTATGAAAGATCAAAGATGACACGTTTATTTAACAGGTCTGAAAATCGAACTGTTGCAGATCCACCTCCAAGTATGGTACCTAGCGGTTCACGAATTAGTATTTCAAGACGATTGAGTAAAGCATCTCTAGTCATATTTCCTATACGATCATTACCTGCCAGTTCTGATACTATCTCAACTAAAAACTGAACTGAATTCCCTTGATTGAGTGAATCCACCATTCTCATTATAGAATCCCAAAGTAATTTTTCCATTGCTGGAGAAAGTTCAGATGAATCACCTCTTTCATTCAATAGTTCTCGTAATATCACAAATGTAGAATGTGCATAATTCTCATCATTTGCCATTTCATCATCAATGAGATTAATCACAAAAGAAGTATCAAAGCCTGGTCTAAGAACAAGAATATTCGACTCATCATAACCAGCAAGATCAAGGTATTCAGAACCCTTGAGATCAAAAATCCACCAAGATACATCTGTTTTCATACTCAATTGACTCATAAGATGCTTGACAACTGTTGTTTTTCCAGTTCCAGTTGCCCCTAAGATTGCAACATGATCTCTTAACCAATTAACTTCTAATCCCACTTTAGATAAATGTCGACCACCAAAGACTGTCTCACCAATAACGAGCTCATTATCTATCAATCTCCTTGGAGGAACTGAAAATATTGGAGTCTGTTTTGGAGTGATGACAGGTAACTGTTGAATTGGTGTGTTAATAAAAGATGATAATCGAGCTATATGTAAACGTTGACGTTTCAAATGTCGTCGAGTTAATATCCTAAATATAGTCCGCTTTGATATTCTTTGACGAGTAAGCTTGATAGAATCATCGCCACCCCATATTGAATGAACAAGACCGCTAATTATATCCAAATAAGCATTAATCTGATTTCTAGATGGTGCTCGAATTTTAAAATACACAGTAACATCAAACCAACCTGCTTTATCCTGAATTTCTTCATAACGCACCAGTAATTTCTTCTTCGTTGCAAACTCCTGAAGCGATTCCTCTTTTCGTTTCTCTTTTGTCTGAATATTTTTCCATTGATTCTCAAGCAAACGTTTTTCTTTTCCAGGTTTAGCAGCAGAAAACACGCAGGTCATACTTGTTGAATATCCTTGTCTAAGTGCTGTTGAAATAAAAGTCCCTACTTGAGTAGCTTCCTGAGTAGGAAATACTCGAGGTAAACCTTGTAATCCCATTAAACCTACTAATCCAATATTATCTTTGATAACTAACTTTTCAGATTCAATATTTACTTCCTCAATATGAACCAAAGCACAATCTCGTAATGACTCCCCCTCTAGAAGTTTCAGCTCCACATTTTTTAGAGATGACAAAAGAATCGCTTCTATCCTAGTAGCTTCTCTTCTTAGAATATCATGAATTTCTCCTGAGTTATAGCCAGATGTAGTTACGAAAAATCGTAAGAATGGTTCACCATTTGATACTCCTACCTCAAAAGCCATAGTAACTGATTTACTCATTCCTGCGCGCATAGCCAATAGCATACTATCAATGTACCTCGGTTTTCCATTATCATCAAGATAAACTGAACCAGATACTGATACAACATCAAGACAACATGTTCCAATCATATAGGTATCCAGGTGAACTAGTAATGTATTATTCTCAACATAAACCAAAGGAATCTGAATACGAATCTTTCTCATAGCAAGTGATAATCCAAAAAAAATAGGAATTAAGCAGATAGCCATTTCAACCAATGTCTTGAATGGAATAAAAGGAGTATTAATCAGTCCACTCAATGGTAGGATATAAACAAAAAACAAATAGATTCCAGAAAAAAAGGTTCCAATGATCCAAATTATGCTCAACCATGATTTTTGTTTTCTGAATAAATCATGAGGAACTAGTCCTGTTTCTTCTAGTTGGGTTGTTTGAAATGGCATCTATTCATCCTCATCTTCATCTTAGTCTATGAATAGCTGTTTGAGGAACCGAATCATCGTACATCTACTAGGCATAAGAACACCCCCAAATCAATCACATAGCGATTGTCACTATATAGGAGAATAAAAACCTAGAAACAGACTGATGAAATGGTGATGCAGCATTAGAGGAACAATCCCATATGATCCATATTTGAACACAATATCTGTTCTCTCTACTCCCAATTATTATTCTATTACAAGAACGAAACTAATACCATCCCTGAGGGGGTGTACATTATCAAAAAATCATACTGTTTCCCAATCATACTCATAGTCTTAATATTGCTCTCGTTAGCTACATTCAATACTGAGTCTGCTGTAGCAGAGGGCGAAATAGTAGTAATTAGAGGGGAAACAATTACAATAACTGCAATGCTTCTTCAGAATGGTACATATGGCAATCCCATACCAAATCAGAAAATATTCTTTTTTGACCAGACATATGATACCTACTTAGGTTCAGACAAGACAAATAGTAGTGGTATTGCATTCATTGAGTGGAATATTCCTTCAAATCACACTCTTGGACCAACAATTATCAATGCAACATTCTATGGTAATGAGTCCCTTTCACTATTATCATCCTGTCAATGGATAGTATTAACAATATTATCTTCCACAAATATTGAAATCAATCAAGTCCCCAGTTTGCTAGCTCCAGGAGATACTCTTTCTTTTTTAATCCACATGATTGATGATGCAAATAACCCAATATCAAATGCAACTATAACAGTTTTCAAGGATAGTATGCCACTTGCAGTGAATACAACCAACACTTCAGGAAGTATTCACTTCGAAATAATATGTAATAGTTCATGGATCACACTAGGAGATAATGAAATCCGTGTTGTCTATGATCAAGACTTTCACAATTTCTTAGACTCATCAGAAATCACATTCATAATCGAGATAGCAAAAATACCTACTTCACTTACACCTCAAACTCCAATTCCAAATGAAGTTGTTCTCAATGAATCCATAGACTTGTATATTGAGCTATCTCAAGAAAACGGTTCACTTGCAAATGAGTTTCTAAAAGTATTCTTCGATGAAACATTCTTACTTCTTACTGCAACCAACAACTCAGGAATTGCTCACATTCAAATGAACATTGACGAAAGTTTCATACTAGGACTCCATACATTGAAGATAGAGTATAATGGTACAGAACGGTTTTTTGAGTCTACCTTTGAAATCCCTTTTTCTGTGTTAAGCCCTGTACAAATCATGACCAACATACCTGATTCAGTTGATATTGGGTCAAATATCCAAATTGAAATCACTGTTTTTGATTTATTCAAACGAGCTATTCCAAAATCACTAATTTCAATATATGACTCTACATCTAATCAGAGATTCATACTAACTTCAAACTCCATTGAAATAACCACAATCTTTCGATATGAACTCCAAGGACCTCCAGGTATTCATACTCTAAACATAGAAATCACAAACAACTCATTCATCATGAATACCAGCTCAAAATGTAATTTCATAGCTTGGTCAGTTTCAATCATATCAGTTATCAACTCCAATATCGAACATTATGCGTCTCCAGGACAGGAGATTTATCTCGAGATCCAGATGAATGACTGGACTGGAAATGCCTCATTCAAACATCTACAGCTTCTGATTAATAATGAAATCCAATTCTCTGTAATCACTGATTCTAATGGTCAAGCTACGTTTTCTTTTTCGGTTCCGTATATTGAAGACCAATACATTGCTTCTATATTATACAATGGAAACAATACTCTATTCGAATCATTAGCTCAATACGATTATAGTTTTCAAGTTACTAAAGTAATGCCCATACGACTTGAGCTTAACTTCTATGAGATTATTGCTCCTCTTCATGAATTATCTATACAGCTCACACTAAGAGGTTTCAATGGATCACTAATTCAAGGTGTCCAGATGAACTTCATATGGTTAGACCTTAGTTTCTCTTCTGTGAGCACTGAAGGAGGTATGTTTATACTTCATCTTAGGGTTCCATTCATAAGTGGTCACTATAATTTATTCTATGAATCTGAAACTTCAAAATCAGTTCTCTCGACAAACGGATCATTCTTAATTGAAATAACCATAGCTGATATAGAATCGCTAGAAGGTATTGGCATGATTGGTTTAGTAATTGCAATCATTGTTTCTGTTGGAGTTTCATCCATACCGATTATTCGACGAAGATATCTCCTAGGTTAAAATTGAAACATGGTGCTCCGGCCGGGATTTGAACCCGGGTCGGGGGATCGAGAGTCCCCCATGCTGGGCCGGACTACAATCGGTATCATTGTAGGTAGTCTACAATGTTCTACCGGAGCCATTAATGAACTGCCAGTCCGGAGCGCGATGGGGCTCGTTTTGAACTCCACAAATAAGCCTTTCCCCACAAAGACAGATCAGCCACTATGGTGTACCAAATAATTGAGTCAGACTACTCCAGCTATCCTGTAAAAGCTGCAATAATCCTTCAACAACATCTTGTGCCCAACCTGTAGCCTGAAGGATGACTGCTATTACAATGGAAACCGTAACGACTGCAAGACCAAGAAGTAGACTCTCCTCAACCAATGGTCCTCCCTTCTCATTACGAAGAAGACTATCATCCTTTACCAAAGAATTCCACCTTAAACTCAAGTATAGTCTATTCCTTATAAGGTCCTCAAAAAGAGCCACATTCATCTCTCATATTTCACGTTCAGCAAATCTCATGGGATGTCCATAGGACCACATTTCTTCACTCAGCATCTCAAGATTAGAAGGGTACTCATTATCACGAATTATATCAATCAACGTATTCAAGGCTGGAATATGACTCTCAAATCCGAGATCCCTTGCACGGGTCATAAATGCTCCATCATGAAACCAGTTATCTTTGACTCCTTGATTATAATCATATACTTTATTCAAACCAGAAAATTCCAATATGCCATTTACTACTCTTCTTTTTATTTCTACAATTTCACTTACTCTACGTTTTGACTTACCCGGTGTTGGCCTTTCAAGTGTGACTATTATATCCATTAACGCAAGATTATCATTTTGGACTTCATGCCCGAGTTTCCATCTAGAAACAAGACCTGAAGCAGACTCACCGTGACAGGTTTGGATAGTACGAAGACCTGCAGTTATTGCCTGAAATAGAGCTTTGCTATGCTCTGCTGTCTGGATTTCTCCAAGAATAAGATAATCTGGTGACCTATGAAGACATTTTACTATTTCATCACTCTTACTAAATTTCGTCGATTGCTCATCAATAGGATTTACTCTAAATCGAATCTGATGAGTATCCTTTTGTTTTCTGCTCTCAATAGCATCTTCAATGTAAATTTTTCTCCACCACTTTGGAGTTGTCATATCCAATGCATTCAAAAGAGTTGTCTTTCCAGCTCCAGGACCTCCTGTTATTGTGATATTAAATCGACATGAAACAGCAAAAAGCAAAATCGCAGCAACTTCTGGAGACATCGTTTCATTTTCAATCAAATCATGAACCGAAAATGCACTATTTTTGGCTCTACGAATCTCAAGGTGCAATCCATCAGGACTAAGTGGAGGCACACTCATAGAAAAACGCATTGAGGCATTATAAATCTGTAAATCAGTTTTTAGAGAAGGATTACTTCTATCGAGGTGAAGATTACTCTCAGCACGGATTAGCGTGATAATCCTTGATATCTCCTGTTCTTGAAAAGTAATATTGGTAATACACCTACCATATTTTTGATGGTCAAAATATATTGTAGTTTCAGGACTATCAAAAAAAATCTCCTCCACCAAATCATCAAGAATGATTGGTATTATTGGTCCAAGAACGCTTCGACGATGAGCAATAATTTCAGAAAGTGCTAATCTTCTAACAAAATTAATCTCAGGTATTAGATTCATAATGTATTTTGAAATATCTTCAGTACTCTGTTTCAGTTTTTGAGTAATACCCTCTCTAAAGGAAGACATTCCATCTCCAATCGGAATTGATGTATGACTCAGATCTACAATAAGAGAATGTTCCAGAGAGGTTTTAACCAGTGGAACTGTAATGAACTCCGTTTGATTATACTCACCTCGTTTAAATATAGAAAGATAAGCTCCAACTGTGTATATTGAAATTACTTCTTCTAAAACCTCAAACAGATGATTGTTTACACCTATGAAAACGGTTTCCCAATCTTCACTTCTCCAAGGAGGTTCTGTTTCTTTTAATTCAGATAACTTACAGAAATGAATTAAGCCTCTTTTAGCCTCAGCCAACATTACCTGTGATTTTTTGCCTCCTGATTCTTTGATATTCCTAAGCTTCAAACAGCCATAATCACTTTTTTCGGGACATGTTTCACAACGTCTGTTCAGGCAATGAATCACTTGGATGTTTGAGCTCAACTAATCATCCACCTAATAGTTACAATCATCTATACAGAGAATTCCAAATAATCTCCTAGATTAGCAGATTTAATCAATGGATACTTGCATGCGACAACTCGATGACTCTTTTCATCATACCAAAATGGTCTCTAATACTGTACTCAGCCACCTCTGTTGCAGTCGAGGCAAGCTTCTGAGTTAGAACTGCTCGTTTTCCATACTCCACAGCGATCAACCGATCGCTAGCATAGGCTGCTGAAACCGTAAATATGAAGGGGTTTCTTCCGCCTCGCTTTGAAGAAGGAATTATCTTGAGAACGTCTAGTATTTTGTTTCTGAGAGCATTCTCATAGTCCTTTATCTTCCAACCTCTTGATTGGACCTTATTGACCACTTTTGGATTATTCATCAACATAGAAATAACCCTCGGAACATAGTCTTCTGGCTTCCGTATTTCAGGCGAGTAACCTGTAAGTGATTTGAGCCTAAGGGCTTCCCGTACAATTGCTCTTACATTGACTCGGTGCCCACATTTTTCAAATACATCAGCAATCTCATCAAGTGTTATTGGAGCTTCATCTTTAAACTCCCTTACAGCCATAAGAAGACAGACTGCTACCAATAGAATGTTATTACTAACATTCCCTGAGGTTTCGTTCACTACTTTCTTGTATAGATATGCAGTTCGATCACGAACTTGCTCATTAATCATAAGAAGTTTCGATACATGATTGAGGGTTCGCAAAGCTCTATACTTTGCCTCATTTTTACCAATTCTTATTCTAGTACTATATATCGTTTTCAAACGCTTGAACTTCTTTTGCATTCTTCCAGACAATGCCTGTCCTTGAGCGTCTTGAAAATACTTGTCTTTGTGAAAGCCTATGTAACTACCAAGACCATCTACAATATGCATTCGATTTCCCAAGGATACATACATACTTGCATCAGGAGTGTCACTACTAGGTCTTTCTCCCATCTGGTATGTAGGTAAAACATACTCTCTTGAGAGTACTAAACCACATTCAGCACACACTATATGTCCATGACTAGTGACTAGAAAACCACTACAATCAGGACAAGATTTCGAATCTGTTAAACGAGATTCACATGTTCCATCAGTCAAAAACCACACCCATTGAGAGTGTGCACAATTACTCCTAACTAGGTTTCAGATACTAAACATATACTCCCAGAGAACACTTGTCTATCCAAGCAAACTGTGCCTGACATTAAACAGTCTTTGACAGTCCGGTCAGAAAGAGAGATGGCCGAAAGTAATCAAGTATAGGCTCCTTGACTAAGGTTCTACATTATTGCAAGGAAGAACTTCTCTGAGCTGAAAACATTGCTTTGGCTTGGAGTAGATTTTGTAAGTGAAAAGACTAATCGTAATCCACCTACTGATCCAACGACTTCTAGACCATTTTTCTCTGATTTCTTGAAAACACTACCTTCAATGTAGAGTTTTGCTTGTTCACCTTTCGTAATAGGTTTGGAATCAATAACAACTGTGATTGAATCACTTGTGTTTAGTGTGTCTGATAGTGCATCAGGTAGTTCCAATGTGAGCATCGCACCATCACTTTTCGAAGACACCTTTAGCAGTTTTAATCTTCTAGTTTCAGTTTCCTCAACAGAATCTATGACAGCAGTCCTGAGCGTAATCGCCATGGATGATACACCTTTATCCACTAAAACCTACAATTGACGGCATGCCATTGTGAATTAAACCTACCGTTGAATCCATGTGCTGTTTTTTAAGAAAGATAATGACACTCTTTCGGTGTAATTGGATGACACGAAAACCAACAGCACTTCTCACGATTTCTATCCTCTTTTTTACTTGCTTTACTATTCCAGTTTCAGCTTTTTATTTTGATTTCCAATATTTTGAAACAGATAAATTGGTCTACGAGGTCGGAGAAACAATTGACATGGTTGCAAAACTTACCGCTGATTTCAGCGATGAAGGATGGTGCTATGCTTCATTTGCTATAGTGACTGATACTGGACCATCCTTTGCAGATGAGTATTTCATTCCTCCATCTCCTACAGTCCGTTACCTAAATTCATCATATACTATTATGCCAGATTATACTTCTCCTAACGAAACTGGAGTACAGGCCTTTGTTCTATTTTCTGTAGAAATCTTTGACACAGTATATCAAAGTGCTGGTGATAATATCGAAATCATAATCAATAGAGGTCATCTGACCACGATTCCACTATCACCCCTATCAGTTCAATATGGACTGAACACTTCACTCTCACTACAGATAACAAGTATATACAGCAATAATATATTCTACGCGAATGAACCCGTCACCTTACATGTAAAGAATTCAAACTCTCAAACTGTTTTTCAAAAGAACACAACCACAACCTCAGAAGGAATATTGCAACTTAATTGGAGTGAGTCACTAGGATCTCCTGGTTTATACAATCTAACAGTTTCCAGCTACGGAACTGAGGACTTTCTTCCTTTTTCAGACTTATTTCAAGTCACAGTTCTTCCTTCAATATCTAATCTAACAATAATTTCGTCACCAGCTTCGGTATATTGTCAATCACCTGACGGAGAACATTTCGAACAGGCTGAAATTATAGTAGAACATACTGATCTAGAATCTAGAGCTATAAATGATAGTACAATTCAATGGATTGCAACATTCGGTTCTGGAATAATGACAAATCTAGGAAGTGGTCTATATTCAAGTACAATCCCTTTCAATACCTGCCCAGGACTTTATCATATTAATTTCACAGCAATGAATTCTCAATTTCAAACTGCAAATACAACAACTGTGATAGATGTTCTACCTAATCAAATACAATTCTCATCAATCCAGCCATATTGGAATGTCATAAGAAGCCAGAACATTACGATAGAGTTTCTAATTAAACAATATCTTGAATGGAACCAATCAATAGAACTTCAATTCATTGCTGAATCACTACAATTTGAACAAAGATTTGATGTTCAACCTAATGTACCCAGCTTTGTCACAATTCCAATCTGGCACAGTATTTCAGTTGGACATCATACTGTATACATATCTCATTTGAATGAATACTATCAGTTTGTAGTGAGTCCTGAAATCAATATTCTTGTTACTGGAACAATGACTGCAAACGTATCAGACGAAATCGCATTTTATGACGAAACTTTAGAATTCAATCTAGGACTTTTGGATGATAATAATCAAACAGTATATTTGGCTAATGTAACAATATTCTGTGATAATTTATCTATCCCCTTTACAATAACTGACATTATTAATTCAAGTACGCCTCAAGCGATTTTGCTTCCCCCTTGGATATCACCAGGTCTTCATAATATCACTTTCATAATCAGTAGTCAATTTTTCAATACCATTAATATTTCAATATCTATCAGAGTCTGGATGCGCACAAATATCACAATCGTGATTACGACAAGTGATAACAACTCATTTACAAAATGCTCGATCAATGAAGAAAGTCAAGACTATGATATCACTGAAAGAATCTCATCTGGTTCAATCATGAGTCCTCCACCAATCTTGTACAATGGAACAACATCTACCATTCCCTTCACAACCCGATCTACTTCTCTTGATAATTGACCAAGACTCAGCTCTGGAACCATTAGCTTATCAACAGATTTGGCGAATTCTCTTATCGCATCGTCCGGAAAGGGCCACAAAGTCCTAAGTCGAAAAGATCGAAGTGTAGGCTCTGAGTTATTTGCCATCAGTTCATTCACTGCCCTAGATGTAGAGCCAAATGAAACAACACCCCATTTAGCTCTGGCAGGACCTGTAATTTGATAATCCTCCAATAAACCACGAGCGTTCTGAATCTTTGTTGATAATCTGCGAACTAATCTATCATGCACCTCCGGGTCTGCTGTTTTTCGTAACCCCTTTTCATTATGAGTAGACCCAGTTATGAGTAAATCATGTCCATCACCAAATCTTGGCATGAGTGCATGTCCCTCACTATCAACCACTCCGTAGGGTAAATCTCCTCTCTTTGAATATCGTCTTCTTACCGTACTATCCTCACTCTTGTCAATTACAACTCTTTCTCGCGAATGCGCCACAATCTCGTCTGATAAAAGAATTACAGGATGCCGTAATCTTTCAGATAGTTTAAACGAGTTTAATGTGAGTTCGTAAGTTTCTCGTGCAGAATTAGGAGCAAGTACAATACTTTCGTAATCGCCATGTGTGCCCCATCGAGATTGCATAAAGTCTCCTTGTGCTGCTTTTGTAGCTTGACCTGTACTAGGACCAGCTCTCTGAACATCCACTATAACACAAGGGGTTTCTGTCATAATGGCATATCCTATACCTTCTTGCATTAGACTAAACCCAGGACCTGAAGTTGCAGTCATTGATAACACACCACCCCATGAGCTACCAATAACTGCAGAAATCGCAGCAATCTCATCTTCCATTTGAAGATATACTCCTCCAATCTTCGGAAGTTTAATTGACATGATTTCAGCAATTTCAGAAGCAGGTGTTATAGGATATCCAGCAAAAAACCTACAACCTGCAGAAATCGCAGCTTCTGCGCAAGCCTGATTCCCCTGCCAAAATTCAACTTCTTCATTACTGTTGGACATAGACATAATTCCCAATCAGCGTTCAATAATATACTCAAGATAAGTATACTCTTACAGCTATTAGAATTCCGATATTCTTTTATCAAATTTAATTTCGTGAGTCACAAAGCGACCGTGGTCTAGTCTGGTTAGGACGGAAGCCTCCCAAGCTTCCAAGCCGGGTTCAAATCCATGGCGAGCGATGATTGCTATGACCCCTATGAGTCAGAAATGACAATGATATGGATCTTGAGTTAGGAGCTCGCCATTACTTTCGGCAACCTCCCCCTTTACTATACATTTAATCGTACGCTCTACAAACGCTTTTAAGGTGTATCAATAGAGTGGCGTTTAGACTGTTATGCCTCATGATTATGTTGAAGATGAACTCAGTAGACGTAGCGTATTCAAATCAGAACAGTTCTTATCAATTGATTATGTACCAGAAAGCCTTCCTCATCGTCAATCAGAAATTCGGACACTTGTTCAAAGTTTCAAGACTCTAATCAGTTCACCAGGTCGCACGAGTAATAGATTCATCATTGAAGGACCAGTAGGTACAGGAAAGACAGCTGTAGCTAAAAGATTCTCTGAACAGATGATTCAAGCTGCAAAAAGAAGGAATATCAGACTTCATAACATTCACATTAATTGCCGTGTTAATAAGACATCATACTTGGTCTTTCTTCGAGTACTGAGAGAGTTTAAACCAAAATTTCCTAGGCGTGGACATTCTCCTGATGAACTGCTTCAAATGCTAGTCGAAGTTCTCGATGAAGAGGACCGCTATCTTCTCCTAATTCTGGATGAACTTGATTATTTCATCAGACAAAGAGGTGCTGACATTTTATATGATCTTACACGTCTTATGGATGACAGATTAAATGCGACTCAGCGACTCTCAATTATAGGAATTGGTCGCAAAATCCCTCTTGATGATGATATTCTTGATTCTAGCACACGTAGTACACTTCAGCGCAATATCCTTCGTTTTTCAAGATATAATCGTGATGCGCTTTATGATATACTCCGAGATCGTGTAGAAATGGCCTTTGAGAAGAAAGCTGTAATGGATGAAACAATCCAAGTCATCTGTGATATTGCTTCTGAACACGGTGATGCACGCTATGCCATAGAGCTCCTATGGCGCGCAGGTAAATGCGCTGATAGCGACCAAACAGATATTGTAATACCTGATTATGCACGTCGTGCCAAAGCTGATACTCATCCTGAGCTCAGAAAGGAAATTTTTGCTACACTACCTATTCAACATAAACTTCTGTTATTAGCCGCAGCAAGGCAACTTAGAGAGATTCGTGGTGCGTATGTTACAATTGGTGAAGTTGAAGACATGTATCGTTCAATATGTGAAGAATATTACCAAGAACCACGGGCACATACCCAAATTTGGGAATGGGTTCAAGATCTCCATTCACATGGTATCATAGATACGAAGAAATCCGGGACAGGCCAGAGAGGTCAGACCACTCTTATTGGGTTCTCTGAGGTTCCAGCTGAGATGTTGGAACAATTTCTCTCGGGATTGCTCGATACATCCAAGGAGGCTATGAGAAAATAATGGATTCTGAAAATTCGCATAAAATTGCCATTGAAGACATATTCTCATCACGAGGAAGAATAAAGATACTCAAGGAACTTGCTGTTTCTAACGAGTTAAATATCTCAGAGCTTTGTAGAAGAGTAGACCTCAATCATAGTTCTACAAAATCACATCTTGAAGTGTTACTAAACTCAGGTCTCATAGAGGAGAAGAAATTTGGTAGAATCAAAATATATCGATACAAAATCGAAGACCTTAGGGCACGCTCACTAAGAAGTTTATTCAATCTCTGGGAGTCATGATGAGGTATCTACGATATGACGAACTATCTCTCACGTTTGTTTTATCTTGGTGACGATTATCATGGCTCGCAATATCAACCAGGTCTTGCGACAGTCCAAGGAGAACTAATCGATGCTCTCACAAGCTGGAGCAGAGAGTCCCACTCTACTCAAACAGTCCAATTATCAGGAAGGACTGACAGAGGAGTTCATAGTATTGGACAACTGGCTATGATCATTACAGAGAATCAATTCAATATTGACAAAATCAATCGTTATCTTCCAGATGATATCATATTATGGGCATCTACAAAAGCGCCTCCCAATTTTTCACCACGCCACAGTGTATTGATGCGACACTATCGATACTATCTTGACAAATCTTGGACTGATTTGAATCTTGAAATTTCCAAAAAAGCAGCAGCTCTATTAATCGGATCTAATGATTTCTTTGAACTTGCAAAACCTGATGGTGGTCGAAATACTACCACAACAATTCTGAACATATCAATTAGTTTCCATAACAATGGTTATTTCTTGGATATCTTTGGAACTCGATTTCTCTGGAAACTAGTACGTAAAATAGTAACACTACTCACAGAAATTGGAGCTGAAAGAATCAAACTTGAATCTATCGAGAATATTCTCTCAGGACATCAAGTCTTTAAAAGTGGGATCCAACCCGCTCCACCAGAAAACCTAGTCCTTATGGAAACAATAGTTCCAGTCCAAATGAAGCCAAGCAAATACGCAATTCGACTAATCCAAAAACAACTATACAATCAACTCGAACAATATAGACGGTCAATTAGAACAGTAAGTAATGTCATCGACCACTTTTCAAGGCCAATGATGACTTATCAACATTCAACCAACTCGCGAAATCAGCCAGACTTTTAGGATTTATCTTCAGAATCTCGCGAATGCTATCAAGGTGGGTTTGACGTACTCTTCTCTTTGAAACTCTTGTCACCTCAGATAGAGACGAGATGACATCAGCCTGTTTATCTCGTTTTCTTTCACCTTGCCAAACTAAAAGTGGCCATGAAGGCTGTGAATATTTAACACGCTTGAACGGCGTTTCAGATCGGCTCATAGCTACTCCCATGGATAAGAAGTCGTAAACATATGCAAGTAGCTTCCAATTTTGATTTACCATGATTCTTCCAAGTGTTAAATCTGCAAGAGAAAGTTGTTCGAATCCATCATCTAGTTCATTTGGAGTCATGAGATGAAGATGTAGATTTTCTTCTAGCCATAATACCAATGAATCATGATTTAGCTCTGATTCAGATAATGCCTTTCTGGCAGCCTTCGAACTCGCTGAAGCAAACAAATGCCGTAGAGTTTCTTCGTCACCACGTTTTGAGTCTCTGATAACTGATTCAATTACTACAGATGTTAAACCACTCCTCACCTGAGACTCTAAATCAGAAATTGCAGCACGAAGGTCTCCTCCCGAACCTTCAACTATCTCGTTGAGTACTTCATTAGATACTTCCACATTGTTTTCCAACAGTATATGTTTCAATATCTTCTCGATATCACTATTCTGTATGAGCTCAAAGCTGAAGACTTGACATACCTTCATGAGATCTTTAAGACGAGGACTACTTGGATCATTTGCGGTCATAACAATTGGATGGACCGTGTCCTTGATTACTTTCAAGATCGCTCCCACTCCACCTCTATCACTAGTTCCTGAGAGACCATCCACCTCATCCAACAAAATAAGCCTAGGTCTACCATCGAGAGTTTGTTGTGATGCAGCTCTCCAAACTAATGTTTCTATATTATCCTTGTTCCTTTTATCACTTGAATTGAATTCTACAAGTTCCATATCCAAATCGTTTGCCATAGCTCCAATTGATGCAGTTTTTCCTATTCCAGGTGGTCCGATTAAGAGAGCTGCTCTTCTGTTTGGAATTTTTGATATCCATGATTCAATCCAGTTTTTCAATGACTGGATTGTTTCATGATTCCCAACCACTCTTTCAAGTGTTTTTGGACGATGTTTTTCTGGCCAAGGTAGGTTTTCATCAATCATTTAGAATCACTACCATTTACTCACAATCCCAGACGCGCTAAGAGTGAGGAAAGTTGAATCTCACCATTTGCACCTTCAGACATGCGGAACTCTATTTCAGCTGTCTGGTTCAGTATATCCAATCTTTTTTGACTATCAAGATTTAGATCCTCAATCTCACGATGCATCTGCTTCACCAAGTCCACGGGTGAAACTCCCTGCTGATAGATTAGACTCCTTAGACTATCAAGAGACTGATCATATTTTCCCTCTTTGGCATCGCTAAGCATCTTCCTTACAGTTTCTGGGTTTGCTTTTCCAGAGATTGAATATACAATCTCATCAGTCACTTTCTGACCTGTGGATGATGAAGCTTGAAGAAGATTGATGGCAGCTCTCATATCCCCCTCAGCAAGATACAGAATAGCTTCAATGCCAGAAGAAAGAAGTCTTACTCCTTCCTCTTTGGCGATATAATTGAGTCTACTTGCAATATCATCATTACTAAGTCTGGAAAAGCGAAAAATTGCACATCTTGATTGAATAGGTGGAATAATCCTACTAGAATAATTACAAATCAAAATCATTCTACAAGAAACAGCATAAGATTCCATTGTGCGTCGTAGAGCATGCTGAGCATCCGCAGTAAGATGATCGGCCTCATCAAGAACAAGAATTTTGAACGGTGCATCACCTGATGGCATTGTCCTTGCAAAATTCTTAATTTGATTTCTTACAACATCAATCCCTCTTTCATCACTTGCATTTAGCTCCATAAAATTCCGTCCAAATGTGTTTCCAAAGAGGTCTCTAGCCATTGCCATTGCTGCAGTAGTTTTACTTGTCCCAGGTGGTCCTGCAAACAAGCAGTGAGGTACAGCCTTGGTTTCTACAAATTTCTTTAAGCTCTCAATCACTGATACCTGACCAATAATCTCACCTAAAGTTGGAGGTCGATATTTTTCAGTCCATAGATCCAAATCCATTTGTAGTTCCCACCAATATTGTAGTCATGATGACCTTACAATTCTACAGGTTTCGTGATGATTCCTTTTCGGCGCTTTAAAAGATTCTCTGGCAACAGAATCATATCACTCAAATGAAGCATAGGATTAATCATTCTGCCTCGTTGATACAGAGTAAGGGCTTTATCTCAACTTAATCAGAAAGTGAATGTGGTTTCTCATGAAGATATGTAGTGAAGCAAAAGATGAGATGAATCGCTTTGAGATGATGTTTCTCAATGAAACCCGAGAATGTATATTTCAAAAATCAATGCCTGAAGTTACTGTGGCTGGAAATAAAATGGGTCCTTTCAAGAAGGGTGACAGGGCAAGTTTTCCTAACTGGGCAATAGAGCGATTTATGAGATATGATTTCATAGATATTGTACCTGAAGATGCCTACGACTCATTAAGAAGACTTCAAAACCTCTATCGAGAAGAAGAAAAACAACCTCATAAACTACAAACATTTCAACCATATCTCTACACAGCTCTCAACAGAAAAGTACTCCGACTTCAGAGTGACAGAACATCTATAGACCCTAGAAAATATGACGAAATCGAAAAACTTCAACGCATGGTTCCCTTTTTGGTAGAAACTCGATTATCAAAAATACTTCGAGTAGCTAAATCAGGAGCATATCAAGAGAAGAGAAAACAAATGGCTTATGAAGAGAGATGGCTCTGTGAAGAGCTAATTGATTTGCTCTCCGGATGGCGCCAAAATATTCTGGAATAGGTAATTAGAATTAGTGCCGTTAAATACAAATCAAGAAGAACTAGAAATCGAATATTGATAGAAGAATACGTATTCATGAATAATTAATAATTATCGAGGCTAGCAGAAATGTCCGGTTATGATGAACAGGAAAGATTCGAGGAGTTCCTAAGAACATACAAAGATGTACAAGGAACTTTGACCTATTGGTCGAGAATCCAACAAATGTCAATTAATGATGAAATATCCCTCACCATCGATTTTCAAGACCTGACCAGCTTCGATAATGTGTTCATGGCATTAGCAGCAGAAGATCCTCAGAAATTCTTGGAGATGACAGATAATGCCCTAGTTTCAGTACTGCGTATCGAAGATCCGGACTATGTTGCTAGTCTTGATGTCAGCCTCATAAAAACACGCTTTGTCAATTATCCTGAACATATAGCACTACGTGCTCTGAGGTCGCGTCATATCGGGAAGCTGATACATATCAGTGGAATCATGATGAGAGCAAGTGTGGTCAAACCACTATTAGTCCAAGCAATGTTCCTCTGTAGAATTTGTCAAGCAGAAATACCACAACCCCAAGAAGAAGGAAGATATACAGAACCAGCGTTGTGCCCAGTTTGTACAAAGAAAACACCCATGCGTTTGCTTCCTCAGAAATCACAATTCAAAGATTGGCAAAAAGTTAGAATCCAAGAGTCGCCCGAGGAACTTCCTCCAGGACAAATGCCTAGGTCTGTTGATGTCATTCTTGAAGGTGATATTGTTGATATCTCCAGACCTGGAGAATTGGTCAAAGTGACTGGTATACTTCAAACATCTCCTGACTTCTCAAGAAGAGGAGGCAAGCTTGCCACATTCAATGTGTTCATTGAAGCAAATGGTATTGAGATATCAGAAAAAGAGTATGAACAACTTGAGATATCAGAAGATGATGAGAAGCGAATCAAAGAGCTAGCTGAGGATCCATATGTTCATGAAAGAATCAATGCATCAATAGCACCTTCTATTCACGGTCATGAACACATCAAAGAATCAATTGCGCTCCTCCTTTTTGGTGGCGTTGGAAAGACATTGCCTGATGGGACTCGCCTTAGGGGTAAATCAAACATATTGATGGTTGGAGACCCCGGAACAGGAAAAAGTCAGATTCTAAAGTTTGTAGCGGGACTTGCTGCACGAGGACTTTACACCTCCGGAAAGGGAACCACCGCAGCTGGGCTAACAGCAGCTGTAGTTCATGATACTGAATCTGGTGCTATGACCCTTGAGGCTGGAGCATTGGTTTTGTCTGACCAAGGGATTACATGTATTGACGAGTTTGACAAGATGGACCCTAATGATCGAACTGCAATACACGAAGCCATGGAACAACACACAGTGAGTATTGCAAAAGCTGGAATTGTCGCTACTCTGAATGCAAGAACCTCTATTCTTGCAGCCGCCAACCCAACTTTGGGACGTTATGAGTCATCACTCTCTGTCCAAGATAACATCAGACTGCCATTCACTATTCTCTCAAGGTTTGATTTGATTTGGATATTAGTTGATACGCCAGAGGCCACAAGAGACCGTGAGCTTGCACAATTCATACTTAATATGCACCAGATGAAGAAGACACAAGATCAAACCACAACGCCGCCTATCGCTCCTGATTTTCTGAAGAAATATATTGGATATGCTAATCGTTATGTTATTCCACAACTATCACCAGAGGCAGCAGAGGTGATAGAGAATTTCTATGTAGATCTACGAAAGAGTGCAGAAGGTGGAGCTTCACCAGTTCCAATCACAGCACGTCAGCTAGAATCACTTGTTCGTTTATCAGAGGCTCGGGCTCGAATGGCGTTGCAATCCAAAGTCACTAAGGAGGATGCTCAATCAGCAGTCCGACTCATGGAAGAATCACTTCGTATGGTGGCACTTGACCGAATAACAGGAAAAATCGATATTGACCGTCTTGTTTCTAAGATGAGTGCATCACAACGAAGTTCCTCAGACATTATAATCAAAGCTATTCGTGATATGGAGTCTGAAGGAACCTCGACAGTGAATAAAGATGCCCTAATTCAGAGAGCAGTTTCCATGGGACTGCCTCGTGAAAGAGCTGAAGAAGTCATTGAGAAACTGTTGGCTGAAGGAATATTATACAGTCCACGCGAGGGCAAAATCAGACACTCTCAGAGCTGATCTAGATCCCTCAAATATTGCCAGTAAAATTTGGAGTGGAGTAATATTCGACTTGACAAGCTTGATATCAACAGCAAAATAATCAAACATCTTCAGGTCCAAGGAATATCAGAGCTTTTTCCACCCCAAATCATTGCATTCAAAACAGGAGTCCTTGATGGAAAGAACCTTGTTCTTGCAATACCCACCAGTTCAGGAAAAACGTTAGTTGCCGAAATTTGTATGCTCAAAACAATACTTGATGGCCGCGGGAAAGCGCTCTATCTTGTGCCGCTGAAATCTCTTGCTCGTGAGAAATATATAGAGTTTAAGAAATACGAGTCACTAGGCATTACAACCTCAATGTCGATAGGTGACTATGATTCCCCTGGAAGACGTCTACATGATTCAGACATTGTGATAGTGACAACTGAACGGGCTGATTCGTTGGTCCGTCATAAAGCTGAATGGATCAATGATATTGGAATTGTTGTTGCAGATGAGATTCATCTCATTAATGACCCCAAAAGAGGCCCTACACTTGAGATGGTATTAGCCAAGCTCATTCAAATCATAAAACACATTCAGATTATTGCTCTTAGTGCAACAATCTCAAATGCCAATCAGATTGCTGAGTGGCTTGGTGCTGAGCTTGTTAGAGATACTTGGAGACCTGTACCTCTAAGTGAAGGGGTTTACTTGGATGGGCGAATTAATTTCTTTAAAGACGGAAAGAACAGCTTTCGAAATATCAATAGGACCCGAAGAGATGAATTAGCTGATGTTGTCTGTGACACACTTGACGAAAATGGTCAAGTCCTTGTCTTTGTATCAAGTCGTCGATCAACCGTTACTGTTGCAAAGAAACTCGCACCCTTTCTCAGAAGATATATCCCTGATGATATAATATTACAGCTATCTAAAGGGGCAAGTAAAATTGGAAGGACCCCATCAGCACCAGAGTCTTCTAAAATACTTGCACGACTTATAGCGAATGGAGCTGCTTTTCACCATGCAGGTCTTGATAATCAAGAACGTACACTTGTTGAGGACTACTTCAAAGAAAATATGTTGAAAGTGATTGTTGCGACTCCAACTTTAGCAGCTGGGGTGAATCTTCCCTCAAGACGTGTAATTGTTCGTGATTACAGACGTTTTGAAACGGACCGTGGTAGCTATCCCATTCCAGTTCTAGAATACAAACAGATGGCTGGAAGAGCTGGTCGACCGAAATATGATAAATATGGAGAAGCTGTACTAATAGCCCGGACCGAACCTGAACATGATTTTCTTATTGACAACTACACCCTATCAGAGCCTGAAGAAATCACCTCTAAATTGGCCTCTCCGCGTGCAGTTCGTGCTCATCTTCTAGCATCTATTGCCACAGAAATGACGAGAAACCGTGAAGAGATAGACTCTCTAATAGGAGGTACGTTCTTCTCACATCAATTTGACCAATGGGAGATTAATCAACATGTTTCATCCGCTTTAGGTTTTCTTGAGGAAGGTGGTCTAATCGAAACAAGCTCTGATGGTTCCTATACAGCCACACTGATTGGAAGAAGAACCTCCCAGTTATACATTGACCCCTATACAGCAATATTATTTCGTGATGTGTTGTCTGAAACAGACCACCATAGCATGATTGGTATTCTACATCTATTATGCCATACTCCAGACCAACCATTATCATATGTGACAAGATCCGAAGCTGAAGAGTATGAAATTACCGTAGATGATCATCTTGATGAACTTATGATTGAACCACCTATCGAAGAAAGTCCTCGCACTTACTTAGAATTTCTAGCTCAGGTAAAGACTGCTTTGCTGCTTCAAGATTGGATCTCTGAAAAAACTGAGAGAGATATTACAGAAAAATACAATGTTGGTATGGGTGATGTTCATCGATTTGTACAATCTGCAGAATGGTTGACATATGCAGCATTAGAAATCTCCAGAATATCCAATGCAGTCAGCCATATTCCATTTCTCAGAAATCTTAGATTGCGTCTTCGTCATGGAGTTCGTTCAGATATTCTAGAACTTGTAAGTCTCAAGGGAATTGGACGAGTAAGAGGTAGAATGCTTCACAATCATAGATTGGTCAACTTGGCTGATCTATATCAAGTTCCAATAGAAGAATTAGCAAGAATTCCTACTATTGGCACTTCAATAGCAGAGTCAATTAAGAAACAGCTAGGTATCGATATAAAACTAACAACCACTGATATTGAAGATTCAGTTGAGGATGATGACATAGACTCAATTCAAACACTGTTGGAAGATTTTGGTGAGTAATCATTATAGCAGAGGCGAGTCTGTGATAATCTTCTCAATTAGTTTCTCTGTATAGTCACTTACAATATTGCTCTCATTATACTTATCATCAAATGAAGTGACATCTATACCCATCAGCTCCTGAAGAAGATTCAACGAACACATACCCATGACTTCAAGATTATAACCTCCCTCAAGAAAACATACTATTCTTCCATCAGCATATGAGTTAGCTATCTGCTTCAGCTTGGTATTCATCATTGCAAAGCCAGCTGTTGTAAGCCCAAGATTAGTCAAGGGATCCATAAAATGCCCATCATAACCAACTGACACAAGTATGAAATCTGGATTGTAAGACTCTGCTATAGGCTCAACCACCTGAGAAAACGCCCGATTATAGGAATAATCTCCTGCTCCTGGATACATTGCCAAATTTATTGTATAACCTACTCCTTCACCCATTCCAATCTCATTTGGAAAACCAGATCCCGGGAATAAGGTTCTCCCATCCTGATGAAGTCCCACGTAAAACACATCTTTAGAAGAGTAAAAACTGCGTTGTGTGCCATTTCCATGGTGGGCATCATAATCAACTATCAATACACGTTCAACTGCATGCTTTTCCAAAAGATGCTTGGCTGCTATAGCTACATTATTGATAAAACAAAACCCAAAAGCCTTTTCATATTCAGCATGATGACCAGGCGGTCTGCACAATACAAATGCGTTCTCAGCATCTCCATGCATTACCCTATCAACTGCATCTATTCCTCCACCAGCAGCGTATAATGCTGCATCATATGTGTATGAATTGACTGAAGTATCCATTGTGTAAATCCCCCCACCTTTCTCTGACTTTTCTTTTATTCCCTCAAGATACTCCTTACCATGAAGAAGATACACCTCACTTAGAGGGGCTCTATTTGGAGTCAGGAGATTCACTTTTTGACTATCCAGTAAACCCGCAGATCTGATTGAATTCAAAGCACTTCTCAGCCGTTCTGGGCTCTCTGGATGACCTGGAGACATCACATGTTCAACAAAAATATCGTGGTATACCAGATCAGTGACCATTATACTGTCATCCCCATTTTCAATTCCAACACATACGAGAATTATGAAGCTATTGATAAGTTTGAATCATTGATAAGAAGAAGTTGAAAAGAAACAGAACACGTGTTCCAAATATTTCATAAATCTATCAAATAGTGGTAATGTTTATCTTTAGTCCAAAACATCGCATCCGTAATCATGAGTCACCCCAATCTCATGTTGCAAGGGTCGGTAGTCTAGCTTGGTATGATTCTTGCTTGGGGCGACTTGAGGAACCCAAACCTCAAGTCACAAAATGCAAGAGATCGGGAGTTCAAACGATTTGGGATCTCCCCAAACCGGAACAAGTCTCCCCCGGCCCACCATTATATTCAAATTTTTCATCCAATTTCCCATAGACACTCGTAAATGGGCCCTGAGGGCGCTAAAGTGCTCTTCATCATTTTAACTCTCATGACAGTCATTTCTCCTAGTACTTCCTCAGCTAGATTTTCCAAATTTTCATTAATTCGTTTTGAATCTTTGACATAACGGACTCTGGCAATGGTCGCGTGAGGAGTGTACTTTTTCTTCTCTGGCTGATAACCAATCTCAATCAATGAAGAGTCAATCTCATTCTTTAGCTTAAGAATCTCAGATGCGTTTTTGGTGACTCCAATCCAAATGATTCTTGGTCGTCTATTGTTGGGAAATGATCCAATCCCCGCAACTTCAATCTCAAAGGGATCAATCTTGATTCTATCAAGACATGCCTGAATCTGATTTAATCTTGAGAGTGGAGTATCACCAAAAAAACGTAAGGTAAAATGGATATCCTCACTCTTTATAATCTTCATCTTAGCAGCTGTCAAGTCTAGTGTTCCCTGTATATTTTGAATTTTAGATAACAACAACTGATCTTCTATATTGATACTCAAGAAAGCTCGGACAACAGAACTCACGTTTAACACTTCCAGAGGTGAATAACAATAGTACATCCACAATATTACAATGACGCTAGGCGGTTCTAAGTGAATTCTTAAAGGGCAATTACGAAACGAGGGTATAATTATACCTATCAAATCAAGGTGTTTCCTAATTACATGATAGAGCTATAAGACTCTTGGTGTGAAAAATGAAATTGGTTATTGTGACTGGTATGCCTGGTGCAGGAAAAAGTGGAGTTGCTCAAGCATTCCATGATGCTGGTATTCCAGTAATCGTGATGGGTGATGTGATTCGTGAAGAAACTCGTAAACGTGGCCTTGAACCAAATCCAGCAAACACCAAAAAGGTCATGCTGGAACTTCGGGAAACAAAAGGTGCTGGTGCAATAGCTCTATTCTGTATGAATGAATTAAAGAAACTTGAATCTGAGATAATCGTTATAGAGGGATGCAGGAGCATCGCCGAAATCGATGTATTCGATGATTGTGCTGACTCTGTTGTAATTGTCTGTGTTCATGCTTCTCCAAAAGAGCGTTACAAAAGACTCCGTGAAAGGAATCGTGAGGATGCGCCTCCTAGTTGGGAAGTATTCCGCGAACGTGATATCAGGGAAATTTCAGTAGGTCTCGGAGGGGTGATTGCACTAAGTGATATCATGCTTGTGAATGAAGGTACAATCTTTGAATTCCAAGAACAATCCAAAGAATTAGTGAAGAGGTTAACATGAGATGGAAGTTCTTATAATATGTCCAGTAAATCCTACAGAAGATGCTAATAAAGTTACAAAAGGTCTTGAGAATCTTCTAGGTAGGTCTGATTTGACAATTATGGATAGTGATCATATCCAAGAGATATCCCTATCATCAAAGAACCAAGACATACTAAATCTCGTACGTCAGACTATCCATGAAACAAGAATTATTGATGCCGCTCGAAAGCGATTGAGATTAAACTGGAATGGAACCTCCACTAAAATCTACTTTGATAAACAAGCTGCCTTTGCTAGAAAAACGCGGATTATTGATGACGATCAAGAATTGCCACCCTTGGGTAGTATTGAAATTATAATTTCTTTTGACTCCGAATCAGAATTTGATGATTTTATTAATTGGTTCACCCCTCTAACAAAAAATGGCAAAATCATCAACTATTAAACTCCAAGTGTGAGGATTTCCCTTACTAATCCTCTATGAACTCTAAATCGAATAACTTGACTCACCGTAAGTCCTTTACTCTCTGCTAAATTTTGAAGCTTCATGTCACTACTCCCACAAATACATATACTCCCTTCTCGGCGACGAAGAATAGAATCAGCTTTTTCAAAAAGATCTTCGACAAGCAAAATAGCCTGAGCACCTCTCGTTGAACTTGCTCTTCCATACGGTGGATCAGTTACTATACAATCACATCCATTAACTGGCAAATCACGAACATCTCCTTGAATGACATTAAAGCTACTTCCAACTGATGAAAGATTCAATTTACTTCCTTTTAACAACCGCCAATTCAAATCGATGCCAACAGTTCTCGCACCTATAAAGGCCGCTTCGCATAGAATGCCACCACCTCCGCAAAATGGATCGAGCACAACCTCTTGCGGCATGACACCTGCAAGATTACACATCACTCTAGCTAGAGTGGCATTCATCATACTAGGATGAAAGAAAGGTTTTCTTCCTGGTGCTCTATCTCTCAACATAGGTCTTAGAATTGAAGCATAAGACTTGCAAACTCGAATACATTTTCGCGTGAATACAACAAGAATACGAGCCTGAGGGTTGTCTAGATGCACTTTCGCACCAGCAACCTGTTTGATATGTTCACCAAGACTACTTTCAAAAGCTAACCGATCGTTTATTGATAACTCTCCATTCTCTGAGATAGTTCTCACTGAGAATGTTTCACCTGGTCTGATATTATCTATCAAAATATCATCAGATAAACGATCAAACAAATCATCGTGCAAATCTGTTTCTGAAAGTAGAACTCCAGCCTCCTTAACCAATGCCGCTCTCTCAAGGAAAAATGGAGTCAAATTTTTTTGAGAATCTACAAGACCAATTCGTCCATCCCAATGAACTGAAGTATTACAGTCTGATAAACGAGTTAATGTATCGATTTCTGCTTTGGCTGCGCTAATGTACTCACCAGATATATAGACAAAATACTTACTCAAATAGTCATCACTCGTATAGATTATCGCCACCTGCAAAGATGCGTTGCATCTCTCCATACAATATATCGATTCCAGTCATTTCTTTTGCTGAAACAGGCACACTTGCGGTAGCTGTGTCTAGTGATTCAAGCATATCCAAAACGGACCGTGAGTATTCTCTCCGCAATCCTTCCGATGATGATTCGAGAGCTTCTTCAAGTAAATAGAACTCCGAACCCCATTCCACAATTTCCTCTACCTCCTTCTCAGTCAGAATATCTGGTTTGCTTAAGACATTCAATTGTGGAAGGTCAAAACGAATACTTATTGAAATCCCTAGGAGTGTTGATGAGAGATAACCTGTGGGAGTACGGGCTATATTAGAATCGAGTAAATATAGCGAAAGTGCTGGATCATCACCTCTCAAACTTGATACCATTAAAGGTCCAGAGTTACGATACGCAAAAAGCTCCATTTGACCTGGGCAGTCTACAAGTACATAATCTCGGTCAGTATCGATAATCTCATCCCTAATATCATTGACCTTACTTACAGCCATGTCCAACGAAGCTACAAGAGCTCCATTTGGGCCTAATCCAAATGAGCTCATGACTTCTCCATAATCGACATATTCTCTAATATCAACATCACTTGTATAGGGGGGAGAATCCACACCAGGATCGAGATTAACTACAGTCACACTCAAATCCGAGCCAACTAACCATTTCTCAAGCGATGCAGTTAGCAAGGACTTACCTGAGCCTGCTGTACCAACAATGAATGTGAAATACATCTATAGTACCAACAAGAAGTGTCAAATCAACCTCTTTGAGTTCTTCGGTACGATTCCAATTTTACACAAATCTATCCTCTTTATCCTTATTGAAGAAGGCTCAAATTAGGGTCTACGCAACTCTTATAGCGATTTCAAAGGGCAGACATATTATGGACAGTAGTGAGGCTCTCCGGAGGTTAGCAGAAGCAATGGCTGGTGAGATATGCCTCGCTGAGAATGATCCTGGCGCTGTTATGCGACGATGGCGCGAAAGATTTCATATCTCTCAGAAGAATCTCGCTAAGTATCTCAATGTATCGCCTTCAGTCATAAGTGATTATGAAAGTGGTAGACGGAAATCACCCCGAGTTGAGACCATTAAACGGTTTGTCGAAGGGTTAATTGAGATGGATGCTTCTGATGGTGGGCGAGTAGCTATGGCACTTGAGAAACTAATCGCCCCCGAAATCGCTTCGGATGCTATTCTTGATAGTCGTGAATTCGGATTTCCAATACCCGCAAGGTTACTTGTAGAACATCTTAACTGCAAAGTTCTTACTCATCGAAATTTGCTCGATAGAGACATCTATGGCTATACAGCTCTTGATAGCATAAAGGCCATTGTTAGCCTAACTCCCCAACAGCTTCTCCGACTATATGGTGGAACAACTCAGCGGGGAGCCATTCTTACAAATGTTACAACAGGGCGTTCCCCAATGGTAGCCATCAAAGCTAGTCAGATTGGGACCTCTGCTGCAGTAAAACCCGCAGTGGTTATACTTCAAGGAATAAAAGAATTGGATTCACTTGCTATACGAATAGCTGACAGCATACATCTACCTTTATGTATATCAGAAATAGATACTGCTGAGGAATTGGTACGTGAGATTCGGTCTTTTGACCCTCAGATGTAATACTTACTCAAGAAGGTGAAACATGTTGAAATTTGCTATGGAGATTAATGACCCAATCCATGGTTTCATAGGTATTACTGAAACTGAGGCTAAAATCATCAATTCATTACCCTATCAAAGACTAAGAAGAATCAAACAGCTTTCTGGTGGCCATTTTGTTTATCCAACAGCAGAACATACACGTTTTGGTCACTGTATCGGTGTTATGTATCTTGCAGGCCTCAGTGGTAGAAGACTTCTAAGCCGAATGGGTCTTGGAAACCAGACACTCCAAGAAGTTAGAATAGCAGGCTTACTCCATGATATTGGTCATGGTCCTTTTAGTCATGTCTTTGAGGAAGTACTCATAGAGAAACGTGGAATGAATCACGAGGATGTGACAGAGTGGATAATCCTCAAGAGTGAACTGAGCGATTTGCTAGAATCTGATGGAATCTCGAAGAAAAGAATAGCTGACTTAGTTCGAGGTCGTCAGAAGACCAAGAAGGATGCTATTTTAGCTGGAATTGTTGCTGGGCAAATAGACTCTGATAAGATGGATTACCTGATTCGAGACTCATTCTACTGTGGGGTAAACTATGGACTAGTTGACATTCACCGTCTGATCAATAGCATTGAAATCTCAAAGAACTATCAGATGCAATTTGATATTGCAGCAAGAGGTGCATTAGAATCGTTTCTTGTAGCAAGATATGAGATGTTTCTCAATGTATATTATCACAAAACAGTTAGAAGTGTCGAAGTCATGTTGGTCAAACTAATAGACGCTGCAGACAAAGTGTTAGATCTTACTAGTTTTTCCTCCCCTGAAGAGTTCCTAGAACTAGATGATATGTCACTCATTTCAAGAGTTCGAAGTATAAATACTTCAGAATCAGAGGATGCCAAAGAAGCATCAAAAATGGTTAATCTTCTCGACTCTCGTATTCTTTACAAGTCAGCTTTCGAAAAGGTCATTCATACAGAAGACCGATTTGTTTCTAAGATTCTCACTAAAACAAAAGTTCGTGAGAGCATTCAAGAAGAAATTGCATCTATTGCTGGAGTCAATTGTGACGAAGTGATAGTTGATGTTCCCACTTTACCATCAGTACCATATAATCCTCACCAACTTGATCCAATGGAGATAGGGATTTTTGAGGTATTTGATGGAAAGAGAGTTCCGCATAAACTCTCAGAGTACTCTAATATTGCAGAAATGATGAAAACGTATCTTGATGTAATTCGAGTGTACACATTCGATAAGAATCGCATAAAAGTTGGGAGAGCTGCACGGGAGGTCTTCCAAGAAGTTCCTGATACTGCTCTGATACATATGTGAGGATATTTTCGAACAAATGGTCTGATCGCATCATAGACTTGCAAGCTAAGTTTCTGAAACCCTCAATTCTGTGTGGTGGTTATATAGTTGCGATATGGATTCTAAATTGAACCCAACCTTCCGTCCGGAGTTGAGGACTTGAGCGATGAACTAACTGAAACCTTACAGAACATTAAGACCATCACTGGCGTTGAGAATGTCGTTTTGATTCAAAAAGACGGACTCCCTGTAGCAAGCGCAGGAGTATGGTTCAGTAAGGATGAAGTTTTTGCAGTGGCATCCTCAACCTGCGCAATTTTTGGGGTAGCTAAACTCATACATGGCTATTTCAAGTATCTATTAATGGAGTCTGATACTTCCAAGGTATTCCTTGCCTCGTTACCAAATGATCCAGACTATTTCTTGACAGTGACAACTGCACCTAGAGTGAATCTTGCCGCATTATTCATTGAGATGAAAGACAATCTTTCCAGACTATCATTTCTTCTTAGACAACATGTAGATGGGCGACTTCCTCCTCTTCGATCTTATAGTCTTGATGAAACTCAAAAAGTACTACAAGGATTTTCTGTGGCTGAAGGTCGTGATACGAGTTATGGTGTTTCAAGATCAATGATTTCACTTGACCGCTCTCAAGCACTTAGTCTTAGAGCTCTCCTTCGTCAAGTGCATGACTGCATACCAAATATCGGGTCAGTATTTTTGTCGCTAAGTGGTGGTGTCCGTGTTTCATTAGAAGGATTCACAAACGACCGACTAGCCGCAATGTCCTTTGCACTTCATGACGCATCAGAACGAGTTGTACGAACGCTCCGAAACAGCTCCCTTCAAACTGTCTTGTGCGAAACAGAGGAAACACGTCATTTTATCTATGCAGTTCCAAATGGAGTGTTCAGTTTATGGGTGGAAAAGGATAATCAAAAGCTTGGTCTTATGAGGCTTCTATTGAAACATTACATTGAAGAAATAAGACGAGTCTTGGCTGCAGTATCTGCTGTAAAACCTGCAGTTCCAGATGATTTGAAAGAACTGTTATTGTCAGGGGGTACCAACGGTGGCTTAATGCTAACGAGGAGAGATCCATGACATATTCAATCATGAAATTAATCGAGTTAATGGATGACCAATTTCCGCTCTTGTTGAACACATTACTAGAAAGGATGCCAGTGATTGTTGCAGGCGAGGATATCGAATTAGTGGATGACATCACAGAGAGTCTAACCACTTTATGTTCCCACCGACATAAACTAGTATTTTGGCGTGATTTCACATCGGAATCAGAGATTCTGGGAGTATGGGAAGAAGAAAAACACAACTATGAAGTTAGCAGAACCATTGTATGCGGTTTATCCGGCAATCTTCGACTTGCTATGGATAGAATTTCACACTTTGCGGGTTGGATTCTTGGTGTACCATTAGGTTTTACAGTACTAGGTATTCAAGTGACTGAGAACACACTTCAAGATGTAACTTCTCATATTCTGAAAAACTCGAGCAATTGCGGAATCTTAAGGGTAAGTTCGCCCTCATCCATAACTTTCTCACTTGTTAGATCTACGAATAGTAGCCTTGAAGTTGAGAAGAAAATTGTGAACAAAATCTTGGTTCGGAAGAAACAATCACTAGAGCGGATAAGACGTCTTCTTACGAAATCACTTCGTGGTCTTAATGTATCGAATCACATCCTAACAGCAGTCCTCAAACTGGATGACGAGTCTGAGAAACTGACACAAGATGTTTTCGAGGAAGAGATCAACAACTATGTCCATGCAGCTCGTAGAGCAGTCACTCTATTGTCACGAATACGGTTGGCAAGAGAACTTGGCGCATCCACAACTCTGACTGAGAGGAATCTGTACGAAGCTATTGGATGGGATGGAGGAGAACTACCCGATCTGATTCAATTTATCAGAGCCGAATGGCATGAAGATTTCTCTGATTGTGTAAAGAGTGGAGCATTGTCTGGACTTGGAGCATGGGTAGACAGCATGTGGGGAACATGACTGGAGGTTAAGAAATGATAATTGACTATGGGAATCGTACCGTGGGACTCAAAATAGTCTTCTTTGGACCTGCAATGAGTGGAAAGACAACTTCTATTCGATGGTTGTTTTCAACACTAGACTATGCAGAAAAGCTAACTTCAATAGAAAATACTGTTGGAAGGACAATGTTTTGTGATTTTGGCACTATTCCTTTCTCACTAAGTAATAGTTGGACAATAAATGCTCATATTTGGTCTGCCACAGGTCAAGATTTTTACAGGTCCACACGAGAAGTGGTACTAGTCGGAGCTGATGGAGTAATTTTTGTCGCAGACTCTCAAGAACATCTTCTAAATGAGAATCTAACAAGCTGGAATGAGCTGATATCGATGATTGAAGAAGAAGAACGCCCTCTTCCATTAATCGTGTGCCTTAACAAACAAGATCTTCCCAGTGCAATCCATGAGGAACATCTTAGAATGCATTTGAAGATTCCATCATCTGTGCCTGTCTTCAGGAGTGTGGCGAGAGAAGGTCACAACATAATGGAAGCTTTTCAATACCTCTTTCAAAGTGCTATGCGTGTAAGTGTCCTTGCTCAACCTGTATGACAAACAAGAAATCCAAGTCTTAGAAAATATTGACCAAATAGTTTATAGATAGGATACAATTGCAGCTCCAAACTTGGAGAATTTCCATTTTCCCAAAACTATTTTTGAGGTTACTGATGTTGAATTCTATGCAAGAAAAACCGAATTTTGTGTTCATAACGGGCGGAGTTCTCTCTGGTATTGGAAAAGGAGTTACTACTGCTTCAATTGCAAAATTATTTCAATTTCGAGGATACAACATCAGAATAATCAAGATTGATCCGTATCTGAATATTGACCCTGGCACTTTGAACCCTATTGAACATGGGGAAGTCTTTGTAACAGACCAGACTTGGACATTCCGTCCAGTTAATGACTCTGAATTCAATATATCTGAGATTGATCTGGATTTTGGGACATACGAGCGATTCACTGGAATGAATGTACATCCATCTCAGAATATCACGTCAGGACAAATCTACCTTTCAGTCATTCTTGAAGAGCGTAAAGGTGGATTCCTTGGAAGGACAGTTCAAATCATACCACACATAACAGACAGAATCAAACAAAGAATCTGGGATGTTGTGAAAAAGGATTCAATTCCAGATATTCTCTTAGTAGAGATAGGTGGTACTGTTGGTGACATTGAGGCTATGCCATTCCTTGAGGCCGTAAGACAACTTGTACGCGAACTAGGTCGAAATCGTACTGCTGTTGTTCATGTCACCCTTGTACCCTATATAAAATCTGTAGGAGAGTTCAAGACCAAACCAACACAACACAGCGTTAGAACACTCCAAAGCCTAGGTCTCCAACCTGATATCACTATCTGCAGGGCAGAGAAAAGACTCCCCGCCGCCGCAAAGGAGAAGATTGCTTTATTCTGTAATATCCCTAAAGAAAGGGTCATCTCGAATCCAGATATTCCTGTGATTTATCAACTTCCGTTGTCATTCGAGGAAGAAGGTCTCGGAAATATTCTTGTTGAACACTTTGGTTTGGAACCAAGAAGACCTGATACGGACTCTTGGTCAAAAATGGTACGGTCTTTTGATGAAGCATCAGATACAATAACAATTGCCATGCCTGGTAAATATACTACACTTGGTGACTCTTACAAAAGTATCAATCAAGCATTAGCACATGCTGCAGCTGTTTGTAGTACAAAAGTTACAATAAAATGGATTGAAACAGAAGAGCGAAGTACTGAAGAGTGTCTCACTAGCGACTTATCTGATGTGGATGGAGTTCTTCTTACACCTGGTTTTGGGGAACGTGGTGTTGAAGGAATGATCTGCGCCGCTACAGTGACTTTGAAATCCAAAATACCACTCTTAGGCATCTGTTATGGTGCACAACTCTCAATTGTCGCCTTTGCGAGAAACGTCATGGGTTGGAAAGGAGCCCATACTACAGAAGTAGACATTGATAGTCTATATCCTGTTGTTGATTTAATGGATGATCAGAAGCTTACAGAGGACAAGGGTGGAACTATGCGTCTTGGTGGACATGATGTTCATATTGCAGAAGATACAAAATTGCATAGAATCTACGGGACTGACAAGACACACGAAAGATTCAGACATAGATATCATTTGATTGATCGTTACTTGAACAAGATGCATGAAAAAGGACTCAAGGTTTCAGCTTTTGATTCGACTGGAAAAATAATCAATGCGATTGAGCTCACTAATCATCCATTTTGGATTGGTGTTCAATATCATCCAGAGTTCAAGTCCCGACCTGACAATCCTCATCCACTCTACTTGGGTCTAATAAGGGCTGCACTTGAATACAAAAAGGCGAGAGTGAAGAAATAGTGGAAAGAAACCTCGATAAGTTACTATCAAAATTAGTTGAGGAAATTGAGCAAATCGAGGTAACAAAAGAAGGATTTGGAAAGGTTCTTAGAACTATTAGAAACCAAATTGATTTGAGCAGATTCCCAGCAATTGCATCGAATATTATCGATAAACAGCTCTATACTAAGATAGAGCCTACTAGTCTCTCAGGTCTCCGAATTGCAGGCATAGATGGTGGTCTAGTCAGGAAACATTTCAGATCTATGGATTTAGTCTTGACTAGAGGAATTGCAGTAATATTCCAATTTGGTGCGGAAGAAGGCCCGGCTGTTGATTTCTATCCTGATGCTTTTCCTGAACCAAAAGTCAGTCCGTTACTACTCACATTATCCAGTGTAGAGCTAGACCAGCTTGCTTCACTTGAACGTATTGCCGCTGAACTAAGAGTAGCCTTGTCAGTTCTTGACGAATACCATACAGATTTAGTTCTCCTTGATGGATCCTTATATTATCATCCTCGAGACCGTCCCCAAACTGGCTCCATGGTCTATGAAAAGTTCCAAGAAATCTTATCTCTGTACAAACAACTCTACAACAAGGCTAGGAAAAAGGGAACAACATTAGTGGGCATCGTGAAAGATAGCAAATCAACCCGAGTAGCTACAATAATGGGTGAAATACTTCCACATATTGTTCGCAAACCTGCAATCTTTGAAATGATGCAAGGTATTGACTATAGATGGTTACTCAAGATATCTCGTGATTGTGACTTACTTGACACTTTTCTTGAGGAAGGAGAGCGATCTTTTGCATTCCGATATTCATCAGAACTGTTTCATAATCCAAATTCGACTAGTGATCATTCCTCTACTTGGGCATCATCTATCTGGGTTACTTATCTAAAAACAGCGAGGGATGATCTACCATTACGAGTAGAATTTTTCTCAGCAGAGGATGATGAAACAGTTACTGATAGACTGGATAAAGCACTATCAGCAATACTCCCACTCTCTTCTCAACATCCCGAATATGGCATTCCCACACCAATTCTTGAGGCTGATGCCCGTGCAAAAATAACTGCAAATGAAACAAGATTAATCATTGACAGACTGATGGCACTTTCTGGACTAACTTATATGACGCTTGAAAAAAGACGTTCACGAAATCCGTTTGGAGGTTGAATAATGACCGAATTCTCAGCAAATACAAGACTTGGTACTGTTGTTTCTACTGACTCAGGGCCTAATGTTATAGAATTTTCATTTGTACTTGAGGGTGGTCCTCGGGAGATTATTGCACGACGTGGTGAATTCGTATCAGTTGTTACCGATGTAGGGACTGTAATAGCGCGAGTCCAAAACCTTGTACGTACAAACCGTTACTATCAACATGCAGAAGCAGTACGAGAATATCAATCAAGAGGCGAACCATTACGTTCAATATTTCCTACAGACAGATGGCAATACACTGTTGCCATGGCTCGTGTTCTGGGACTATGGAGCGAAGGTCACACAATCCGACCATATTTTGCAGTTTCTCCGGGAGCTGTTGTTCGAAAAGTCGATGAAAATATTCTTGCTTCTTTTCTGAAACTTGACTTAGAAAAGGGTCTTCATCTTGGCCAATTATCATACCAGAATCTTGAGTTTGCCCCATCACTTGATCGGTTGTTATCCAAACATCTAGCAATTCTAGCTATGAGTGGTGCAGGAAAATCATACTTTGTATCTGTCCTTTTAGAGGAGTTACTATCTCGACCAAAGGAAAAAGGCCGCCTCTCTGTTGTTGTCATTGATGTACATGGAGAGTACTCTTATCTGAAAGACATAACTCCTGAAGCTCTCGGATTATCCAAAGGTCAATTTGAAGTAGAGCACATTCGAGGATCACACTTTCAAATCCCTGTTCAAATGCTCTCAGCAGAGGCAATAGGAGCACTTGTTTCAGATATGAGTTCAATTCAAATTCGAGACCTACGTCGAGCTATATCTGAACTGAAGAACACATTAAACGAAGGATACACCTTAGCTGATGTTGTCGAATATGTACAAAATGATGAAAAAATAAGCAAGAACACACGTGAAGCTCTCTCTAGTTGGTTGATTAATCTTGATGAAACAGGTCTCTTTGGGAAGGAAGCAGTCCCAAATATCAAGACTATTGTAAGACCTGGGAAAATTGCTTTGATTGATTTGAGCGATTTCATCAGTCTCAAGAAGAAACAAATCATTGTTTCTCACTTGACGAACGAACTTCTGCATTTTAGAAGACGCGAGATGATTCCTCCATTCTTACTAGTTCTTGAAGAAGCCCACCAATTTTGTCCCGAGAGCAGACATGAGCTTGCTCTCCCAAAGAGTCGCATTGAAACAATTGCTCGCGAGGGACGAAAATTCTATGCCCTACTTTGTCTGATATCACAGAGACCAGTAAAACTCTCCACAACAGTTCTAAGCCAGTGCAGCAATCAAGCTATCTTTAGATGTACAAACCCTTACGATTTGGATCATATTGGGAAATCAAGTGAGGGGATTGACAGGCCATCACTCGATGCAATCACCACCCTTGAAATCGGAGAAGCGCTCTTTGTCGGTGAAACAGTATCAGTTCCTACATTCGTAAAGATACGAGGAAGAAAATTTGAGCCAACAGGTGTACTCAAGAGTCTTTCTGATGCAATGAGAAAATCTGACAGATGATGTATCTCCTAGCAATCCTGATAAGACGAAAGAATGATGTTCCAATTGGATATGATAAGAACTGAATTAGGGGGCTCCAATAGTTGACTGATGAAGACCTATACGAGATTAAACAGCTTATCGATTCAATGCAATCAGGCCTTGTGGAGCTTTTCGACCAACTACATGAACTACGTAGTCGTCTGAACCTTGTTTCCGATACGGCATCAGAAACTTCCCCATCAATTCTTCCTCTCTTCTCTGAAGTTAAAATTCCCAGCTCAGATTCAGTTGAATCGGAATCATCCCCCTCCTCTAAAGACAATGAAATCACTATTTCCACAATAGAAAATGATGCACCAATTGATATGACGATCGATGAAGACTCAGACACTGGGAATAGTGCAAAAGTGAATAGGGTTCTTGATCCAATTGCTCACGAGTTACGCACTGGAGAGGCTCCTGCAGAGATAATCTATGAATATCTACAGGCTGCAAGAGAATACCTGATTGATGATGACGACGAAGTGCAAAAAGGGAAAGTTGCTAGAGACATGGATATAGTTCTCAATTTCCTAAAAGCACGTGGTTCGAGATCAATACGTGCTGATGAACGTGACAATATTCTGAAAAGAATACGTCGTTGGAAAGCTCACTTAGCTGTTTGATTTGGCTTTCCAACAGACTTACCAGTCAATTATTGTAATTGACCAATAGAATTACTCTAGGTCTATGATGATGCGTTTGATTTTGGTCCATGAGATTTTCTTGAGACCATGCTGACCTGGTTCGTATCTACAATCCAGTAATTCAGCATCCTTTAGAATCTTAATCTGGGCGCTGGCATTGGCTTCGGTTCCACCGAGGTGTCTAGCCACTCGTGTAACGTCTTTTTCTCCCTGAAGTAAGATCTTCAGTATCTTTAACCGAGTTCCTGATGAAAGAGCGCGTCCAATTCGCAAAATTGCGTCGTCGTTATTGATTTCAAGTGTTTCGGACAGTTGATACACCTCGAATGAGTATTGCCTGATTGCTCAAGCATGGCTTTATTATAGTTGTTGTTTGAGGATGGTTAGAATAGTTAATTGTATGATATTGAACCAACAAATAGGTTCAATAGCTCTCCCTATCTCATAAGAATGAGTGCTGAGCCCAATGGGCGAAGATGGAGTATTCATTATTGGCTTTGACATTCTACCCTCACATAGTGCATCATCTAAAAAAGCTCCAAAATTTGCTTGTGTGATCACTAGAAACGAGGTTGTCTTAAATGAATATCCCGAAATATCCAGAGGCGCGTTACTAAAACTGGTTCGTGAAGTTGTTCCTAAATGGCTTTGTACTGACAACATCTTTGAGATAGTTCCAGACACAAAATCACTCTTTCATCTTGTCGATAGAATCCCTACAGATACTAAAATAGTCCAAGTGACTGGAGTTCCACCTCACCAAACACCTCTCAAAATATTAGCAAAACGCCATGGTCTTATATCTCGAGGTAAGCTTAGTCCTCTTGAATCTGCACGCATTGCAGCGCAACTAGCCTCTAAAGGTGTTGGTCACTCACTAGAATGTTTTGGCGAACAGACAGAAATCAAGGTGACTCGAGGACGAAAACCCGGACGTGGAGGACAGAGTGCCAACAGATATCGCCGCAGAGTCCACTCACAGATACAACAGATGACCCGTTTCATTGAGTCGCAGTTGAAGGCCGCTGAAATCGAGTATGATCTTGATATTCGTGCATCTGATTTTGGCTATGCAAGTGCAAGGTTAGTCACATACGCACCTCTGCCAGCTATCCATAGCCTTGTTGAAACAAAGCGTGGTGGAGACTTCAAAGTAATTATATCCCCTGTTCGGAAAAGAGTAGAATTTCTCTCCCTTGAACCTCGTCCTGCTGTAATGGATTTGAAACCAAAATACTTCATTCTAGGTATAGACCCGGGAACAACTGCAGCTTATTGTCTTCTATCATTTGATGGGAAAGTACGTGCTCTAAGAAGTAAGAAGGGACTCACAAGAGCAGATTTAATCAGAGAGGTATACGAAGATGGTATCCCTGCAATGGTGGCTTCAGATGTACCACAAGCTCCCCATTTTGTTGAGAAGATAGCTCGTACAGTGAATGCGACTATCTTTACTCCAAAGAAGCCTATTGCAGTCGCAGACAAACAAGAACTTGCTCGGGAATATGGCACTGACATAAAAATTCGTAATGCTCACGAACGAGATGCATTGACAGCAGCGGTTTTCGCATTCAATAGTCTTCTTCCGAAATTTCAACAAATTGACAAAATGATTCATGATGAACAACTATCGGTTGATCGTAATTATCTCAAAGCATTGGTGATAAAAGGGTCTTCAATAAATGAAGCTCTCGCTAAGATAGAGAGTGAGGAATCCGAACCCATAGAAAGTGTTCCAGAAAAACCACTCGTTGAAGATGAACCTTTGACGCAAGAACGTTTTGAAGCAATAAAATCAAAGACCGAACACTTGGAGTCTGAAAACAGACTGCTCGTAGAGAAGATTGATGACTTGAAGCGATTTGTGGAATATCTGAAGTTTAGGGAGAGCGAACTTGCAGAGAGTCTCGAGATTGTAAACCGTGAGAACCATTGGAAAATTAAACGAGATCGTGAAGTGGAGAAGATCAAATCAACACTAAGAAAGACACAACGAGAAACAGCGTCACTGAAAAAACAAGTTGACACTCTGAGTAAACGACTTGAACGTCTAAAAGGAGTAAAACGTCTAGAAATGCGTGGAGACATGCTAGCAGTCAAAGTAATTCCTCATTTTACTCGCGAAAGCATCGAGGAATTCATCAAAAAAGTTGGTTTGAAAAGTGGTGATGTTGTTCTTTTCGAAGATGCGTCAGGAGGAGGTCCACAAACGGCGGGAATATTAATTGACCGAGAAATAAAAGCTGTAGTTGTGGACACACCACTCTCTCATCTTCCGCAAGATGAACTGATTAAGGCACTCATTCCAGTTATCAGTGCCAAAGAGGTTGAGCTTCAACGAGTAGATGAATTTGCATTCATTAGTCGTGGCAAGTTCAACCAACAGCTACAGGCATTCATACAAAATGTACGTGAACAAGCCAGACGGAAGGGAGAGGAAGAGCTAGTAGAGTTAGTAGAGCGATATCGCCGTGAGATTGAGCGATAGAATCTATCAGCGATGAATACTCTCAGAAAACTCTAGAACCTAATTATTCAGGAATCTGAATCCATAGAATATTGTTCCCTCTTATCAGAACTTGACCATACTTGGCTTTGGTGTTTTCCTCCTCAAGTTCCTCAGCATCTACAAGTGTGAGATTCATATACATGTCGCATCTTGTTAGGCGCCCTCGAAAAATTCTCTGATCCTTCAATTTTATTGAAACAATGTCATTGAGTTGTTGTTCTAAGGCTTTTATTGGCATTTTTTCAGGCACTTAGGACACCTCTCTAGAGAGCCCTTATGAGTATATTATAAAGCCTTTGCTAGATGACAACAAACTTTGATATATCCCAAGCGTAAGAGTCAACTTGTAAGGATACACTTTTTTCTAAGAAAACAACATCTTAGGTTATTACAAAATGACACTATACTGTCTAGGAATCGAAGGAACTGCGCACTCATTTGGTGCTGGGGTCGTGACAAGTGAAGGCAAGGTTCTATCAAACGAATGGGATATGCTTAAACCAACACAAGGTGGAATCCATCCGCGTGAGGCAAGTCGGCATCACTCAGAACTTGGTCCAAAAATAATCAAAGAGGCTGTTCAGAAAGCTGGTATCGACTTTGGAAAAGTAAGTCTTATTGCTTTCTCTCGAGGTCCAGGATTGGGCCCATGTCTAAGAACGACCGCAACAATTGCCAGAACTCTATCGCTCAAGCTAGAGGTCCCACTGGTCGATGTCAATCACTGTGTTGCTCATATTGAGATTGGTTGTCTAGAATCCAAATTCAGTGATCCTGTAACAGTTTACGTGTCTGGCGGGAACACACAAATCATTGCTTTTGCGGGTGGTCGATTCAGAACTTTTGGTGAAACTCTAGATATTGCAATTGGGAATATGTTAGATGTTCTTGGTCGTGAGTTAGGAATGGATTTTCCTGGTGGTCCTTTGATTGAAAAACATGCCAAGAATGGTGAGAACTATCACAATCTTCCCTACTCAGTGAAAGGGATGGACCTAAGTTATTCTGGTATGCTCACTGCTGCAAAAAGACTTCATTCAGAAGGTGTTCCTACTGCAGATATTTGTTTTAGCGTACAAGAAACCTCCTTTGGAATGCTTGCAGAAGTGGCAGAACGCGCAATAGCACACACCAAGAAGAATGAGCTGCTCCTTACCGGCGGAGTTGCACGTAACAATCGCCTTACTGAAATATTGTCAGGTGTAGCAAAAAGACATGAGGCTGCATTTCATCGAGTGTCTCCATCTTTAGCTGGTGATCAAGGTGCAATGATTGCTTGGAATGGAATTCTTCAGTATAACTCAGGTCATCAAATCAAAATCGAGGACTCTCATGTGTTACCGAAATGGCGCACCGACGATCAAGATATTTTATGGAGGTTCCCAAGTTGAAGCAGATGTTAGCCAGAGGAGCAGAGTCAGTCATTTACAAGATAGATCAGTGGGGATTTCCTTTTGTGCTAAAATGGCGCCAAGAGAAGCCATATCTTTTGAAAGACATAGACTCGCAGCTTAGAAGGTCACGAACTAGCAGAGAGTGTAAAATGCTGACAATATCACGGACACTTGGAGTACCCACCCCAGCAGTTTACTCTGTAGACCTTGATAATCACACAATCTTAATGGACTTCATAGCAGGCACTCAATTCAAACAATTGGCTGGACAGTTATCACAATCCACTCTCATCTCTCTTTGTCACAGATTTGGAAGACTAATTGCTTTGCTTCACGCAGGTGATGTGGTTCATGGAGACCCAACAACAAGTAATGTCATAGTAGATGAAAAGTCACGTTTATGGATTGTAGACTTTGGTCTCTCTGAGATGAATGCCACCATTGAGATGAAGGGAGTTGATCTTCATCTGATTCATCGAGCTCTGGAAACCACACATTGGGATATCCAAGAGGATATGTTAGATGCAACCCTTGAGGGTTATGTTGATTTATTAGGAAACACAGCAGAACCAACCTTATCAAGAATGAACGAAATCCGTGAACGGGGAAGATATCACTGATGTAGCTTCATCTCTTTTCTGAAGAAATAGTACTCACCACAAGGCAATCTTTATATCCAAAGCCTTAGGCCGTGGTTCAAACCCGGTTTTTGAGGGTATTTTGGACTCAGAGGTAGTTCCAATGGCAAGAATGCACACAAGACGCAAGGGCCAATCTAGTAGCAAACGCCCCTCCACATTGAGAGTCCCTGAGTGGATGGAAAAAGAAAAGGACGCCAAGTGGGTAGAAGCCCAGGTAATTGAACTTGCCAAGGCTGGATATACTCCTTCTATGATAGGCCAGATTCTTCGGGACCAATATGGTATACCTCTGGTTCGAGTGATTGCTGGTAAACGTATCTTGGATATTCTTCGAGAGAACGATTTAGAACGGCGCGTGCCTGAAGACCTTCGAAATATGATTGCAAAGGCTGCCACCATTCGAAGACATTTGGAAGAGAACAAGAAGGATTTTGTTTCCAAGAGAGGGCTTCAACTGGTTGAAAGTAAGATTCACAGACTCTCGAAATATTACCGCAAAAAGAAGGTTCTACCAGCTGATTGGAAATACAGCCCTGATCAAGCTGCTGTCCTTTTGAGATAGTTTTATCATAGATGATAAATCTGTTCTCATGATATGAGTAGAAAAACACGTGGTTCAGAATCTCTCGCATCACTCAAGAAACAATGTGCAGAGATGACACTCAAGAATGATGCACAAGTACTCCTAGTTTCTTCTCCTTATACAAGCTCTGCGCTTGCCACTGCAATTATGTGTAGAGCAATTATGAAATCCGGTGGAACATTTCACTTATCATTTGAACCACCTGTCATAGACTTGAACAGAGTTGATGATTTTCAAGTAAAACATGAATCAGAATCCATTTTTTTCATTGGCATTGATACAATAGGGAAGAAAAAAATCCGTAAGGGTAAAGGCTATCCAATATTCTTGGGCGGAACTTCAGAATCTATGCAGATTGAATCACTAACCATTGGAACAACCCACACAGTACCCGCAGTGACCTATACATTTGCTGATGAACATCTTACAACCTATGATTATGACTTAGAGATTGCTGCAGCAGCAACCTTGCTTCTTACTGGATATAATCAACAATCTCCAAAAGCGAACAAAGAAATAGTTGAACAAGCCAAGGAGCGGAAATTGATAGAAGAGCGTAAGGGAATCAGACTTTTTGGTTTTGGGTTTCTACCACTTGATGAGTTGTTTCTATATAGCACGAAACCATTCATCCAAGGTATAAGCGGGAATCAAAAAGCCTGTGATGAACTACTTAATGAAGCCGAAATTCCAATCCCCAAACTTCGCTCTCCGATGAGTACATTGAGTAGAGAAGAAGCCCAACATCTTACTCAACATTTAACATCCAAACTACTTGATAAAATCGAACCGAGCATTATTTCTCATATTCTTGGAACTGATTTTATACTAACTCGAGAAACTGAAACCAGCCCGCTCAGATATCTGTCAGGATTGGAGGCTATTGCAGAAACTGCCTGGGCTCGACAAGAGCTAGGAGCCTCAATGAGTGTATGGATCGGAGACCGCGGAAGATCACTGCGAGATCTGATTGATACCTATCTGAGTCATCATAAAGATGTCATTTCAGTAATATTAAGACTGGAAACCAAACTGAAAGGGATATCAACCCAAACTAGCACATCAATTGAGATTACTGGTGTTCAGCGTGAGCTCCTAACCGACGTAGGTCGTATTGCTCTACAGAGTGGTATAGTGAACCAAGAACGTCCTCTACTAGTAAGCAATGAAAATTCAACCGTATCAATCTGGACAACTGAGAAAATAGATATGAATCAAGTGCTCCATCTTATAAGAAAGAAGAGTCTGAATGCAGTACTGACTTCGCCTAAATCACTTATGTTCAAGTATCTTCCAATTGAATCAAGAGAAGATGTACTCAATTCAATAAATCCAGAAATCAGCAAGAGGAGTTAATCTTGAGCGTACATATTAAGCTAAATTTCGAATCAAAAGAAGATGCAAGAAGGACACTCTTAGCAATCACTCCTGATAACACTCCATTACCTGAAGGTCTTGAGATTGAGTGTTCACTTGATAACCAACAAGTAAATGTCAGAATTCGATCATCACGTAGTTTGGAAAGTCTAGCTGGCACGCTTGAGGATCTAATGAGTGCCATAGATCTCTCAATGAGAACATCTGATTCTGTTGACTAAATTCTGAAGAGATGTGAAATCACATCAACTCTGAATTGATCTCATTTGATACCATGAGTTCGTCACATACTGCTTGCGCCCTTGAACGTGACTCATCTGCCATCTCTTGTGTAATGAATCCCCGCTGAACAGCTTTCTTTAGAAGATGCTGATCTATAATACGCGGGTCCTCAGTGATTGGAGCCTTTACCACATCAATCTCAAGGTCTATATATCGAATTCTTCCAGGATTGTTTCCATTGCTTGGATAGACCTCAACTCCGGTGTTGATGTTAACATAGGTGCCTTTCACATTACCCTCACGGGAATAATAGTTGGTTAAAAGTGAGAATGCACCTGGAATTACTTTAGTCAGTGCATAGTCCCCCTCACTACTTACCACATCAACACTCTCCTGTGCATCGTGATTCATCTTTAGTTTCCGATTTGTGTGTCTAAACTGTCTTCTAATAATGAATCCTTTAGAAGCAGTTTCAGCTATTCTTCCTCTAGAAAGCACAATGTTTCTGCCATCTAATTTTACATGTTCTATATTGACGGAATCGTCAACACGAGGCAAATCACGTGAAATTACCTTTTCAAGCTTAGAAACAACATAGTTTCGTTCTTCAGGACGATCTTCAATAATCATCTCAGCTAAATCGACAAGCGATGCATAACCAGCACTTTTGTAGAAATGATGTCGTTTTATGGTGGGCTTTATTTTTGCACGTGTCTTATCGAGCGTGTCTTTTACCTCTAGTGGAAATTCGATATCCGCATTACTAGTACCTTCAAAGAGAATACCTGTAGAGTCCAATTCATTATATTTGTTGAATACCTGTTGTGCTGTATCGAGAAGGTCATCCACCTCATCTCGTAACTCTTCTTCAGTGAGTTTCTCTGCTGCAGTTCTCCATAATATTCCCCAGTTCTCCGTATGTTCTCTAATCTTCCGACCGAGGTTTAATAGATTTCTACGAGACTCTTGATCCTTAATCTTTGTACTAAGACGTACAACAGACTCAGGAAGGAGGACCGCAGCTTGCCCAGGAATAGTAATGCTCGATGATAGGACTGGAGCTTTTCTTCCATAGTCATGAGCACGTATTTGAACCATGACTTGCTGTCCTCTTTGGAGTCTTCTATCGGGGAGAAGTCCTGATATTAATCCTAAGTCAACCTTTGTCTGTCCTGTTCTCTCATCCTTTCCAAGAACAAGTCCCTTGTAGACGGAGCTCTTTGCTACCCTAGGCGTTCTAGTGATCACCCCACCTAATCTCCGACGTAAAACCTCTGTAAGACGAGTTAAAACCGATTCATAAGCAATAGCCACAATACCTTGAAGGTCACTTCTGTCCCATATGTCCACATCTGGAATATCGCTACGATAGGGGAGACCAAATCTTCTTGCTACTTCTGGGGTTGGTTGCACTATGTCAAAGTGATTTTGCAGCATAATCTGCGTCAACGATTGCGAATAGATTCCTCTTATCCTAGCCTTTATCATTAGCAAACACTGGCCCGGGAAATGGGTGCCATTCCATTACCTTGCACGGTCTTGGTTGGTCTTATTGATTCATTATTGCTGACCAAACAGAGCTAGTCACGAATTGGCTCCAACAAGCTGGAAACATGCCAAATCTTAGTCCGAGCATGGTTTGGGCAGTTCGGGTCCTGGCTTGGCTCATCCAAGATTGCTATTGCATTCTGAGCTCTCACAGCTGGAGAGTCTGTTTCATTCTCAAGAACGGCGATGGCTTCATTCGCTGCACGCCTAATATTCCTCGGAACTGAGGAATCCTCCGATATCTGTTTTAGGAGGTGCTTAGACTGGTCTATGCTCTTCTGTGTTTCGGGGTCCAAAGGACTCACCTCTGAATGGTCTTTACGCACAAATGGAGTGCGAACAACAAATGACTCTCACCTCGTTAACCATATCAACGTTTTCATCAGACCTACCGAGCTTGAGAGTCTTGGTTTAAATCACAAATAGCCTCAATAATTCTGCAGCTTTTCTTATATTGTAACACACATTATTCCGAAGTGAATATAATGAGCGATAAAGATGATACCTCTGTAAAGAGAATGGCTGATCTTCTACGACATGGAGCCACAATGCTTGCTGATGCCTGTCCTCAATGTGGTTCTCCCCTTTTCAAGGTAAAAGATGATATTTACTGTGTCAAATGTGATAGACGAATAGTATATGCACAGTCTGACCAGGAAGTAGAGGCTAAAGCTGTAAAGACATTGATTCCCGAACTCAGAGTGACCCTGATCAATAAACTGAAGGCTCTAAATGAAGTAGTTGATAACGAAACAGATACTGAAGCTCTCACTAAACTTGCAAACCTTATGGTTCTACTACTGCAAGCACTGCACAAGCTTGAGAATATGGGGACTTGAAATATGATTGGTTTCTAGGCTTCTTTATCAGCCGGTGTACCTCTTCGAAGCCTAGCTCTTCGAATCTTTACCTCTTCTGGTCCTTTGAGTACCTTGCTTTTTCGAATCTCACATTGTCGAATTGGGATTATTTTCTTGACTTCTTCATAGACTTCTGCAGCCAAATCTCCAAGAATCACCTTGGTAACAAGCTCATTAAAACCGTGTTTCTTTGCATGAGCCCTAATGACCTTTTCAATGGCTTTTCTAACAGCATGTTCTTGGCTTGTCTTAGCTCGTGTGGTTGTAAAGACAATAACCGAAATTCGCATCAAATAATCGTCCTTGGTAAGGATTGGACCAATCCAATCAATTCTTGATGTTCCCCGCCGCACCAATCCTCTTAGATAGTCAGAACTCCATTCATGTCCATAGAACACAGTCTTAGCTTGTTGTCCTGCAACTTCTAATATCTTGAATCTTAGCTTGACATGAATCCTGTCAAAGTCCCCTGTTAAGTCGTAGAGTGTGGGCTGTACTGTTCTACCAACCAAGAGTTCAGGACTGCCTGCAGGCGTTTTACCTATCTCTTTATTGTCGAAATAGTCTGGTGCAAGAATCTGGTACCAGATCTTATCTCGCCATTTGTCCTTGGTCCTTGCAACTGCTTGTCTACTTTTTGAGGACATCTGAATATCACACTCATACTGGAAAATCCAGAAAATCATGGATTGTTCTATGGCTTCTAGCCACAGAAACGCGCCGACAACTAATGAGTCTAATAAAAACATTGTGACGTGTCCTGATACATATAGCAAAACTAGATATGATAGTCATGCCCTGTGAGGCTTGAGATGCGTTCCATGGAAACTGTAGTATGCTCAAGATGTGGATTCAATGATGTCGCCCTAGTAAGAAAAGAGATGTTCGGTGGCGGCAAGTATAGGAAGAAGTGGCGTTGCCCACGTTGCAGCAACACTTGGGAAACTGTTGAAGACTGACAGATACAAAACGGTTAAAACTGGCCTGCTCTCAATCTTGCTTCACTAAGCGGAGGTTGCCAAGCCAGGTCAAAGGCGCGGGGTTTAGGTCCCCGTTCAGTAGTGATTCGCGAGTTCGAATCTCGCCCTCCGCACCACTTTTCTATTAGTTGCTTGCTAAAGATAATAATAAGAAAGCAACAGTACAATCTACAATCCACTTGGCTCTATTCCAAATCGACTGGACACCGTGGTGAAAAACCGTTCGAGACCAAAGATTACAGCATCAAGTTCACTTCTAAAATTCTCAAGATTTGTTTGTTCGGGTATGTCATTTTCAGAGTAAAGATTTCCTTTCTCATCCATGGAGTATGTTACATCATCGAGCATCCAATTCTCACGAAGCAAAAAGCCATACAGCTCTTCCTTACTCCCTTGTGGAACTTCTTCAGGTCTAAGAAGGAGTACTGCGACATGGATCCATTTGTCAGCACGAATTGTAACTCTAATATCGAATGATTTGCCTTCGACATCCCATGTCAATCGAAATGTGTTAATGTCTTCCAACAACTCAAAAGGTATTTCGAGTGAGTTTAACCAATCTTTGATATTCCTAATTGACACCATCGTAAGCTCTCCATGTTTCGATTTAGAATTACTTGCCGGTATTGAGTATTGTGGATATAGGGGTACTGGCAAATTTATAGCAAAACATCTCATTGAGTCGCAATCTACGATTCTCCTATTTTGATAATACAGACAATTAACATTATATCTCCACAACGATAAAATGAAACTGAGCCGGGGTTTCCTAGTGGCTATGGAGGCGGTCTCGAAAACCGCTGCCCTTTGTGGCTCGTGAGTCTTCATGTAAATCAGCGACACGAAGCACGAATTCAAATCTCATCCCCGGCGCCATTCTCTCATTGAAGCTCATCTAGAACCTGTTCCATCATCTTTTTGGCGGCTGAAGCAGTCTTGTCCAAAGTCTGTTCTGATTTAGCTCCAACATACAATCTCGCTTTTGGTTCAGTTCCTGAAACTCTAATCAGCACATAAGAACCATCTTTGTAGTCTATTCGAATTCCGTCAACCTCGAGAACTTTTTCTACCCCACTGATCTCAGGGATAAGTAACTCCTTCACTCTTGGTAAAAAGGACTGCTTAATCTTGTCAGGGCAAGGAACAAAGTCTCTTAGAATGGGGTACTTAGGAATTGTCTTCATTAATTTCATGCAACTACCATCACCAAGCTCATCAACTAGTTGTGCAAAGCGACCTGCTCCTGTGATTCCATCCATCCACCAACCAAATTCCGTGAATATCGGTTTCCAGGGCTCTGAGGCAAAAATTACATCCTTTCCTCTCTCAGTTGCAAGAAACTCCTGAAGTGATCCAAGAGCCAATCGAATTACTGACCCTCCTGCTGAGTTAACAATCTCATCAATCACACTAGAGGTATCAATTGATGTGAGAACGATTCCTTCTCCCTTTCTCTCAACCTCATCTCTGGCAAACAATGCAATTACACGGTTCTGATCAATAAACTCACCTGCTTCATCAATAACAGCTAATCTGTCCCCGTCCCCGTCATGGCACATGGTCACAGCAAAATCAGACTCTGCAGCCATCCTCATTGCATCGCCTAAGTTTCTAGGGGATGGTTCAGGGGGTCTCCCTGGAAAATGGCCATCTTGATGAGAATTCATGGTTGTCACTGAAAATCCAAGATCTGTAAGCAGTTCAGGTGTATAGTCTGTAGCTGCACCATTTGCTAAATCGAGCAAGACTTTCGTCTTTTTGCTTACGCCTCCTCTGCTCAGTAGAAACTCTCTCGCCTTAGATAAATAATCCATTTTGATATTCTTCTTCGAAATCAACCCAATTTTATCCCAAGATGCAACTTTATACTCTTTATTGGAGATAGAACTCTCTAGGAATTCCTCCTCAGATCTGATGAACTCTCGTCCAGATGCGAAGAACTTGAATCCATTATCCGTCGGTGGATTATGACTAGCTGTAATGATTACAGTTGCATGAATCCCATCGACTGTGCTATAATAAGCGACAGTCGGCATTGGCGCTATTCCCAAATCTATAACATTTACTCCTGTCGAGATCAACCCACTGACAAGAGCACTTCTTAACATCTTCCGTGAAGTTCGAGCATCAACACCCACTCCCACAACTCCTTTTCCATCAAGAAATGAGCCAAGTCCTCTCCCAAGCCCGAGTGCTAGATCGGGGGTCGATTTCTCAATGATAGATCCTCTAATACCAGAGGTGCCAAACAGTTTCTGGGTCAATTTTCATTCCTCTAATTATGCGGCAAAGCCAAGTCGACAATGTCCTTTGCAGCTTCACCCATTCTCAAGAGACTATCGACAACCAAGATTTGAGTCTGTGGCTGCCCATTTGGAGAAGCTACAATATGCTGTCTTAGTTTTCCTGTTTCAGAGATCAGTTCTTTTTCAGATTCAATCACAGATGTTACCTTCTTTGAATCAAACTTGAATAGGTTATTGAAAGCATCTGAGAACATCTCACTTACTTTTTCTACTATCGGTTCAATCTTTTTCTTGAGGGAAGCATCTAATGGGTCCTCAACCCTCTGTGCTATATCCACCGCCAAGTCTGCAATCCGTTCTATATACTGAACTGCAAGTCGAAAATCTAGTGCTTCAACTGGTGTGATATGCATCATTTCACTCATTCTGGGATATTGAATTGCAGACCTCAACTCTCGTACAATCAAGAAGAATAGTCGGTCAACCTCTTCATCTCTCTGCACTACCTCATTAGCCATATCCTTGATTCCATCTAAGTAAGCTGTCAATGAATCACTAATCATTCTGGAAGTGATAAGATGCATTCTTCGCATTGCTGTATTCACCGGTAAAGTTGCAGGATCAACAAGACATCGTACAACTATCTGATGGTCATCTTCCTCAGTAACTTCAAGTGCTACAAACCGTTTGATTATCCGCTTTAATTCATCTCTTTGTTCGTTTGTGATAGGATCCTTACTGACGATACGAATCTCATCAAAACCAAGTAGATATCTGCTTGTTATCTCCCATCGTAGATTTTGTTCCATTTGTGCGGTTGTTGTTCTTCTCTCACCGGCCTTTGGAAGGCGAGGATCAACTATCAAGCACCCATCTTCCCTTTCTGCAACTACTACAGGATCTCCCTTGCTCAGTTTTTGTCTAACTATCCAATCCTTTGGAAGTATTATGAGAAAGGAACTTCCATTTTTGCCACCAGTCTGTTGGAGTTTCCTGATGTTAACCACATTCATCCCACCTGACAAAGGAAGGCGCCATTTGAACTCTGGGTAGGCGGCTTATTACATTTCCCGCAGGATGTTTTTCTACACTTATCTTATTCACTATAGATGATGTTTAAAACGAAAAACTTGTACCAACTTGAATGGTGACCTATTGACATCTTCAAAGCGACAAATTATACTGAAACTACTAATTGAGTCAGGTCTCCAAGTGGCACCTGAAGCACTTGAATATATTCTACATTTAGACACCCCAATTGAAACAGTAAAGTCCATTCTCATTACTGATGAAGTTGGAAAACACCCTGCGGTACTTTCACGTCACTATGTAGAATCACTTGTTGAAGGGCAGACTTTTGAAACTGTATCTAAAGAAGAACCGGAGAAGATAATTGATAAATCTAAAAAAGAAGACACAGAACAGTCACTAGAAATCTCTGCTTTTGAGGAAGAAAATGGTTGGTCCTTTCGTATTGAGAAAAATCCCGATGCTGCACAAGTAGGGTCTGAAGGAACTGTGGAGGATTTCCTAGCCCTTTTTACAGACAGGTTCAATCGCATCAAAAAGATATACTTGAGTCGAATTGACACTCAGAACGCAGTGTCACCACAGGTTGCCAAACTAAGAAAGGACTCTGCAAAGCAGAGACGGGCAATGACTAGAGAAGGTATGCGTACATCGAGTCGCACAACCCAGACAGTACTTGGAATTGTAAAGAGCAAGAGTATATCTCAATCACGAAATGTAATAATTGATCTTGAAGATGCAGATGACTCAATAATCTGTATTGTTCCTGCAACTCGAGAGGGCCTAAAGGGACAACAACTCTCGGAAAAGGCAAACTCACTACTTCTTGATGAAATAACCTGCATCTCCGGATTTATCGACGAGGATGCGAGGATGATTGCTGATGATGTGATATTTCCCGACATTCCAACAGCCCGAGATGTAGGTCGAGCTAGAAGAGATGTATACGCTGTCTTCATTTCAGATATTCACTGCGGAAGCAAAGAGTTTCTAGAAGATGAGTTTGACAAATTCATTGGTTGGATGAATGGTCGTGATGTCGATGAAGAGGACAAAGCCATTGTGAAACATATCAGATACCTTTTCATTGCAGGTGATATGATAGATGGAATCAGTGTTTATCCCACCCAGAGAAACGACCTGAGAATTGAGAGTATCTATGAGCAATATGCGCTTTTTGGAAGCAAGTTGAATAAACTTCCTAATCAAATCAAAATATTCTGTATCCCTGGCAATCATGATGCTAACCGACAGGCTCTTCCTAAACCTCCTATTTCCGAGGAATTTGCACAACCTCTATACAATCTTGGTGACCGTATCACAATGTTGGGAGACCCAAGCCAGATACTCGTCGAGGGTGTAAATATTCTATTGACTCATGGAGATAGTATGGATGATCTTGTGACGAATATTCCTGGAGCCTCATATACGGAACCTGCAAAACCAATGATAGAACTTCTCAAAAAACGTCATCTTGTACCAATGTATGGAGGAAAGACCGAACTTGCTCCGCTTCATAGAGACTGGATGGTGATTGATACCCCTCCAGATATAGTACACTTTGGTCATTGTCATCACAATGCTGTTGATAACTATCGCGGAGTTCAAATCATCAACTCTGGGACATTTCAGTCCCAGACCGACTTCATGCGCAAACAGGGAATAGTACCAACCCCCGGTATTATCACTTTTCTGAATCTCAGAACTGGTGCACCAGGTGTGAGATTCTTCTACGATATGTCGAAGGTGTAATCACAATCAGAGCCTGTCTAATCAAGGATATCCTGTGCCACCTTACTGAGACGAATATCATCATCCAGAATGACGCCTATCTGTTTCTTGCTAACAGCCAGTTTGATTTTCTTTGTTCTACCATAGCGACCCTTAGAAATCACTGTAGTATTGATCAGTCCCAACATATCTAACTCCGAGATTAAGTCGGATACACGTCTTTGGGTCAGTGTGTCTAAAGAGAGAGATTTTGCTATTTCCGAGTAGATGTTATAACACTCGCCAGTGAAAATATCTCGCTGACCCTTGCTGGTCAAGACATAGACAGCAAACAGAACCGCCTTTGATTGCATTGGAAGGGTCTTTACTGTTTCAGTTATGGTGTCACGTTCAATGACTTTCTGTGCCTCACGTACATGTTCTTGTGTAACCGTACTATCACCCCTTCTCTCTGCGAGTTCGCCTGCAGTTCTCAACAAATCAAGTGCTCTACGAGCGTCTCCGTGTTCCTGAGCTGCCAAAGCTCCAACAAGATTAATCACGCCTTCATCGCTTATGGCATTTCTATTAAAGGCTAGTTCTACTCTCTGTTTTAGAATACCTTTCAGCTCCACAGCATTATAAGGCGAGAAAATCACTTCTTCTTCTCCAAGCGTTGACAAAACCCTTGGATCTAGCATCTCTTTGAACTTCAGGTCATTACTTATGCCTATGATTGATATTCTGCTATTTTCTAGCTCTCCATTCATTCTGGTCAATCCATAGAGAATATCATTACCTTGTCCCACATCACGTTTCAATAGACTGTCAACTTCATCAAGCACGACTGTAAGGATATTCGAATCAGAGTCTAACTTATTCTTCAGAACATCTCGAATCTCATCAGTGGGAAGACCTGTGAAGGGCACCTCAGACCCATCGGGCATAGTCGCATCTATCTGGTCACACAGGCGTTTTAATACTCTATAGTTTGTCCCGACTATTCTACAATTCACAAAAGCTGTCAAAGGCGCGTTTATTCCACTCTCTTTTGCTTTCTTCACTAACATATCAAGTACGTATCTTGCCACCACAGTTTTACCAGTACCAGTCTTTCCATAGCATAGAATGTTTGAGGGTGGAGCTCCTCTGAGTGCGGGTCCCAAGATAGATCCAATTCGACTCATTTGGTCATCTCTGTATGGAAGGTTCTGTGGTACGTAAGTAGGTCTTAGAGCTGTTCTATCTCTAAAAATAGCCTGACCTTGCAGGAACTTGTCAAACAGCTTATCAAGTGGTTTCTCCATCTCATCACATTCTCCAGTTTGAATCTTACATGAAAAGCACAATCTGGGACATAAATACTTCCATAAGAACTTGAGGGAAGTTCCAGTGGATTTCTATTGGAGCCTATGGAGCATATGGAACTGTTAAGAGTAGGTATTACCCAGCCCTTTTACATGTACAAATCATATAATTCATCAATACAGACTTTTTTCAATCACCAAATAAGGCACCAAACCGGTGGAGCTCTTGCGGCGAAGGGATCTAGAAATTGCACTTGAATCAATGAAGAGGCTGGATGAGTATAGTGTTTCTCTAGAACAATACCCAACTCCTGCTTCAATCGCAGCCTCTGTTCTATATGCCGCACAGATGGAACATAGAGATATCACAAATAGAACAGTATGTGATCTAGGATGTGGTGATGGAATTTTTGCCATAGGGGCTGCATTGCTTGGTGCAAGCAGGGTCATCGGAATTGATGTACAAAGCAAAGCCTTAAAGGCGTCTCAAATGAACTCCCGATTGCTTGGAATAGACGACATCGTAGACTGGATTCTGGGAGATGTTTCTTCCTTACAGCTATGTTGTCCAATAGATACAGTGGTAAGTAATCCCCCGTTCGGAGTAAAAAATCGCGGTGCTGATTTGAGATTCCTAAAAACAGCTATCTCTATTGCTGATGTGATATACAGCATGCACCTCGCTGGCGACAAGAACAGGGTGTTTCTGAGCAAAGAAATAGAGAAACTAGGTGCCAAAGTGACACAGCTTGAAACATTTCAGTTTCCAATTGGCCGACTGTTCGAATACCACAAAAAACCGAAACATCTGGTGGATGTAGATCTGTATCGAATATGTGTCAAAGAGCGTGAATAGAATGGCTGATGTAAAGAGCGGCGATATTGTAGTACCAGGAGATCAACTGTGTGTTATCGAAGAGTTGATGCCAAGTTTTGGTACTTATGAGAAGGATGGTATTGTCTATGCCGCAGCTCCTGGACGAGTTGATATGGACCTTAAAGAACGTAGTATCAGAATTCTCAGTCCTGATGGTGGAATGAAATTAGCTCTTCCAAAAAAGGGTGACATACTAATTGGTGAAGTCACCATTGTATTTGATCAACGTGCTGAAGTCAGAATAGTGCGAATCAACGATGTGGACTATCATAGTAGTCTTATGGGTGAACTACACATAAGCAATGTGACTCGAAGATATGTGAAAAGCATGCAAGATGTAATCAAACAGAACGACATAATTCGTGCTTCTGCTCTTAGCACACATCAGATTCCTGTAGAACTAACTCTTGTTGGTCCTGACCTCGGGGTTCTTTTTGGAGTGTGTGTAAGATGCGGAAATCCTCTTACTCTCACGACTCACAATAACATGTTTTGTCTTCGATGTGAGAATCGGGAAACCCGAGAAGTGGCAAATGATTATGGATTAAGATTTAGCTTGGAACCAAGACCTGATTTAGCCCCCCGTAGACGGTCGTATGAACGCAGACGATATGACCGCGATGACCGTGGAGGTAGAAGATTTGATGGTCCACGTGGAAGAGGTGGAGATAGACGAGATAGAAGAGGCGATGATCGTCACAGAAGCAATAGGAGGCGTTAGATATGAAGCCAAGAACTATTGAATATTCAAAATTCGAAATCAAATTTGAGATTGGTGGAGAGGGACATTCATTCCCAAATCTACTTCGTAAGACCCTATTGGAAGAACCTTCAGTGGAGTTTGCTGGTTACAACATCGAACATCCACTACTTGCTAGCCCAATTCTAACGTTACGGACTAAGAAACGTCAGTCAAATGTTATCCTTAGAGAGGCTCTTGAGAAGATGCTTGCTAGAACTGAAGAGTTCCGCAAGAAATTCAAACAAGCGGTTTCAGATCATAATATTGACTGAAAAATTCTTGGAGCGACTCCTTGCATGTGGGAAGCCTTTGTCCAGCATGAATCTGTTGAAGAAATCATGAATGATAAAGGACTTGCAAAAGTGGGTGATGGCATTGTCAATCTTTGTTATTCTTTAGCGAAATCTAAAGTGCTTGGTCATGCTACTGGTGATAAGGTCCAGGATAGTATACTTGCTCGTGCAATACGTGCAACAGAAATCTACAGACATATGACCCATAGAACTGATGTTGGAAAGGCGGCTGATGCTTACGAGGCAATAATAGCATACCTGTGGATGAGAGGCAATATTACTGTACAAGGAACTGTTGATGCTCTTATTCAAACGCTTCACATAGATTCCAAGACCAGTAGAAAGAAAGAGGGCGAGATTGCCGCACTCTCATTCCAACAATTCCTAGAACAACACACCCACTCATTACCTTAATCTCGAAGTGTTCATGGTCGTAATGCTTAATTGATATTTAAACGCTGCAGCCGAGAAGTGAATGTTTCATGGAATTCTGTGATAAATGCGGAGCAATGATGATACCAACTACAGATGATGAAGGTAATAGAGTCCTAAAATGCAGAAGTTGTGGACACACCAAGGGTATCAAAGGAAAGCTCACAGTTTCTCAAAATCTCGAGAAAACGCCTCGTGACAAGATAATCGTTATAGATGATGACTCTATCCCAATGCCTGTGACAAAGGAAACCTGTCCCAAATGTGGGAATAATGATGCTTATTATTGGATACTCCAGACACGACGAGGTGATGAAGGCGCAACAGAATTCTATAGATGCACGGAGTGTAAACACACTTGGCGTAGGTACTGACAAATTTATAGCCCTCAAGATGCAACAGCTTAAGTGACCTGTTGCCCAAGTCTTCCTACTAAGCTGAATGGTGCTATTAAAATGATTGAAGAGAAGAGCTTCCCACGTCGAAGACCATCAAAACTCACTACGATTCGAAAATTGTCTAAAGATACTAATGGTCCTGTTAGAATAATGGGAATAGTTGTTGATGCAAGTCCAGGCCTTGCAGTGGTCCAAGACATCTACGATGAAGACGTGAAGAACGCAGGGAAAATCCAAGTGGGCGTCGAAGGATCATTGGAGCTAAGTAAGAAATACATGTTCATAGGAGAAGTGACTGAGAAAACAACTGATGGTGGAAAAGAACTCAGATTGAATGCCTCAATCGCACATGATATTGACACACTAGATATAGCACTCTATAAGGAAATCCAAGATATGGAAGGAAAGGTAACTAGAACAATGAGTGAATGAAGGATGGAATAAGATGTTTCATGCGACTCTTGACAGTAGTAAGACATGGAAGCAAATTGTAGATGCCCTTGCCACATTACTCACAGAAGCCAACTTCCTGATAAAAAAAGATGGAATCTTCCTAATTCAATATGACTCCTCAAGGGCTGCTATGGTCGACCTATTTCTCCCTTCAAATATATTTCAAGAGTATAATTGTAAAGGCGAGAATGAAGTTAGCATAGGATTAGATGAGCTCGCTAAAGTAAGTAAAAGAATTGCTGGTGATGATAGACTTGAATTTACCCTAGACAAATCTCAGAATCGTTTTGAGATCAGGATGATAGGTCTGGCTGAACGAACATTCAAAATCCAACTACTTACCCCGCCAGAAGAGAAGACCCAAAAGATAACTCCATCATTTGAGATACGAGCCGAATTATTCTCTGACGCCTTCAAACAGGCTGTAAAAGATATAGGTGTTGTTTCTAACCATCTGAAAATTACAGCAACAAAAGAATCACTTGGCTTTGGGGGAATAGGTGATGTCGGCGAAGCTGAAGTCTCATTGAAACTTGGGGATGATTCACTTCTCTATGATTTAGAGGTGAAACAAGAAGCTACTGCGATGTATGCCCTCAGTTATCTTTCAGAAATCGCTAAGGCAATCTCAAGTGACAACCTAACGCTCAGGATGACTGGGAATAAACCGGTGATGCTTGAATTTCCTATTGCAGAAGGTGGAATAATCAAGTTCCTTTTAGCCCCACGAGTAGAGCGACGATAGTAATTCGTCTTTTTGCCTATAAAAAGAATACAAAATCCACCGAGAAGTACATTTTAAATGGGAAATCAATTTTCAGAATCTAGTTCAAAGATAATTAGCGTAACTGACTGCTCATATGATACTACATCATATGGGTTTTATATGTCAGTTCGCGTATTGACAGACAGTTGGAGATATTGGCATGTTTCACGCAACTCTCGACAGCACAAAAACATGGAAACAGATTGTAGATGCTCTTGCAACTCTACTCACAGAGGCACATTTCCGTGTGTCTGAATCTGGAATATCGCTAAGACAGCTTGACTCATCAAAAGCTGCAATGGTTGATTTGACACTTCCATCTGGGATTTTTCAGGAGTACTCATGTAAAGGAGAACATGACATTTGCCTAGGTATTGATGAACTCGCCAAGGTGAGTAAGCGGATGGCTGGAGATGAGCATCTTGAATTTAATCTTGATGAGTCTGAAAACCGGTTTGAGATTAGAATGGTCGGACAAGCGAGTAGAGTGTTTAAACTTCAACTCTTAACCCCACCAGATGATCAGACAAAGAAACCTGGAATTCAATTCGATGTAAAAGCAGAACTGTTGGCTGATACCTTCAAACAAGCAATCAAAGATATTGGAGTTGTATCCAGTCATGTGAAGATTAGTGCAGAACCAGAACAACTCACCTTCGCTGGTGAGGGTGATACCGGTGAAGCCAATGTTGCATTGACAACAAAAGGTGATGCGCCAGCACTTTTCCAACTAGAAGTATCAGGCAAATCTATAGCGATGTATGCTCTGAATTACTTGGCGGAGATTTCAAAAGCGATTGCTAGTGACAGCCTAATGCTTCAATTCACCTCCAATAAGCCAATGATGTTGGAATTTCCAATAGCAGAGGCTGGAAGTATAAGCTTCGTTCTTGCACCACGTGTAGAACGTAGATGAGAGGACAAGAAATTCCGAACATATCAGTTCCAATTGATGGAGTTCTAGTGCATGCCAAATCAGAATCAAGGTTTCACAAGCACTGTTTTGAAACTGCGATTCATGTTCCATGAATACTATAAATCCAACCCTAACTCTATTGATGTTCCAGATAAGATACATAATAGAGAATTTGGTATCCAGAGCTGGGAATATAATTGGTTTTGTCCTGTGAGAAAAAGTCGCGATGAGTCTGGTCATGACATAACAACTGGGTGTGGACAATCAGGGACATCATTATCAAATATCAAAAAATGCCCAAATTGTGGATCTGATGAAATCCAGACAACAACATGGAGGCGTCACGTTGGATATTTGAATCGTGATGAACTGATACGAGATTTAACATCCGTGGCTCCACACAGCGTCTATCATTCAGCTGCGTTCTATAAGATACCAGTGGCACGCCATATGGATGAGAAAGAATGGTTTGGGGCTGAACTTGTATTTGATATTGATGCAGATCATTTAGATTTGTCATGTGCAAAGGACCACGATGCATGGCGCTGCAACGAAAAGGAATGTCATAAAACCGGAACTGGTATTCATCCTGAAAATTGTCCAGACTGCGGTGGTAAGAGCTTCAGTACAAGAAAGTGGATATGTGAGAACTGTCTGGGTGAAGCGAAAAAATATACCGTGAAGCTCTATGACAAATTTATTGTAAATGATTTCGGATTTGACCCTGAATTAGTCCAACTCAATTATAGCGGTCATAGAGGCTATCATGTTCGTGTTCGTGATCCTCGTGTCTACTCACTTGATTCAAATAGCCGCATCCAGATTGTGCACTATATAATGGGTCTTGGTCTTAACACAGAGAAAGTAATCGTCACTCAAGGTCGAGTGAATCGAGTACCAGATCGTGATTTTCCAGGATGGGCTGGGAAGATAGCAGACGCCATAGTAGAGTTTGTGCGAAACATAGACTCATACAATGGAACTGAGAGGTGGGTCAAATCACTTAGAAAAGGAAAGGTTGCAGCTCTTGATGGACTTCTTAGAAACCCCCCGATTTTAAACCCAGAGGCAAAAGACATTGGACTGAAGTCCTGGCAGGAAATCGCAGAGAAAGCAGCAGAGCTATATGGTGGCGAAATAGACCGTCCCGTGACCCATGATATTCACAGAGTTATTCGTCTCATTGGGAGTCTGAATGGAAAGACTGGATTCCTCGTCAGCCAGCTGAATAGAGATGAGCTAGATGACTTTGATCCTTTCCGGGATGCAATTGCTTTTAATGATGGACAAATGAAAATCAAGTTCCTTCAAAAATCTTCGGGAGTTCCTCGTTTTAGAATCGGTGATGAAACATATGGTCCATATCACGGAGAGTCAGTAGAGTTACCAACACCAGCAGCAGCATTTGTTCTATGCAAAGGAGTTGCTATCATTGAGTGAACTAAGTTATGATGATATCAAAACTACGTGGGAGAATGAAGTACGGAATGACGGTCTCCAAGACTTGAGCGACCTTCGATTAAGCAAGATGATAGATTATCTCTCTAACGTACGTTTAGCATTGGCATCAACAGATGCCGAAAAACGGATCCAAGCTGATATATTGACTCAAGAAGCCCTTAATCTTGAATTCATAATTGAAGACCTCCTAACCATCCGAAGACAGAAGATACTAAAAGCTGTACTGCTGGGATACAGACCAAAAGGGGATATGACACTCGCAGAGGAAGAATTATTCAATAGGACTCAACGAGCTCTTGATGGTCACATGGAGTTCGTCAAGGATTCCCTAGCTGGATCTCAACCTAAGAAGAAGAAGAAGACCAAAGATGATGTGAAAAAATCCAAGACCGCCTCCCCTGAAACAGTTGAATATGTTACAGTACGATTTCTACAACCAATTGATGATGCTTTCTTAGGGCTGGATGAGAAGACATATGGTCCATTCAAGAAGGAAGATATTGCTATGATTCCTGTAGCCAATGCAAGGAATTGGTTACGGGATGGCACGGTTGTCCGTATTGTCACTGAGGAGGAACTCTCTGGATGAAGAAAGAGGACTTAATTACTGAAATTGCTTCTCTAATTGGTTTCATCAATGAAGCTCGTGATAGAATTACCATTGAACATGATAAATTCCAGATAGCACTTACTAACACCCTTAGATTACTAGGTGAAGGGAGTCCAATCCTCACTAAAATGAAGGGCAACGTGGAGGATCTCAAGGCATACCTAATCAGAACAAGTACGGAAATACGCCAAATTTCGTTAAATCCATATGATGACTTGAGAGTACGAGTTGAAAGAATTAATGAGATGGTCCAAGCGCTATAGTATAGAAAGTCCTAAGAGTCCATTGGGGACTGCTAAATTCATGTCATTACACAGGAAATGGATCTTCAATCTTGCTGGTTTAGTATGTATTGCACTTGCAATAGTGGGCGGACTGACTTACCCCTCATCATCTTGGGGCATTCTTGCTCCTATTTTGTATGTATCTGTAGTAGTCCTGTGCACATTGGGTATGCTTCGCCTGATATATCTGAAGGGACTTCCAGATTGATTATCGAAAGTCCAATTACAGTTTATTCAATTATTCGTCGTTTCTGCAAACTTTTAATATGGGCTACAAAATCGCTCAGCCAACTGGCTGAATAGCCTAAATATACAACATACATGTGGTGCTTACCCATGGCTGAAACGAAAGAATCGACTGGACCCCCAGTCACATTGATTGACCCGATTGAAATGTCAAAACTAGATACCAAGTTTCGCGAAGAGATTCATAGTATGCCAAACGGGGAAGAACTTTCTGCTTGTTTTGCTTGTTCTACATGCACTGCTGCATGTCCCATTGCAAATATCTGGAAATATAAACCGCATCAACTGATTCGAATGATACTTCTAGGAATGCGTGATGACGTTCTCTCTTCTGATGAGATTTGGCTCTGTTTGACATGTTTTCAATGCCAAGAGCGTTGTCCTCAGAAAGTGCGAGTCACAGACATTTTCTTTGACTGCAAGAATTTAGCTGCCGAAGAAGGTAAGGTGCCCCAGAATATCATAGGTCTAGGTAAAGAACTACTTGAGAAAGGTCAGCTCTATATTGTTACAGCTGATTGGGAGCGAGAAGACATGGATCTAGAACCTGAAGTGCCTGGTCTAGCAGTTGATCCTGTTAAGAATATCCTGAAAGAAACCAGAACGGGCAAGCTTGTGAGTGGTGATAAGTAGGATGCCAATTTACAATCTATATATGGGCTGTAGTGTGCCTGCAAACTATCCAAATTACGAGGCTGCTATGATCAAAGTTGCTACAGCTTTTGACATGCAACTAGAGTACATGGAAGGAGTCGCCTGCTGCGGAAGCCCTAATCTTCGTGCCATTGACTACATGGGATGGCTCATAGTAAATGCAAGAACCTTAGCAATTGCAGAAAAGAATGGCTATGATATCGTCACGCCGTGTAATGGATGCTTTGGATCTCTCAAGGACACACACCATTTTCTCAAGCATGACGATGACTATAGAAAGAAAGTCAATGCCTTACTGAAGAAGGATGGTCTCGAATTCAAAGGCACAATCACCCCTCGACATTTTGTAGAAGCACTATACAATGACATCGGAATTGAAGAAATTCGGAAGAAAATCACGAAGCCACTAGACGGTGTAGGAATTGCAATTCACTATGGCTGTCATGTTCTTCGTCCTGCCGATGTGACCGAGTTCAGACCAGAGTATCTAGACGAATTAATTCAGGTTACCGGAGCTTCAGTTGTAGAGTATCCAATTTGGAAACAATGCTGTGGTGCAACTGTTCTTCCTGTCGATGAAAACCTTGGGATTAGATTGGCCCGTGATAAGTTAAAGTCAATGAAAGAGTCTGGAGCAGAATTCATTACTGTGGTCTGTCCTGCATGTGGAAACCAATTAGATTTGCAACAGCTTGGTTTGAAAGAATCATATGGAGAAGAATACAACCTGCCAGTACTTCTTTATCCTCAAATACTTGGTTTAGCATTGGGGATGGATGAAGAAGAAGTTGGGCTTAGCATGAACAGGGTTCCCGCAGACCCAATTTTGGATCATTTAACCGGATGAGGTGAAGAAGAGTGTCTAATCCGGTCCTCATCATTGGAGCCGGCGTTGCAGGACTGACAGCCGCTGTTGAGCTTGCAGACTCAGGAATTAAGACGATCCTTATTGAACGCCAGGAAACCGTAGGTGGTAATGCTCTAGACCTCTACAAGGCGTTTCCAACTGATGACTGTTTCTATTGCTTTGAGGGAAACCGTTGGCGCCCGGGAATTCGAAAGTGTTTCTATAGGAGCGCGCTCACGGACCAACCTAACATAACACTGAGAATGAATAGTGAAGTGGATGAGATATCGGGCACACCAGGTAAGTTCACAGTAAAGCTCAATGTTGGTCCAGAATATGTCAATCCAAAGAAATGCACGATGTGCGGACTCTGTATTGAAAAATCAAAGGCATTTCGTCTAATCTCGCCACAGTGTCAACCACAAGCTGTTGTCTATAACCCTGAAAGAGAAGATGATGGTGCCAGACAGGCTGAAGAGGACTGTCCGACAAAGGCAATCAATTTGGATGCGCAACCTACTGAAGAAACAGTCCAAATCTCTGATATTATCATTGCAACTGGGTATCATGAGATGCAACCAGTCAATGTGGATGAGTATAGCTATGGAAAACATCCCAACATAATAACTCAGCTTGAACTGGCTAAGATAATCGACCCCAATGGAGAATCAAGTGGCGCACTCGTAAAGCCATCTGACGGGAAACCCGCAAAACAAGTAATGATGGTGCAGTGTGTCGGAAGTAGGGACGAGAACTACTATCCATTTTGCTCCAAGATATGTTGCATATTTGCACTCAAGCATGCTAACATTCTAACACAAGAACGAGAAGATGTTCGAGTCAGTGTTGTGTACATGGATATCCGTACATATGACAGGTATGAGCGATACTACCGTGACGCTCGAAACTCAGGAGTGGAATTTATTCGAGGTAGAGTTTCTCTCATTCAGTCTAATGAAGATGACACCTTAGACATAACAGTCTATGACTCACTTCTGAACAAGTACCTCAAATTCAAAGTAGATCTCTTTGTCCTTTCCTCAGCCTTAGAGCCCCCAGATGGTACTAACAAACTTATCGAAACACTCGGATTAAGGTCTGCAAGTGGATTTGTAGGAATCGCAGATCCAGCTTCAGAGAATGAAGTTGTTGTAGGTGATCATGTCTATGCATGTGGCACAGCATTGGGCCCTGCAGAGGTTCCTGAGAGCGTGACCCAAGCTCGAGCAGTTGTGTCTAAAATTCTCCAGAGCAGGAAGTGAAATTGACAGATGGATGACAGCAAATCAGTAGTACTCATCTGCACCTGTGGCAAACAGCTTCAATTGGGATTTGACTTTCTAGAAACTCAAGTCAGAAAGATGAACCTGACTGCCTCAGTCACTGTTCATGATACAGTCTGTCAAGAGGAAGGTCTGGAGAAAATCGCAGAACTGCTCAAAGAAGGTGACGAACATCTCGTTATTGCTGCATGTTCCAGTCAGAAAATTCAGCCACGGATTGATCATTATTTGGACTCAAAGGGCATTAACAGCTCACAGATTCAGTACGTCAATATTAGAGAACACTCAGCATGGGTACACAAAGACTTGGATGAAGCAAACAAGAAGTCTTTGGATATGATCCGTGGGACACTTGCCAGATCTGCAAAATCGACAAAGCGATCACTCGAACAAAAGGAAATCACCCCGCATGTCACAGTTATTGGGGGCGGGATTGCAGGTATTGAATCTGCACTTAGTCTCTCCAATCTTGGATACAGGGTTTCTCTTATAGAATTGACAGATGAGCTAGGAGGACATGTCAGAAGTCTTCCCATAGTTGCTCCTACAGGAAAGTCAGGTAAAGAGATACTTAGTGGTCGATTGGATGCACTTCAGAATGACAATAGTATCACAATATTGACCAACACTAAAGTCAGGTATGTTACCGGCGAGATGGGTAACTTCAATGTTCACTATTTATCTGATGGTAAAGAAGAAAAGACCATGAACACTTCTGCCATAGTATTAGCCACTGGATTTAAGGAGTTCAAACCTACATCCATGGAAGAATACCGCTATGGAAAGAATCCAGACGTCATCACACAGTTCGAGCTTTCATGCATGCTCTCTAGTGGTGATTTAGTCCGACCGTCTAATGGGCGCCCAATCAAAGATGTTGTGATGGTTCAGTGTGTTGGCAGTAGAGATGAAGATTACAAAAAGGACTGTAGTAAACTATGCTGCACCTTTGCGATTGATAATTCTCTAGAAATCCTTGAAAAAATACCCGAAGCCAATGTCAGGATAGTCTACATGGACATCAGAGTTCCATTCGAGAACGAGATGATATACAAAGAGTCACGTGAGAAGGGTATTGACTATATACGTGGCCGAGTAAGTATGACCTGGGAGAAAGATGATACCACATATGTACGAGTCTACGACTCTTTACTCGATAAATATCTAGAAACACCTGTAGATCTCCTCGTCCTCTCCTCTGCAGTTCTTCCTCCTGATGGGACCTTCGAGCTTTCCGAAACATTAGGATATGCCATCGAAGATGATGGACATGTGAAGGAACTCTATGGTAAGCTAAGAAGGAACGAAACTCGCCGCCGTGGCGTTGTTGCAGTAGGAGGAGTCACTCGTCCTCAATTTGTGTTTGAGGCTGTGACAGATGCTCAAGCTGGTGCCCTCATAATTCACAATGAACTACAGGGTGGAAAAATCAAATTAATTTCACGCGGTGCTGTATTAGAGGTAGATGACTGTGTTGGATGTAGCCTTTGTGCCCAACAATGCCCACGTGGAGTTCCTCTAATGATTGAGCAGACTGAGGCAGAAGAAACTGACGAAGAACAAAAAATTCTATTCAAAGCAGCAATTGATACTCTAAACTGCCACTCCTGTGGCGTCTGCCAGAGTTTATGTCCCTCTGGTGCTACTCAGCTCAATTTCTTATCCAACGAACAGCTATGGTCTGAGATTGATGCTACATTGGAAGGTGCAGGTTCAGAATATCCAATCACGCTCTGCTTCTATTGCGAAGAATGCTCTGTATCTACAATCGACATCGTTGGAACTAGAAGAATGGAGTACCCCGCTAGCACACGTCTTATCCCGGTCCCCTGCGCAGGTCGTGTCAGTATCATAGACCTCCTCAAAGCCTTCGAAAGTGGTGCTAGCACTGTCATGATTGCTGCTTGTGAGAAAGACCGATGTCACATAGGAGGAACCGGGAACGAGATTGCTCAGGTGCAGGTAGATGTTGCCCAAGATATCTTGAATGCTATTGGTTGGATAGGCGAACGAGTGGATATGTTCAGAATGTTCAGCGCAGAGCCTGAACGCTTCACCAACGCAATTAATGAGATGGTGGAACGTGCGAAAAAGTTGGGACCCACACCGGTCCATGAAGGGACTGCAGGGAAGTGGATGGAGGTGACCGAATGAGTCATTCAACTCCTGAGAAACCTATTGCTCCAAAGCGGCAACGCATGTTGGACATGATATTAGCTCTCGGTGGTCTTAAAGAAGAGTCTGCAATTCCCCTTAGTAGAGTAAAGGAGGAGCTTGATAATCTTAAGGTAGAGTTAGCACCTTTGACTGACGCAATTCTTGCATTCCCAGACTCATACTATGAGGAGTTCTTCAAAGCTGTTGAGAAAAGTAACACGGTTTCTGAAATAAGCGACAGAGGCATTCTCAAAGAAGCAATCTCCAATCTCGAAGGTGCTGTATCAAAAGCTGAATCTGAATCACTGAAAGGACTGAAAGATTTACTCAATACTGCCCTTACTAGAATGACTGAGGTTGAAGAAACTCGCGTAACTAGCATTGACGTGGATATGACTCACACTCTTTCAATACTAGCTGACCTGATTGCTGAAATAGAATCAATTACAGACAAACTCGAAAGGACTGCAAAGTCAGAGGCAAAATCTGCCCAAGATGAACTAGTTTCTTTGGTTAAAATCCTCATCGAAGCTAAAACAAAAGCTGGATCAGATCCTGATTTAGCTCTGGATGAGCTTCAAAAACTTAGTACAAAGACCCGGTATGGACCTGGACTGAGGGCTATTGCTCAAATCAAACGAGGAAAACGAGAAGAACGAATTGATGAATCAAGGTATGCCAAGCTTGTCATAGAGAATATGCTCACCGAAGCCAATCGTGGAGTGATTATGTTCATTCTTGGAAAAATGGGTTCCAAGACCGTCATTCAAATAGGAGAACTCATGCAGACCTCATCTCAAACAGTTCAGAGCGCACTTATTACCATGATACAACGAGGCGAAATCGAGATGGTCGGCCTTGATGGCGACGCTCCTGTCTTTTCTCAGGTCTTCACAGAAACACCAAACACAACTCTAGTTCTAAAGAGAATTGTGCAACAGGTCCGTGGAATGGTCAAATCGCTGAAAGATGACCTTTCTGATGCTGCAAATGAATTTCTACTAAAATTACAATCATTACTTGAACGCTTACAGATTTTGAGAAACTATGATGAAACTGAGCTTTCAGGACCAATCAATAAGTTAAGAGAAACAATTGACAGAGTCACCGAAGCAATTTTGAATACTCAAACATCTGATGATGCCGAAAACCTCAGACTTCTTGTTTCAGCAGGACTTGAAGCTTTTGCTCGGTTTCGTCTGAAAATCACTTTGGAGAAGGGTCCCAACCTTGTATCTGGCACAAACGTCTATGGCGAAAAATTGGACCCTGAAGTGTACCAGACAATGATGGATACCTATCTCGATAATGAGCTCGAGAGAGGTACAATCTTGATTCTGATTAGAGAACTGGGAGCTCTCACTGCTCATGACCTTGCTGAGAGGACAAATATTCCACAGGATAGAATTCTCAGACATCTTCTTAGAATGAAACGTGATGAACTTCTCACTATTGCTGGTGAGAGTCATGGATACATCCTATATGATGTACCCAGAACACCATCTGAGGCAGAAATCACAATCCAAACAGCATCTACCCTTGCTCTCCAACTCTCGGAAGCCAAGATGGAGCTTCAAAGAATATTGAATGAACTGAAAGCACCCGACATTGGGAAACTAGCAAACTCTTTGGAAGTCTTCTCAAAAGCTCGTGACAAACTAGCATCAATACGTGTCAATGGTGCACTGATTGATGAACCCACACTAAACGAGGTGGAGGACAAAATACGATCAGCAGTCTTACTTGCCTATCGGACCCGTGCAAAGATACCAAGCACGAGGCCAAAGGTCACTCTCGAGGATTTAGTAGATGTTGATGTTCCATCAGTTCTTGATGAGTACAGAAATCAAATGGGTTATGCACCTCTACTGGGATTCGGAACAATTGAATGGGAACAATCGAAATGCCTTGGTTGTAAGTCTTGCGAGATTTCTTGTCCTGAGGATGCAATTGAGCTTGAACCACGAATCGAGGTGACCAAATTCTTTGAAATCTCGGATGAAGCACTCTCTCAATTACCCTCCAATCGTTCTCTTTTCTATAAGACTGTTCAGAACCTTGCCACAGCAAAGCCCTCAAAGGATATTCTCCTAGAGAATGACGCTCCAGGATTTGGTTCTGTGGAAGTAGATCTCTGGCTCTGCGTTGCATGTCGCACATGCGTCAGGCGATGTCCAGGACCTGAAGGCGGAGCTTTAGAACTAGAGCTGAAATGGAACCTTCCAGAAGTTGTAAGACACATCACATCAACTTCATAATATGTACCTTGAATGAGTCCACAGCCCTTTAGCAACTGACTTATACCAATTGAAAAAGGTCTGAAACTAGATAATCCATTGAGGGAGCATAATGGTGGACTTCAGGTTAACACATGAACAACAAGAGTTGCAGAATAAAGCGAGAAGGTTTGCACAGGAGTATATGATTCCCTATGCTCATTACTATGACAAGACTGGAGAGTTCCCACGTCCAATAATCCAAAAGTGCTGGGAGGAAGGACTCATGAACCTCTCGATTCCAAAGCAGTATGGAGGTCCTGGTCTAGGTTCAATCGAACAATGTATTACAGTGGAGGAAATGGCTGCTGGATGTGCAGGAATGACCACCAGCATTTATGTAAACACACTAGGAGCTGAACCAATTCTTGTTGCTGGGACAGATGACCAAAAAGAAAAATATCTACGCCCACTTACTGAGGAACTCAAATTCGTGAGTTTTGCCTGCTCAGAACCAGGCATGGGGTCAGATGTTGCTGGAATACAAACCCGAGTAAAGAAAGAAGGGAGTAACTACTTACTCAACGGGTCAAAGTTTTGGATCACAAATGCACCTCATGCTGATTATTTCACAGTCTTTGCCAGTCTTGATCCGAGCAAACGACACAAAGCACTCTGCGCCTTTATTGTGGATGCTGACACTCCAGGAGTCAAGACAGGTCGTCCTGTTGAAAAGATGGGACACAGAGCCTCTACTACTTCTTCGGTAATGTTCCATGATGCCAAGATTCCTGAAGAGAACATACTTGGTGGGGAGGGAAACGGCTTTGGAATCGCCATGAAGACTTTCGCCATGACCCGCCCATCGATTGCAGCTTTTGCTACAGGACTTGCACGTGCTGCGCTGGAGTATGCAAGAGATTATGTCAATAAACGAGAGGCTTTCACTCAGAAATTGGGAGAATTTGAAGTGATTCAGTTCAAATTGGCTGAAATGTACATGAAAATTGAAGCATCAAGAGCCTTGTATCTTAAGGCTGCATGGACCACTGACAACATAGGTGATGCTACAGTTCCCGCAAGTGTAGCCAAAGCATACGCTACTGATGCGGCAATGGAAATAGCAAGTGAGGCACTTCAAATCCATGGTGGATATGGATACATTGATCAATATCCACTTGAGAAGCTTTTCCGAGATGCAAAACTGTACCAAATCTATGAGGGGACTAGTGAGGTACAAAGACTCATTCTTGGTCGTCATGTCCTCAGTGGCTATGAACCGGCAATGGATAAGATCCCGAAGTGGTATGCTGAAAACCCCCCAGATTTCTAAAATAATTGAGAGATTTTGCTATGATTGTAAAAAAACTGAATGATCTCAAAGAAATTATTGCGCTTGATGGTACAATAATACGAGAGATGCTTAATCCTAAACATGACACAATCCCTCTCCATATCGGATACAGTCTAGCACATGCCACCCTTCCACCGAAGAAATGTTCGCTATCTCATAGATTCAAGACTGCTTCAGAGGTATACTATATCCTCAAAGGAGAAGGCATGATGCATATTGACGATGAAACACAGAGAGTAGGTCCTGGAGATACAATCTATATTCCACCTAAAGCAGTTCAGTCTATCGAGAACACAGGCGAAATCAATCTAGAATTCTTGTGTATTGTATATCCAGAGTGGCAACCGGATGCTGAGGAACTCGTTTGACCAGTTGATTATGAACTTTTCAGAGAAGCCCCCTCAGAGAACGAGCTATCAGAGTCTTGACAATCCTTCTAGAAATGATACCCTCTGCGACCACATCTGCAAAATCAAGTCTATCAAAGTATAAGCGTAAACTCTTGATTTTATAATTCTCATAGATTAATACCTCAGATTGCTTAGACTTGACAGTCTTTCCATTTGGTAGAGTACCAATGAGTATAAACTCTTCAAAGAAGGCATTTCCATCAACCATAATAATTACAGGTTCAAGCTTGATTTCAACAAGGGTTTCAAATAACCACTCAAGCCATTTTCTAGCTCCGTCCTTTCCTGAAAGAGTTACTCCCATCAGTTCTATCTCGCAATCGTCAGCAAAGAATGAAACTATCTGTTCAATATTCCTTGACTCAATAGCATCATCTAAATCCATAGCGACCTCTCTTATTTGGTCTTCCTCCTGTTCTTGAACCAAAACAAACCACTCCAGTACTGAAACTCCCCCCTGAGGTTATACAAATTTCGAATCAATATCATCCATCAAGCAAGTATCCCCTCTGGACTGACTCGTCAATCAACCATTTAGCATACTCCCACAACACAGCGGATCCTTTTGCAATGTGCTTATTTCTCTCTATCACTTGGCTCCTTCTGACGCCATGTTTCAACCAAGCATGCCCCCTTGTGTTAAAACTAAGGAGTAACGGTTGCAATCGATCAACAGCTGCCGCAAAGCAAGCTTCAGCTGTTTCCATTTTCTCAAACTCTTCCCATAAGAGCTTCAACTCTTTTGCCTGTTCAGTTGGTAGAATGTTAAAAATCCGTTTAGCAGCGTTTATCTCATCCACAGTCTTCTGCTCTTTGTCATGAACTTCATAACAAAATGTGTCCCCTGCATCTATCTCTACAATATCATGAATCAACGCCATCTTGATAGTCCGAAATACGTCTATCTTGATATTAGAGTACTCAGAGAGAAGTATTACCATCATGGCCAGATGCCATGAGTGCTCTGCATCGTTCTCCTGTCTGAGGTCCTTGATAAGCACAGCCTCTCGGAAAACCTGCTTAAGTTCATCAATCTCCACAAGGAACGAGATGTGTTTTTGCAAATTGAGGTCAGTCAATAATCACACCTTCTCATCACATCCTCACCTAGAAAAAAGCCTCCTAAAACAGTAATCCTTTTGTGGAATATATTCATTGAAATCTGTCCTAGAATCAAGGCTAAACAACTACAGACGCTGGTCCTTCAAAATACCATTACTGAGAACAGAAAGTTGATGAGAAAAAGGTTCATACTATAAAGAACTAGGTCTTGAGGACTTGTGAATGGTCGGGGAGAACTCTAAAGCAATTGTTACAGCAACAATCATCATATTAGCTGTTTTTGCTGCAGCCCTTTTATCAATGTTCAACTCAGACAATCCAATTACAACCTCTAACTCTTCAAAAGTAGCATCATTAATGATATGTGGCAATAGCTCTGACCTACTTTATCCTGAACTAGCTGAAGCGAACTTCATCTTTGTAGAGAATGATGCTTGGCAAGTCAGTGCGCATTTTGTGGATGATTCCACTGGATACGAATATCTTGAGATTTATGACCGGAGCTTCACAATCACATCAAAAGAGGTGGAATCAATAAACGATGCACTCCATGAAGGACTAAACCAAACATATCCATCTAATATCACAGCCCTAGAATTGTTTGAACCAGAGTCAAGTCCACACATGTGGTATGAAATAGCAATCACATATACTGACGGTTCATGGATATACATCATAACTTTTCAAACAGAGCCCGGTCTAATTATACACAAAAGTGGTACCGGTAATACCAATAGGAACCTTTTAGACGGAACCGTATTGGAGCCCTTATCAGCTCTGGATGGTCTTGTTTCAGCCATTAATGTCATTTTTTCGAATCATCTATGATAATATTCTCATATCTGGTTTATGCGAACAAATGTCAAAGAATATATTGACCTTCAAATCTGCTTCAGTATCTGCTTCAGAAAGGTGCCTTTGAATATGCCTCCAAAAGACATGAATATCATCGTGTTCGGGTGCATGCAATGTATGTACGCCGCGTCTGACCTTGCAGGGACCATGAAGCTACAATATGACATCACGAGCAGAATCATCCGAATGCCGTGTACCGCGAGACTGGACATCAACTTCATCCTGAAAGCGCTGCAGGAGGGAGCAGACGGCGTGCTCATTGTTGGATGCCACCCCGGAGACTGTGCGTACAAGACTGGGAACCTGGGGGCTGAAAGAAGAGTCCGGTTCACACGGAAGCTGGTTGGCACGCTTGGTCTGAACGAGAACAGAGTGAAGATGGTGTTTGTGAGTGCCGCTGAGGGGGACCTGTTTGCAGCCGAGATCAACAAGTTTGCTGAAGAGATAAGAAAGATAGGACCAAACCCAATTAGACTCTAATTACTATCCTAATCGTTCTGCTTTTTTCATATTGCAATTTCATGTTCGTCTTAAGACCAAAGAGAGATGTTGCGCTGTTCTAAGGAGAGAAAAGGAGAACTGAGAAACCCGCACGAAATCATATGAATACTCGGAATCTGCCCGACTTAGCAGGCGTGACACGTGGCATAGTCCTCTTTGGCGTATTTCAGTTCTTTTTTCTGACCTTTCTGGCTGCCTTCTTCTATCCTGGAGGATACGACTATTTCAACTACTACTTCAGTGAATTAGGAGCAGTATTGGCAGGAAATAGTGAAGCAAACACGGTTTCTGCAACTCTATTCTTCATAGCATTAACCACTGTTTCAATCACTCTCATACTCTTCTGGCTTGGCCTGCTCAAGCATTTCAACAAATCGAGAATCGAAAATATCTTGAGCTTTATTGGTTCAGGAATGGGTCTTCTGTGTACTCCTTTACTCATCGGAGTTGCTCTAAACCCCATAGACACTCAGTTGGAAACACACTTTGTATTCGTGATGGCTCATTTTATTCTCTTTTCCTTAGCGATTCTGGTCTATTCAATCGTATTCATAGTCAATCGGCAAAAATCATGGCATTTCGCACTTCTTGGTCTGATTGTGCTTACTCTTGGTGTTTTTCTTATGGTTAATCCAATGAGTCCAAACGCAGCTTTTCTGCAAAAAGTCATAGTGTACAGTTACTTCATTTGGGTTGGAACATTGACATGGTTTCTCGAAATCCATACTAAACGAAAAACGTTCCATTAACTTGATCTTCTTGCTATTATAAACTCAAAATCATCGAGCAATCCCTTTATCGCAAAGGATACACAATATCTATCCAGTTGGTGTGTGGACGTGTGCCCTGACAAAGCCCCTTCTGTGAATATCTATGAAGTAGCAGCCCATGAACTAGATATGGTTGCAGCTATCTGCTTGGATCCCAGTGTTCCGAAGACACGGAAGAAAGCAATGGAAAGCTCTATGGAAGCAAGAAAAAGATGGCTATCATCTATGATGCAGGTTGGACTGAAAGTCGCTGTAGCTCTGGGTCCACGAAGGGGAAAATTGGGACTCATAGAATATATACCGATTCAGCACGCCTCAGAACCAGTACAAGGTAAAAACTCATTGTTCATCAACTGCATATGGGTAATACCCCCAATCTGGAAAAAGGGGGTGGCAAAAACTCTTCTCTCATATGCAATTGAACAGGGAAAGAAAACAGGTGGCATTACCACACTCGCATACGATGGAGACAAGTGGTTTGGTGTTTTCCCCTATATGCCATCATCTTTCTTTCAGAAATTTGGTTTCAAAGAGGTTGATAGAGATGATAGTCGGGTTCTATTACACATGGATCTTGGCGGAGGTAATCAACCATCACTTATTCGCCCAAAGACCCAACGCATACCCAATAATGGAAAAGTGGTAGTAGAAATACTGTTCAATAATCAATGTCCATGGTCTGGATGGATGGTAGACAAGGCTCAGAGAGCTCTAAAGAAGTATGATGCAACTGTTGTAGCTGTGAATACAGATGATCAGAAAATTTTGAGAAAATATGGTCTGGCAAGAGGTGTCCTCATCAATGGAGTCCCGGCGATTAAGCGAATGGCTACTGTGAAAGAAATTGAATCTTTAGCTCAAAAATATGCACTTCCTAAATCACAGGAAACCAAAAAACAATGACTAACAGCTCGCTTGGACTTAGACCTGCCACATTCAATCAGTTCATATTCATTAGTCCATCAAAAATGTATAGAAAAGAAACAATCTGAACAAGCTCATCAGTTATAGAGTAGGTCGAGGGGAATTAAACACACGCCTACTGATTTGAGTTGCAACCAGTATCTCATTTATTACTGAATTAGCATTAGTCAGAACTGAACAGAGAAAATGAAAGAAGGGGCGTAAAGGAATGAAAAAGAGCCCAAAACAACGTAGTACACTCAAGGACAGAGTACGTAGAATACTCAAGACAAACAAGCTCTGTCAAATTGCATTTGAACAACTGGAGAATGATATCGAAGTTCAAACCATGCTTGAAGATAGTAATCGCATGGCGATAGACCGGATGGGATACTCAGACCACGGTCATACACACTCATTGATTGTAACGATGAACGGAGTACGTCTGTTTAGGCAATTGATCAAAGGTCTCCAACCAACAATAGTCCAGGAGGAAACAGGCGATGCCAACGACTCTGAACTTGTGGTTATGCTCGGCTGCTATCTTCATGACATAGGTATGGTGGTTGGTCGTACAAATCACGATGAGTTCTCAGTAGTGTTGGCACTCCCAATTATTGATAGAATCCTAGTCAAGGTGTATCCGAGTGACAGACACAAACAAATCCACATCAGAAATCACATTCTACATGCGATATATTGCCATGACCGAGTGGCTATGCCCTTAACTGTAGAGGCTGGTGTAGTAGGTATCGCTGATGCATTAGATATGACAAAGGGTCGAGCAAGAATACCATTTGAGGCTGGAAGAGTCAATATACACAGTACCAGTGCTCTCGCTATTGAAAACGTGAGAATTCGAAAAGGCGAACAGAAAACAGTCCGAATCGAAGTGACTATGAACAATGCGTCTGGAATCTTTCAGATACAGGAACTTCTTGAAGAAAAAATCCGTAATGCCAAATCCCTGATTGATCATATAGAACTCTATGCTATCATGTCCCCCAGAGAAGACACGATAATAAAGGAAGAGCTTCGTGTACTTTAGGCATAATTTATGTGGTACCTCGAACTTTCTCAAACAAGTGTCTAACGAGTTCACACACAACAGCTAATATATATGTACGAAATCGAACACTCGTCGCGTTTCATAAAGGACTAAAAAGAAGAGGCAACGGGAATGCGTCTCGATGACATCGATTCTCAGATAATATCAATGCTTCAGATTGATGGTAGACGATCTTTCAGTGAGATTGCGGATGCTGTAGGAAGGACTGAAGTCACCATTCGACGACGCGTAAAAAGGCTCATCGATGAAGGATATATTAAAAGGTTCACAGTGGTATTGGACCCTCTAAAAATTGGACGCAAGATACGTGCGGTTATTCGAGTCAAAACAGCGATGAAAGAAGCAGCACTGATTTCCAAGAAACTCAGAGAATTCCATGAAGTCAACGAGGCTTATTTTCTAGACGGAGCTTGTGGTCTGATGATTATGGTGACTGTAGATGATCTCACTGAACTAAAGGCATTTCTTGAAACTCGCCTCGGGCGAATACCAGGTGTTGGTGATACCGAAACCTGTATTGTACTTGAGGAAATCAAGTCTGCATTTTAGATTCCAGGAGGTTTCGTGATGCAGTATATGCTGCATCTCTCTATCAAACATCTTGATCTTCTTCACAATCATGCTGAAACCAGTTTTCCTTTAGAAGCTGTAGCACTTCTTTTTGGAAGAATAGTAGAACAATCATTCATTGTCAATCGTATTGAACTAATGCAAAATGAAGCATCATCCAGTACAACCTCATTTATGGTAAATCCTGAAGAACAATATCGCCTCTTAGTTGAAGCAGAGAAACAGGATGAGGAACTTGTCGGGATATTCCATTCTCATCCCGCACCACCAGTCCCTTCCATCAGGGATGAGCAAAATATGAAACTCAATGATGTTGTTTGGCTCATCGCTTCAAAAGAGTCTGGAAACTGGTTGAGTAAGGCCTATCTGATGGAGGACCAGCAGATCAAAGAAGTAGACTTGTGTTTAATCTGATAAAATACTATTTTTTGAGCCCCCTGATAGTGCCAGAGGTCTTCTCAGGTTCGAATGAAACCAAGTTATTTCCAATAGTGCTAATCAAGACAGCTGCAGTAATCACTTTGCTTAGTGATGAAGACGTGCACTGCAGAATCCCTGTTCCTGTTCTCTCATCAAATTCAACAAGATAAAGTTTCGAATCAGCCGCCGACACTTCACCGTAGAGGGAAAGTAAACTCTGCCAAATGGCCATTCCAATCTGCTTATTGTCCAATGTAGACTCATCCGAATGGAGATGAAATGACAAATATCGCCTACGATTTTTTTTCACTTTTCATCCTCCTTTCGGAGTATCTTTAGTCCTTCCACTACATGATTCGAAGCGAATCTCTCGCGATTTCGCTCAATCATTTCTATTGGTTTATGCATGATTGCATTCTCCGCATATTTTGCCTCCATACCAAGCAATTCACCTATGAATCGCATTGCCATAGGTGATCGCATATGTAGGGGATTTTTAGCGCCACTAGAGAGAATGACCTGCATCCCTGCATCAATTGCAGTCCGTATTGATTCTCTGTAACTCTTGATTACTTTTGAACGATTTAGTCCAACCATGTGTAGCAATGGCTCAAATTTGACTTCAAGTGCAGTATTAGAAGACGCCGCAAGACGTGCTGTTGTTTGACGAAACTTCTTCTCTTTCGATGGATCAAGCACGAGTAAGTCCACTCTTTGGTCCCCAGCTGCCCAGTTTGCTGTTTCAACTGATGCAAGTTTGACTGATACAATCATTACATGTTTTCGAATACTGTCAACCTGTTTTCTTAGCGCTTTCACGCCTCTTACGGAGAAATCCACTCTCTTCAGAATAGAGAAACCATCTTGTAGCTGCTGATCAGGCCCGCCCTCAACATTGTGAGTTGCAAAACCTGTGAAACCCAGTTTTCGTGCCATCTCAACGAATGAATCTAGACTTTTTTGGTCTGAACCATACACCCCTATGTCAATAACCACTATTCGTCACCACCAGTTGCACGAAGACGGTCTTCTAACATAGCTATAGCACTCTCCTGCCTACATCTCGGATATTGTCGGATATGTATTTGGACGCTAATAACATCAGGTCCTTTTGCTAACACAATATCATCCAAGAAAGCAGCCTGCTTATCAATCCTAATGAAGAAAAGACAATGCTCATCAATCCTGCGTGATAACGAGTTAAGAAGACGCTCCCTGTCCCTCTCATCCAACCTTCCAAAGATGTAATCTAGAGTGGCCTCGCAACCTGCCTTGTCTTTCAGCATAGACTCTATGATTATAATCTCATTACCTGAATATCCCTCTGCCTTTGTCCTTCCAAGCTCCACAAGGTGACGAAACTTCTCAGGATGGAGATTCAAAATCGCTGAAACAACTCTGTCTGATACTTCTGTTGCTCGGGAGTATGCTCGAGTTTCGACAAGCGCCACGAACGACACGATATACCCCCCTAAATCAGGGAGTTTTGTCTACTTACCAAGATTGCCTTTGGCACCAAGAGATGGTCTCATCTTCTCAGCACCTCGTCCCTTCTTCCGTAGACCTCTGCTCCTTTTTCCTGCAGATGTGAGCCCTCTGTTCTCTCTACCTCTCTGTACAGGGTCACATATCCAGTTGATATTTGGATCATTATAGATTACTGGATGATTCGGATCGACTAGGATGACCTCATGCCAGACCCACTTGTGGTCTGACCCAACCCAATATGAGTTCAAGACTCTGAGATTGGGGAATTTTCTTCCAGCACGCTCCTCAGCAATCCACCGCCGTGATTTCTGTGGCGTATACTTTACGACACCTAAACTTCTAGGCTTACGTCCCATTCTAGGTCTTGGTTTCTCGCGAGGACCACGACCAGTTTTTATTCGGACCACCACATATCCCTGTTTTGCCTTATAGCCAAGGGACCGTGCTCTCCCTAGACGAGAAGGACGTTCAAGCTTCACGATATTGCCCTGTTTTCTCCAGACAATAAGCCTGCCTTTTATCAGGTCAGAACGCTCTTTCTGTTCCTTTAACCAAGTTTCATTCATATGTTGATATGCCGTTGGCATTGTGTTTTCCCATCCTTTGCTGTAACTATATTCACTTTGTTTGTGGTTCAGCCTCTATGGGCCACATCCCGTGCGGACGTATCCGCCAACACAAAGGAAATGGTAGGACTCTAGAATATAGATCTGAGCCTAGAGGTCACCTAAGCTATTTGCTTAAAGGTGTAACGCTCTGGCTCTATTTGACTATTTCAATCCCTCTATGACCTTGTCTGCTGTCAATTCTCCAACCCGTTCTTGAGCCTCTTTTGTTGAAGATGCCAGATGTGGAGTTGCGACGAGACGTGGATGCCTAACAAGTTCCCATTCAAGAGGTGGTTCATTCTCAAAGACGTCCAAGGCTGCACCAGCAATCTGTTCCTCTTCGAGGGCTTTGAGGAGGGCTTTTTCATCCACCACACCACCTCGCGCTGTATTGACAAGGAAAGCTGTTTTCTTCATAATGGCGAACTCGTTAGTACTAATCATCCCCCTTGTCTGGGGAAGAAGTGGTACATGAAGAGAGATATAGTCCGAGTTTTTGAGTAGATCATTAAGATTGGTTTTCCTCGCACCAATCTTCTTGCATGGCTTATCAATATCTATCACATCATAAGCCAAGACTTCCATTTCAAGTGCCTTAGCTCTCTTTGCAACTTCATATCCAATCCTGCCTAAGCCAACTACTCCCAGAGTCTTCTTCCAAAGCTCAGTACCTTCAAGCTTCTTCTTTTCCCAACGTTCTCCTTTCATAGAGCTATCCGCTTGAGAGATATTTCGAGCCATTGTAAACATCATAGCAAAAACCATTTCTGCCACAGAAACAGTTGGAGCTTCAGGAGTATTCTGCACTTCAATTCCACGCGCTTCAGCTGCCTCTCTGTCAACATTATCAAGCCCAACACCAGCCCTGACAATTAGCTTTAGACTGTCTGCAGCCTCAATGACTTCTCTAGTAATTTTTGTGGCACTCCTAACAACAACACAATCAAAGCCTTTAATCTGGTCTTTAATTGGTCCATCAGCGTCCTTATCCCGCACTACTACTTCGAGTCCAGCCGCCTTTATTCTAGCCATTGCTGACTCTTCAATCGGATCTGCTACAAGTACACGTCCCATGAAAACGTCCCTCTAGATGTTCTGAGCTCTGCAATTTCTAACTTGGACTTAAATCAAACGGCTCCGACATTTTCTTAACCCTGTTGATGCATTGTCCTCGTATGAAACGACAAATGAATCCCGGAACTGCACTGGTTCCCTGTCCTGTGGTACTCCTGACTGTGGCTGGAAAAGATAGACCTAACATCATCACTCTCTCTTGGGTTGCAAATGTTTGCAGCAAACCCCCTACAATAGTTGCTGGAATTAGACCCGAGCGTTACAGCTATAATCTTGTCAAGGAAGCAGGGGAGTTTGTGCTGAATATTCCCTCCTCTGAGCAGATTAAGGGTACTGAATTTGCTGGGACTAAATCTGGTCGTGACTATGACAAGTTTTCAGAGGGCGAGTTCACCCCTGAACCCGCTACTAAAGTCAATGCACCAATGATCAAGGAGTGTCCAATAAACATCGAGTGTAAGACCACACAGATCATTCCGTTGGGTGCCCATGACCTCTTTATAGCAGAAGTAGTCGCAGTGCATATTGACGAATCAAAGCTTGATGAGAAAGGCCGCTTTGATCCATCAAAGACCACTCTGTTTACATATCTACCATTGAATGGACAATACTGGGCTCTTGGAAAACGAATCTCTTAGCCTATCCATATGACCTATTGTTGAGGTGGAATCTCGAAAGTTTCTTTATCATCAGTTTTTCTTGGAGCTTTGGTGCACTTCACTGAATAGCAAGGGTCAGACTCTCTGACAATCCAAGCACCTGTAGGTACGTGCGACTCCCTCAAGAAGATGTCAAAAGTAATTCCTGGAAATTCTACAACTATTGGGTCGTGTCCTAACAAAACGAATAATCCAGTAGCTTCCCAAGCCATTTCTAATGTTACCAACCGTGCAAGTACTGGAACCCAATCTTCTCCATCCCACTTCAGAAATGGCCATGACTTTTTCGGAGGCCACTCTCCCTCGCTAACGAGAATATATTCATGATAACGGCGTTTGTAAATAGTGGGGAAGTGGCCACACTTGGCTAGGAAACTGCCAGCATCTTTTGCATCATCAAGAGTTGTGAAGATCTCCACAGCTTGTCACCCATTATATCATTACCTTCTAAAATATAATCCAGCTGACACCTGAGAGTGCACACTGAGTCTGCATAGCTTGGATAGAACCAATCGCATGACAATTAAAAATCAATACATCTGTTTTGAACCACAGTGTTTTGGCGAGTATATATTGGTTCGAGAAGTACAGATATTCTTCAGTCTGAACTTCTATTGAAAAGTCATTTAGAGCCCTTAGCACTCACAATCTTAATGACATCTCTGTCCTTAAGCTCATGCTTGTCGCTTATTCTCATCTTTGTTCGAGCATCTATTCCGTGAATGAAAGACTTCATCAGATCTGTGTGAATATGTCCTGCAAACTCCTTTGCTGTTGTGCCTTTTGGAACAAGATACACATCAGGAAGCACATTACCATCGCTATCGGTAAGTGAATTTGCATCATGAACTGGATAAACAGTAATCATATTCAGGTAATCAAACACAGCTCGATTTAGCAGGTTTTGTACTCCTGATCCTCCATACTTTCTCAGTATATGCTCCCTAATTTTCTCTAGTTGCTCAAGCTCAGACTCCTTCAAGCTCCCGGGGCTAAGAATCTCAAAGTCATTATCACCAGGTATGTACTTAATCACACCCTTCTTGTCGAGGTCTTTCAGTACCTTCTCTGTAAGAGCGCTTACAGGGACCACAAGATAGTCTGGAAACTCGTCTTGTAAGCGTTTGAGATTAATGTCAGCATTTGGTCTGTCAATCTTGTTGGCTGCAATGATTATGGGTTTTGCATTTTTTCGTAGTGTACCCACAAATTCTCTTGTTTCTTCCTCAGTCCATTTGTCAACAGTTTCAGCCTTGAGGTTTGAGTCTCTTATTGCTCTCAAAATCTGTCCTCTTGTTATCTTCAGACCTGATAGTTTTTCAAGCAACAAATCTTCAAGCTTTGCGCCCTCAGACCTGACACGACCAGTGATCCGTCGCCAATCTTTCTGAATGATACCAAGCATCCACTCGGTTAACTCCTCCTCAAGAAATTTCACGTCATCTATTGGGTCATGACTTCCTGCAGCGACCTCTTGTCCCTCTGTATCTAGTCCTCCGCTTGCATCAACAATGTGAATGAGGACGTCTGCCTGCCTGAGGTCATCAAGAAACTGATTTCCCATTCCACGACCTTCATGGGCCCCAGGTACAAGTCCTGCAACATCAATCAGCTTGATTGGAACTAGTCTCACCCTATCTATGCATATTGAATTCTGAGGATTGTCCTCCACCTCAAAATCAGCACATGCACACTTAGTGCGAACATGAGTGACCCCAACATTTGCCTCAATTGTTGTGAAAGGATAGCTTCCCACTTTGAAATCAGTCATGCAGGCTGCATTTGTGAATGATGTTTTACCACATGAGGGTTTCCCCACAATCCCGACACTAAATCCCATGACAAAGCTCTCCTCTGATAGTCATCCTATATCACTACTAAGAGATAAACGCTTCACTCTACGACACTGTTTCAGACTGAATAGTCACTGAAATGCGCATTTGAACAATTAAAACACGCTTATTTCAATGCCTACAAACGGTAATAAGAAACCTCCTCCCTATTCTATATGGGGATTGAAATGCATAGGAAAAGAAAAGGTGGCCGTGGTAGGTTCCCGATTCAACCAAAAATAGGTCGAAGACCAAGAGCAGAGAAGATGACTCCTGAGCCTTCGGGTGCAATGGATCCAATTCATATTGATTTAGCAGAAGCAGAGGTGCTTCGCCTCGTAGATCTGGAAGGTTTGTATCAAGAACAGGCTGGTCGCGAAATGGGATGTTCACGAGGAACAATTTGGAGGCTGCTAGCGAGTGCGAGAGAAAAGGTGACAAGATCAATCTACGAGGGGCGACCTCTAGTGATTGGCCTTCAACTAGAAGAGGACACATGACAAACGGTTAGTCGTTGAATTTACACTCGGCCAATGTTTCAGTTCTGGCCATTTGTTAAGTAGTCAATTTCTTGCAATTACTTCCCTTTCCTTCCACTGCAACGTTTTCCAGTTCTAGGTATTACTAACAGTTTAGAGTGACCTTAGAATGCATCAGAATGAGACGCTAGAGGTGGTGTGATACGCAATGCCACCTTATATAGAGAATATGGAATTATACACGAGGAGAGGATGGCTATTCAGATGGAACTGCACAACCGGATTGAACCAGTTGCTAATTATGTGATCAGACGCCCGGGTATCCCCAGATGGTGGGACCCTGTGTCTCGACCACATGTTGCTGTGATTTTGAAGAACCCTGTGAATGGTGGAGAGATTCGGTATTTCCTATCCCAGTGCGGTGAGAAAGATCGTAATGGGCGGATATCACTCGATGTGGGTGACATTGATAGCCTTCCTGAAGGCACACTTCTTGAGGTTCGATACAGTGCCACTAAGGCTAACCTGTACCAGCTCGAGATGGTCGGTACAGTGGCTTGCTGGCGATGGGTGAATCGAAGTCAGGGTCTTCAGAGCTTCAATACTGAGTCCCCAGATTGGAACTATCGTGTTGATACCAAAATAGAGTCTGATGATTATAGATATTCCTGATACACTCAGACAGACCGTATCAAGATGTGGTTTTGCAAGGTCCTTCTTTCTTTTATACTAAGAATACATCTTCCAGCTTGAGGAAGATTTGATGAAACCACTTGAAATTACAAAAGATGTTTACTGGGTTGGCGCTCTGGACTTTAGTATTCGTCACTTTCATGGCTACAGCTACACAACACACCATGGCACCACATACAATGCATATTTGATAGTCGGAAAAAAAGTGGCTCTTGTCGATACCGTGATGAGTCCTTTTAGAGATGAAATGCTAACCAGAATATCAAAAGTTGTAGACCCATCAAAAATCGATTTCATGATATCGAACCACACAGAGATGGATCATTCAGGTACAACCCCTGAAGTTCTCAAGATAGCCCCAAATGCACAATTAATCTGTACAACAAAAGCTGTTGACCAACTCAAGAAGCACTACAATGATGGCTGGGACATTCATACTGTCAAAACCGGAGATGAGTTGGATTTGGGGGGAAAGACTCTCCGGTTCTATGAGGCGCCAATGCTTCACTGGCCTGAATCCATGTTCACATATTATGTAGAAAAACAGCTCTTACTACCAAATGATGCATTTGGTCAACATTACGCTACAGAACAACGTTTTGCTGATCAGGTTGACCAAAATGTCCTCTGGCGGGAGGCTGAGAAATACTATGCCAACATCCTCTGGCCATTAAGCAGGATGGTCCAAAGAAAGATCGAGGAGGTCGTTGCTTTGGGCTTGCCAATCAAGATGATAGCTCCTTCACACGGTCTAATTTGGCGCAAAAATCCACTTCAAATTGTCACAAGATACCTTGAGTGGGCGAAGGGAGAGAGATTACAAGATAAAGTGATTATCACTTGGGACACCATGTGGGACAGTACAACAAAGATAGCGCGTGCCATTGCAGAAGGAGTACATAGCGAGGGCTTGGAACCTATATTGAAACTCATTCCTCATAGTGACCGCAGCGACATTATGGCTGACCTGTTGGAGGCCAGAGGAATTCTCGTGGGAAGTGCTACTCTACATAATGACATTCTTCCCACTGTTGCTCCCGTTCTCTCTGACCTTGAAGTGCTGAAACCAGCTGGAAAGAAGTGCGCAGCTTTTGGGTCCTATGGATGGGGCGGTGGAGCTGTAAAGAAGATTCAGGAGTCCATGGAGAAAGGTAAGATGGATATAATCATGGAGCCTTTCACAGCGAAATGGGTCCCAGATTCTAATGAACTCGAACAGGCACTCAAGTTCGGAGCTGAGTTCGCCAGAAAGGTGAAGTAGGCATATTCTATTGGAGAAACATTGAAGCAATTGTTCCTCCCTCAACACAAGTAAACAGATACCTCTGCTGGTGGGACTAGTATCTATGATCTCCACCATTGATCCAATGGGAGCTATGACATCAGCTGTAATGCTTGTGAGTATTCTGCTAGCTCTCCTGATGCGTTACTATCCCAGAAATTGGAGTGATTTATCTCTTAGATCCAAGACCTTGCTCCTGTCAGTTCTAGCTTTGGCTACAGGAATTACAATCTTCTCGTTTACGTATATCGTCATGTACTATTTGATGTATACAACTTATCCAATCCATATGATTCTGATTATGTTTCTAATTCTTTTCGTGATTTCTGCCCTCATTGGATCATGTTGTTTTGGTTGCCTTAGCGTGGTTCAACCTCGTGATGATGAGGTCTGGACACGATGGTTCAAGGAACGTGATGGGTGGGAGGAAGAGCGAAAGAAGAGTGCGTTGGCTGATGAGGAATGAACTCTTGAACAGGTTCTACGAATGACTCGCTCACGTCTTTAAATTCGGAAAATAGTCCGCGAAGAAGGTGGGGTAGTCAAGTCTTAATCAAGGTATACTCTCGAAATTGGTCTTCTTGACTAATTCGCTTATTTTGACACCAAATCTAGTTGCAATCTCCTCCATTAACAGGGTCCATGTCATCTCATCAGTGTTGTATAGACGAAATCTATGAAGGTAATTCATCAAAGGAAAAGGTCCACACATAGCAAAAATATAGAGCACCAGTAGGAGAAACGACAACAGGGGATTCATCATGATGAATACTAAATTGGTCAAGGGAATAGCAATCAACACGTATAGAATGACCATAAATCCCGCATAGACACTCATAAACAGCCTTGGAGATCTTGGCCATTTCTCTCTCGATGACTGAATCCATCGTCGTTCAGGACTGAGAACTGCGATTGGCGCAACACAGTCTATCTTTGATGGATAGTTTCTTCCAATAAACGAAACATCTGCGTTTGTCCTCAAGACAAGTGGCTTTCCCACAACTATGACTCTCTGTCCAACCTCAACTGGCGATTGCTTGTGAAACCAAAAATCTACATATTTTTTGCCCGATTCAGAATCGATAATCATCCCTCGATTTAGTCGTTCTGGAGGAACGGGATATATAGTGTCAAAACTCTCAACAACTCCCTCTATGGCAAACTCGGCCTTGTAGTCATCGCATAATCGACGAAACTTCGTGAGCAGCTTCACCGCCTTCCTTGTAGACATCGCAGTTTTGGGCTGAGAATTGCCCACTGTGTTTGTTCAAATAGATGTTTAAGTAAAAGCGGGTTGGGGAAGCCGCCTGTATGGAGTCAGTCCAGCAGGCTTCAAAGGCCTATCCCGCAGGGCTCATAACCCTGAGATCGGATGTTCAAATCATCCACCCGCTACCACTTAAACACAGTTAATTCTCCTTATACTCCAAAAGAATAGCACGATACCATTCCAAACCATCGTCACGAGTCACTAGTTCAATATACTCATCTTCTATCGCACTATTAATAGCGTCCTTGTAATGTTCGGATGAGTAGTTTGGGATTCGTTTTACAATCTCATCTATAGAAAGACCATTAGGATTCGCTCTTAATTCCTTTACAATCAATGAATTTAGATCTGCAACTTCTATGAGATATTCGCGAGCTCTTTCCCTTCTATGCTGTTTAATTTGAGAATCCTTCTCCTCATCTGCATAATCGGTGTCTTTCTTCATGAATTATAATCTCTCCAATCTGAATCATTGGATATGAAACAGTTAATCACAGACCATCTAGTTCCATATCGCGAATCTCTTTCTCGGTAGCATGATTAGCAGCCTTTTCCCGTTCTCTTTTGTATTCCTCAGTCTTCTCGTATTCGGGAATTAGTATGAAACATAGTGTTTGTTTTCCGTCCATTGTCGACCATAATTTTGTGACCTTATTCTTAATTCCCGCCCACTCAATATCATCCTCGTTGAACCCTTCAGCCAAAAGTATGGCTTTTACTTTATCAGCAGCAACCTCTCCTGGAAAAACATCATCGTCTGTTTCACGCAGAATTTGCAGAAGTCGCAGGTCAAGATGAGAGAGCTCACGAAGGTCCTGCCTCTCTTCTTCTGTTAAAATTTTCACAAACCATATTGGATGTCCGAAATCCAGCTCCGAGTCGTCGGATGGATAATCGACAACAAGATCAATGACGAACTCATCAAGAAGCATGAAGATAGCTTTCTTCACATCTTTGAGTTCATATTTGGGGATAAGCTTTTGCTCAATTACTCTTCTAGGAAATCCCTTGGTTTTATCTTCTTCTAGAAGTCTAAGAATACTCCATTTTATTTCATCAATTCTGGCATTCACTCTAAGTATTCCTCCCAAATTGGATGTACAGCTAATCCATCTAATTCGATTTGTTTTGATATTCTTTTACTACGGATTTTATCACTTTTAATGAGTTCAATAGCGATATTCATCTTACTAGGATGATTTGGTGGAGCAATAAGTACCCAACGAATTGCAGCATCTTTTGTTTTTGTTTCAGCTGTTGATGATAAAGCGAGTCTTTGTGATTGTGAATAATACTGTACATAATATGCTCCATGTCGTATCTCAATACCAAGTGGTTCCAATATATGTTTCACTTCATCGTTGAGTAGCTTGTTCTCGTTCTCGCTAATTATTCGCATGAAGTCTTTTGCAATATATGAAATCCCCTCATCTCCTTTTTTGGCTATTTCAACCATTTTTGAACGATATAAGCGAATAATTTCTCCCTCGTTATAGCGTAACTGTGCTCTTTGAGGGTCCCCATGTTCTCTTACAAAATCTATGTGGGCTTGATTCACCAAGGGTTCAATGCCGAATTTATTCCTATATACCTCCTCTTTTTTTCCTGCATGAAGTACATTGTGACGAGTTACACTTACTCTGTTACCACTAATACTTCCATCTTCCGGAACCATTTCTCTTGGATAATGTATTTTGATATGGAGTGTTTCATTAATTACGGACTCATGCAATCCCTTGTTGTGGATTGCCTTATCTCCTTCTGGAATTCCCCAAAATTTCATCATTGTACCAAACACCATTGGGAGTTCAACTCTAACTGTCTTATTCTCCCCTCTTGCCCCTCGATATTCTTTGACCTTAAAATCACCAAATTCTTGGAATACCTTAACTGCAAGGTGTCTTCGAGCATCATTTTTTTCAAAGTATCTTAACTGCCCTTTAGGAGATAATGTTCCGTCGCTATCGATAATCGCACAAGTCTTCATTCTAAATTCACGAATTTCAGGCCATTTGAGATTCTCTACACGACCCCTATGGCTAATGCCCATGTGTTTGGTAACATGTTTGAATTCATCAGGTTTTTGACGAACATCGGCTACAAAATGCAATGTTTCCCCGTCAAAATAGTGTCTTTCCCAATACCTACAAATTCTGTTAGCAGCAGGATTTTCAAGTCTGGTCAACTGACCTAACAAATCATTGAGATAATATTCAGAGGTCTGTCCACCACCTCTCACATGGAGATGTCTGACGGTTTCATCGATCACTCGTAGCTTATCCTCTTTCGACATGTAGAACTTCTGGTCGGCTAGCACATTCAACCACTTATCTGGACTGGTGTCAACATGCCAGTAGTACAACCGATTGTCCGTGACTGCAACCCTCAGTTCTTGATATTCCACTTTCACTAGTCCCAGACGCTTGTTCAGGTCACTTTCGATATCCTCGCGATTGGCACATATCTCCCTTGCCAAGTCCCGGAGTCTGTCATCCACAAGAGGTTTATCAGTTTCATAAAGCTCAGCATAGTGCACACTATTCAACTCTGGACTGCCAATTCCTTTATGCAACTGCTCAACAACATCGGTCAGTTCTTTGACAGACCTATCCTCCTGTTCTAGGACCTTTGCGGTGATTTCTTGTACATCTTTTGGGTCTATCCGATGCTCAAGAGCCTCATCAGTCACATTGGTTTCATGCTCCAGACGTGAGTTTTCCATCTCGCGAAGATACGAGGTCGGACCAAATGTTTCCCCTTCTCTCCATTTTTTGATTATCTGTTCTCCAAGACCTTCTCTGTCAGCAATCTTACCGTCTGAAATCTGAGAGTCTTCATTCACAACCCTGATATATTGTTCACACTTCTCACAGGTTTCTAGATTCATCTCTTTACCAAGATGCCCATGTTGCTGGTAAGCCTTCTCAATCTCTTCCATCGAAGTGAACCTTGATTCAAGCTTTTCATCTATCATCTCCTCACTATCGTCAATACTATCCAAAGCCTCCCTGAGCCTCTTCTCGGTGGACTCGTTGGTCTTCTCTATCCTCTCTAGATCCTCAATAGCTTCCTCCAGCTTACTGGATATCTCTCCCTCCTTCTCCTCTTGCTCCCTCAGTTTCTCGATTGCATCCCTCACTATCTCTATGGCTGTAACTTCACCAGCTTCATCAACCTCAGAACCCTTTTCCTGCACCTCAGGAGTCTTGATCTTCTCCTGAGCCACCTCAGTAGCACTCATTTCCTCAACACGGGTTTCCTCAACATCCTCACTATACTCTCTCCGTCGCCGTCTGACTCCCTCACCAGACACGCCCTCCACCATGAGCCCTCCTACACATCAACACCTCGAATCGCTACGAGAATGTCAGCGAGCACAACAGTTTCCTTAGGTCCTTGCAACATTCCTGCCGCATGGAGTAAGAGCTGCTCAGCAAATGGTACCCGTTCTACATCACTCGAACAGAACTTCCCCTCTAAGGCTCCCACATGGTTTCCACCTACACATGACTTGAACATAATCTTACCTTCTTTATACTATGATTATAGAAGGTAAGTTTGAATCAAAATTCTTTGTTGAATCATGAAAACCTGATGATATCATCTATATGTTCAAAAAACTGGACCAAAACCAAAGCGATAGGATTGTGGACACTTTTAATCTTTAGAATATATTTTAGGGAGCTAATAGTCCTTTTCTCATAATCGCAGAGTCCATAATTGCAAATAATAGATTTGCATATGCCGGGAACAAGTGTGCTACGACTCTTTGTACTGACCTACTTCTAGATTAGTTTCCAAATTACCCGCTACCATTCTTCTTCTTATCTACTCCTAAGTATAAAACAAACAGCGAATGGTAGGACAAAAATGAATGCAAAAATGAGATAGACTGGGAATACAAAAGAAACAAACACAGTAGTTCCTACTCCAAAGGCCAATAGAATCAACAATGCTAATCTTAGTAGGAATGATGACTCCGAAATCTTACCTTTATAGCGATATAATGGCAATGCAAGGAGCAAGCTTGACATAACAGATCCAAGGAGTATTGCTATGATTGGAATGGTTGTATCAAAGAATTGCATTTCTGAATATGACACATGCTGTGGTCCGAGTTTTATCTTCCCATTACAGCAAAGCTACCCGCTACCATTTTCTCTTCTTCGATTCAGTCTTATTCAGTCCTGATGTCAAAACTAGCCCAAAAACAAGTGAATAAAGAACCGAGAATCCAAATATGGGCAAAAACTGTTCTCGATTTGGAACTTGAAAGAACATCCACGACCAACCAAAGATAGTAAAGAAGACTCCAAACGCTCCTAGAATGATTAGGATTGCATTAGCAACAACGCGTGACTTTATGTTTTCATATATGAATCTAAGACACACACCGACAATGAGTGAGCTTATTATTGCTCCCGCGCAAATTGACGCAACAACCAAAGATGAATCAAACATCAATTGATGATGAACACTGACATCTGAGTTTAATCTTACCATCACAGTAACATTGCTCGTTGCTGCTACTTCTTCTTGCACACATTGTCGTTCCAAGTAGTCTTTCCAAAATGAACGAACAATCACCCATGCTGCATTTAGATTCCTAAATTATCATACTAACTTTCTATCTATTGAATAGATTTATAGTCGAATAGAGCAAAGTATGATTATACTATTGTTGGAGGAGAATCGCGGGGTTCCTCCAACATTTAGCTTTAAGGGGAGAGATCTTCATGAAGAAGAAGCTCTATTTGTTATTGTCAGTCTTTGCATTCATATTCATATTGGGCAACTTCGCGAGTAGCCTTCCAGCTATTCCGAGAAGCACAAGCAATCCTTCTGACTTTGCAACAGAGAACCTTGATTCTCCAGAATCAATTGATTTCAGACAGCAAGTCGAAGATGACAACATTGGTAAACTACAGTCCAAAGAACCTGTAGATATAAACAGCCAATTCTTTCCTAGTGCCACTGACCCTACAGCGGGCGATTTTGATTATAGCACAATGACACTTCCCTACAATTGGGAGGATGCCACCGGCGGGACATGGAACGACCTCAGCGTGAGCGAAACTGTCATGCTTACGCTCCCCTTTGTGTTTCCATTCTATGGCGAGAATTTCACTAAGATCTATGTGTCAAGACATGGGTGGATGTCGTTCTACAACACCTATCCTAGTGCTCCTTGGGTAGGGATTGGCTCAACTGACGAAAGCTCTTGGTATGCAGTGGCTCCCTTTGCGACTCCACTTGACTGGCAATCTGGAAATCCTGGTGTATATAATCTGACCATGACTTCTCCCAGTCGCTATGTTATTGAGTACAATAATGTGCATAGTATGTATTACCCTTACGAATTAATCGGTACGTTTCAGGTCATATTCTATGATAATGGCTCTATCGATTTCAATTATGACTGGGTTCAGAACACCTACAGTTTCCCATACTCAATCGGTCTCAACCATGGAGCGATTTGGAGTAACTATGAACAACCTTCAGTCAGTCCTTTCCCGATAGACGATCTCACACTTCGTTTCGACCCTCCAAAGAAGTGGCTCTTCATTACTTCAGAAGATCAGTCTGCATCGACAGACTACAATCTGACTTGGGAAGGACACTCGAATGAAACCATAGTCGCCTATCATGTGTTCCTGAACTTTGTATGGTATGCCACCACACCCCTAGACTTCATGTTCATGACAGGATTACCCACTGGAGGCAATTGGATTGAAGTCTATATGGAAACCGGTGGTATGAATTACACGACTGGAACTCAGGTTCTCGTTGATATCGACGACCCAACTGTCACGATTGCCTATCCTTCAGATTTGGGCACATTGAATGATGGCAAGGTGAACTGGACCTATAGCGACCTCACAAGCTGGGTTGAATACTTCGAAGTCTATATCAACAACTCATTCTATGAACGGGTTGACTTCTATAATTACATCTACTTGGTTCTTGAGAATCAGATATGGTACAATGTCACAGTCGTTGCATATGATCCATTGGGCCATTCAGGCTCTGATACCGTGACTTTCTATTATGACAGGACTGTTCCTGCAGCAGGCTTTATCACAACTCATTATGAGAATCCCATGTGGGACATTAGAGATCTTTATTCCAGTCGTGGATACTTGACTGGGCTAATAACTGACTCACTCACTATTGATAATCTGACGCTATATGATGTCATCTTCATTGGTGATGGTGGGGACTCTTGGCCCGCGCCTGAAATCACAGCTCTCGAAGATTTCGTCAATGGTGGCGGTAAACTGGTTGTTTCCTTTTCTTGGGGTTTTCCCGAAGGCTTGCATGCCTTCATGGCAAACCTTGGAATATCCTTTGCCTTAAACATAGACTCGCCAGCAGATAATACCACCAATTTTGAATCCGGTCATCCCCTGATGACTGGTGTGACACAACTCCAGCATTTTGAACAAAGCCATACCTTTGTTCTGAGCTATCCATTCCGAGAACTTATTCGTACTTCAGATGACCAGAACATCATAGGTGCAGCAAGAGAGATAGGAGAGTCAAAGGTCCTCTGTGTGGCTTCCGCTCTTACATGGGATCTGTATAGAACAGATAACCATCTCATGTTTGAGAACATCATTGATTACTGGCTGACCTTACCACTCCATGATCTTAGCTCATCTATCGATTCGCCTGCTGGAGCTGGTGGGGGTTCGTTAGTTGATGTATATACCTATGTGACCAACCAAGGCTCATCGACGGAGAGTGGGTTCACTCTTGAGCTCTGGGTTGATGGTGCTCTGGAGGACTCACTCTTTGTGGTTTCCCTAGATCCTGGTGAATCAGCTTTCATACATTCGCAGATCCTAGTGCCGACATCTGGCACAATGAATCTGACATCCTATGTCGCTCCTGTTAGTGGAGAGTCTTTAATCTATAACAACAGAGAGGAGAAAATCCTTGTTGTCTATAGAATTACAATATACACACCAACAACTGATCAACAAATCCGCGGTGGTCTTGTCTTTGTAAACTATTCCGCATCAGATGTTGTGAACCTAGAAAACATCACAGTATTTGTGAATGATGCATGGATTACACATGTCATTGGAGTCAATTCTTATCCAGAGCTTACAATATTCGTACCAGTGTTTCAGAACGGCACCAATACGATAACATTGATGGGTACTTGGTACAACGGTGTTCAAGTGAATGAATCAGTCACAATCGAGTCCTATCTCGTCGTTCCACGGATTAGACCAACTTATGGTGATTATTTCTTCATTGACCTTCACGATCCCGGCTATAATATACAGATGAAATTCAACTTCACTTTCTTGAACTGGCTCTCACCATTAGAGATCAATTGTTCAATGATCCTGAACCAGACACAGTTAGGGATGCCAAGCTCATACATTGCTACTTGGCTCAGAGTCAATGTTTTGAACGGATATATCTCCGGTGGCTGGCCGGGTTATCCTGTGGAGCAGACCTGGTTGTACAAGCATCTGCTGCTTGTTTCTGGTATTTCTGCTCCAGAGATTCTACCTTATTCAACATCTATAGATGAGAACTCGTTCCCTGCAGCAAACATTGGTGATCCTGCATGTCTAATAGAATGGAATCAGATTTTGCATGTGACTAGTACTGGTGAGTTATACGGATATGCTACCTACAACCTGACCATCGATCTTGGAATGATGAACATGACTGTCACTGTTCTTCAATGTAATGGCCTGTTTGTTTATATCGACCAAGGAGGGATTTTGCAAGGAGCAGCTATCACAAACATGTTCCCACCAATTGACAGACCCCCACTCATATCTAGTCCAGCTGATATCTATATTGAATATGGAACGACGGACAACAACCTAACGTGGTATGTTTCAGGGAACAATCCAAATGGCTATACATTGTACGAAGATGAGGTTTCGATAGATTCAGGTGACTGGTATATTGGCGTGCCTTATGTTGTAGACTTGGATGGACTCTCTCTGGGCGCTCATAACTATACCCTACAGCTGTGGGACAGCAACGGAGAATGGTCCCGTGATGTCGTTTGGGTCTATGTCCAAGACACAACGTCACCTACAATCAATACTCCTGCAGACATCTATTATGACGAAGGTGACGTAGGCTACTCTATCACATGGTTGCCTAGTGACCCACTTCCAAGCTCCTATATCATCTACATGGAAGGAAGTGTTCTCAGATCTGGTGCATGGAACTCGAGTGCTGAATCAATCATAGTGTCCGTTGATGGACTGGCCTTTGGTACATACAACTACACTATTGTCGTCACAGACACTACAGGTCACTCAGCGATAGATCAGGTGTGGGTATATGTTCAGGATGGCACTGCACCAACCATTGACCATCCAGCTGACTTTGATTATAACGAAGGTGAAACTGGAAATGCGATTATCTGGACTCCTAATGATTCACACCCGAAGAACTTCACAATCTACAAGAATGGTGTTATAGAAGATAGTGGAACTTGGGATGGTTCAGCAATCACGATTGACGTTGATGGTCTTTCACCAGGCGTCTACAACTACACAATTGTGGTTGTTGACCATGGTGAAAACAGTGTGACAGACACCGTGATAGTGACTGTGAACGAAGTCGTGCCCACCACGACGACACCAACGACTCCTACTACAACTCCAACTGGTGGAGTAGAGATGCCTCTAGAAACAATGTTACTCATCGTTGGTGGATTAGGCGTAGCTATCGCTATTGTGATCATAGTAGCTCTTCTACGCAGGAGAGGGGCTAAATAAGGAACCCAACCTCCCTTTAATGAGCAGAGGACTTCGAGCTTGCATTCAATGACCCATTGGGACCATTGGCGGTGAAACGCTAAGACCAGTGGGTCCTCTTCTTTTTCTGGCAGCAGCATCACTGAAGAACACCATCTGCTACCACTTTTTCTCTAGTTCGTAAATCAGAATTATTATGAGCATTTGAGTCCATAACAAACTGGACAAGTGAGATGAAACATCAGCACGTGTCCAATAGAGGGGTTTCGTGCTATGCTCAAGAGATGGCAGTTGGTCTTAGTCATCTTGGTACTTGCATTAGTTATAGTACCCACAGCTAAGAGTAATGATTTATCAACTCCAGATACAATCAATGCAATTTCGTATCAAAATCAGAAAGTCATATCGTATGAACCACACTCCCCGATCATAATCAACTCGAATTTAGATTTTGAAACTCAGGGATGGCCGGGAAATGGTTCCGAGAGCAACCCATACCTAATCGAGGGATTAAGCATAGTCACTGACGGGACAGAGTGCATAAACATCTCAAACACGGATGTGTTCTTTGTCATTAAAGACTGCTTGATTTCTTCTGTGAGTCATTGGGATAAACTGTATAATCGGGGAGTCACTTTTGGAAATGTCACTCATGGAATGATTGAGAACTTGGTGGTTTCAAAAAAATGGATTGCAATTACCATTGTATCTTCATCAAATTGTTCAGTGATAGAGAGTCAAATATATGATAATTGTCATGGTGTAGAAATACGTGGACTCTATGACAAAGAATACCCGGAAAACTGCTCGGTATTCAATAACACGCTCTTTGACAATCATGTGGGAGTTATGCTGACCTACGTTCGTCATTGCTTGGTTGATAGCAACGACATTCTGGGAGATATTCATCTTCAAGATACTGTTGAATGTACAGTGAGTAACAACATAATCGAAGGGAGTCAGACCGGTGATTGGTATTATTATCTAAGTTTCTTTGATGCAATTGATACTCTTGTATCCAACAACACTATGATAGACAGTGGACTCGAATTCAATTACTTGCATAGACCTAGTATTCAGCTTTACAATAACACAGTCAATGACAAACCTATTGGATACTTCACTAACCTCACAGATTCTATCATCTGTCCAAGCGACTATGGTCAGGTCTTTCTGATTGATTGCTACAATGTGACAGTTCGGGATGGAACCATTCATAATACTGCAGAGAGTGTGTCGTTCTATTCCTGCAGAAACTGTGTAATAGAAAACTGTACAGTCTATTCCTCTGGCTTTGGAGCTACTTTGTGTTGGTCTGACCATTGTTCGGTCATTCTGAACGACTTCCATGACAACAAACATTGGGGAATTGACATTGTTGAGTCTAACAATACTATTGTTGCTGGAAATATAGTCTATGAGAACAAAGGAATAGGCATCTTTGTACCTCCTACGTATAGTCTTAGCAACTCTTTCTACTACAATGTGATTTGTTCCAATGGGGATGGATCCACAATCTCAGATGGCAACGCATGGGAAGATGGCCAAAACAACGTTTGGGATGATGGCGTGAGTCTAGGAAACTTTTGGGATGATTATGGAGGAATAGGAGATTATCACATTCCTGGCGATGCCCTAAGCGTAGACAGATACCCTGCAAGAGCAGAATCAGTCAGTGAGTCTGGTCTCTGGATAGGCTTCAGGCTCACCCCCTCAGAACCAATAAAGAACGAATCAGTCCTTGTTAAAGCAGGAGTGATTGATGTTGATGGTGTTGATGAGGTTATACTTTCATATTCGATAGATGGGAATCTCACTTGGACCAATATCACGATGGTTCAAAATGGACCAGTATGGTCAACAACAATTCCACCTCAGAGTGAAAACACAACTGTTTCGTATCGAGTCTTTGTACGTGACAAGGCTGGAAATATCGAGTCATCGGCTATTCTAGTCTACGGTACTCCTAGCAATGATACTACAACGAATGGGCAGGATGAAGGTACCCTGTACATATCCATGGCTATTGCACTCGGAGGTACTCTTGCAGTTGTAGCACTTGCCCTTATTTTGTCTAGAAGAAGATACTGAATGCCAAAGCAACCAACACCAGATATCTGTTAACATCTCTTCTATTGGACCAAAATATCTATCACAAGAGTGCACAAATGTATAGTGAGGGTGTTGTGTTTTCTTGAATTCTGACAAGACTGTAATTGAGATTGATCGAGATATTCTTCAACCAAGCTTGATATGCGTGGCTATTTTTATCATTCCTATCTTCTTTCTATTCATCTTACCTATTATACAAATAGTACGAATGCCATTCAGTATTCTTGTTATATGGCCTCTCATCGTGATATTCGCATTGTACTGTCTTAATAGAATCTTCAGTTAACCATCTTCCGATAAGGACTCACTAGAGAAATATCCAAAACAGATCGCTTAGCTCCCATTATTTTCGATAATAGTAGAACAAAGACAGATACAATATACCAAGTGATGCTATCCATGGCACAAAGATTAGACCTGCTGTTATCTGAAGTGTGACCTCCTCAACTTGAATGAGCACAACAGAGCTCATGGGAAGGATGATCACTAAAAAGACAAAGGCGTTCCGTGCCGCGAGATTCATAATCTGTGTAAACCGTTCATCATGGAATCGTCGCAAATAGGTTACGCCAAGAACACCGCCAACCATGCCCCCGATAGCTCCTGCATAGCTACCCAGAGAAGCCAGACCCAGAACCCAGACAAATACAAACACTATCACTACTACTGCCACAACACTCAGAGCTGTCTTTATACCGCGATTCATTTTACTCATCCCTATACTCGAATATGTCCTCAATCTTCACTCCAAACAGGTTTGCCAGCTTAAACGCAAGTGTGAGAGATGGGTTGTAAGTTCCTTTCTCCATTGATATGATTGTCTGCCTTGTGACTCCAAGACGTTTTGCGAGACCCTCCTGTGTCCATATCCCTGAATCATCAGACTCACTCAACTTGGCTTCACGAAGTTCTCGAAGTTTGTTCATAATCATTCTGGATCACCAGTTCAGATGTAAAGCACACTTTACGTAAAGTAGACTTTACATATTAAGTTATTGGTATCTGATTTCAATATGAGCTCAAATTCAGAAGAAACACCACACCTATGTGATACACACATTGTTCTTTCGTCTAGCAAAACACTAAACCGGAGCAAGAACACAATGATACTGGAAGTCGCTCTCCTAGTAGGAATCTATGCCATCTGGTTATTTCTCCTTGTAAACACGATGGTATCAAGCGAGGAGATTTCACTCACAGTAGCAACTCTACCTTTCATTGTGACTTTCCCAGTAGCTATGATTTTAGCAGCCTGGATAGAGGTTCAGATTCCAGGAGTATTCCTCGTGGATGTTGTAATCACGATGATTATTGGGGTTCTCATCTTTGTGAGATGGGTAATGGCCATAGTGGGCGAGTAAGAACTAGTTACCCTTTCGCTTGAACTCAGTATATCCACAGCGACCACAGGCAAAACGGTCGAAATGTTCAGCCATGAAAGTGCCTTTCTCACAACGTGGGCAAGATTTCTTAGCGTAAGTGACTTTGCCTGACTTGTCAACCTTGTACATTTCGTGTGCTTTTGGCATCTATTCTTCTCCCTCTTCTTGCTTCTTTGATTCATGTCTTTTGACAATATGTTCAAGTTCGATTCGGTTCATTTGTTCTGGGTCAGAATATATTCTGGCTGTTCCCTCAGTTATGCCTGCCCCAAACTTAGTTTCCAGTTTCTTGATGACAACTGCTGAGGAGTCTGCATCGAACTGCGCTACAATTTTTGCACGGATATCAGCCCTACTTGGTGTGGTTGCACCAACATGATCGACCCTGAAGTCGACTTCCTTCCTTGCAAGAGGTTTGTTCTCTCGTTCATCTAGGATTTCGATTTTCATTGACATCACATACCGAAAGTAAGACCGCCTCAGGGGTGGCTCAGCCAATCGCAAAGATGGACACTTAATAAACATATGTCTAAGTCTATGTTTTTCTGCTATATGACATCGCCGTCATTCGTGATAACAAGGCCTTAAGAAATTGTGTACAGGACATACCAAGAAGGATTGGAAGAGAAACTCACAAATCTTGAAAGAAAACAATCCCCTCCTTTTCAAGTTCTGTCAATACTTCTTCTGTCACCCTATTTCTGACCTCTTCCTCAATTCCATACTCTGTAAGAATGGTATCCATAGTGTCGCTCACATCATCACGGTCAACTCCTCCCGAAAACTCTACCCAGTTCAGATAGAAATGGATTCCTTGAGTCACCTCAATATCAATCCGTTCCCCATCAGGTGAGGTAAAGGTTGCTTCCAATACTCTCTCAAACCAACGTTTTGTAACCCATCCTAGTCCTTCAAAGCTCCAAGTCGTGGGTCCTGCTTCTCTCCCCAGTTCAACTATCTCCGCAATCAGCTCTTGGGCTAGTCCTTTCAGTCGTTCGTCATCCTCCACTCCCTCTCTGTCCACTAGCTTTGACATCTCTAGTTCTAAAAGCTCCCCAAGACTCTCTGGGTGCATTAAATCCGGTCGATGTCTTTTCACAACATGCGTTTGTTTTTCTCCTGTGACCTGCGACTCAAGACTGAACGTGATCTCCTCGATACCAAGGGAGATATCAGGTTCCCATTCTTCAAGGATGTACTGACCCGGCATTGTAGCATTTTCTCTTCTCCATCTCATGAGATGTATAGACTCTCTGAACTCGCGAGGGAGATTCTCAGCTTTAGGGATGACATACTCATACATCACCCATCCATCTTCCTCTGTCCTATATGAGAAAGCACCAGTTTCAAGGAGTGTTGCAATGGCAGGTCCACTCAGGGCAATCTTCTCCAATTGCTTCAGGGTATCAGGAATCTTCTCATCAGATTGTAATCCAATCCTCCAGCACACTCCATGACGATATATCGACTCTCTCATGAGCTCTTCAGGTTGTCCTCTCTCCCCCTCAATCCATCGAAGATATTCAGAAACATTATCTCCAGTATGTCTCTCTGCCCGTTTCCTCAGTTCATCCTTTGGAACTACACACAGAGGACACGTCCTTGGGTCGTGTCTGACAGTGAGTCTTAGCCCCTCTCTCATCTCCATTTTGATGAACTGATCAGCAGTCTTGGGAAGACTCAGATCCACAGTCTTGAACGGTTCCATTCTCTCCACCCAAGGTTTCACCAAGTTTACGACACCAACATACTCGATATCGTTGAACCGATTCCATACCATTTCATGGCCATTGACGACCACCTGCTCACAATAGAAGTCAGGTCTTCGCAATACTTCAATCACATTCACAGTGCGTTTGATTAGGAGATGTGCAATCTCTCTGTTTCCAACTCGTCTGTGAAAGGACAGTCTGAACATGCTCTCTTCATCATCCAATGATAATCTGCATCTCACAAACTCGCATTTCTTGAACACTGCAGACACTGTTCCTAGTCCGACCTCTACTATATTTCTCAGGTTTGGTGTTTTCCCACGGACCCTGTCATCTGAGAGGTCCTCAAGTGTCGACTCTTCCCTTAGTGTCACAGACATCAGCAGGGTCACTGTTTCTCTTTTTCGAGCATAGTAGTCGAAACGACCTATAGCTCTCCATATCTGATCAACCTCATCGAATAGCCAGAGTCCTCTCACACCTCTATGTGTGGCTACCATGATGTTCACACACTCGTTCAGGTCAACGGTGTCTGACAGTTCACCAAGACGAGTCGGATCAGACTCACCCCAGAAAGGTTTCTCTCTACACAGTTCCTTGAAAACATCCATAATCTGACCTTCAGTCACATATGACAGTCTAAGAAAGATTGTGTTCATGTCTCGACTCCCGGGTCGGGTCTGGAATGTCATAAACAGAGATGTCCCATTTTTCTTATCAATGACAGCTGCCTTTCCAAACTGGACACTGTGGACCTCTTCACCCATCCTCATGTTCATCAGGATCGTGACACGTCTGGACAACCTGTCCATGAGCTGAGGTCGATGAAGGACTGATTCTCCGGTTGGTATGTTTTCAGGATATTCTGGTTCATACCCCAGACTGATGAGCTGCCATGGTATCAGATATTCCCAGAGATCTTCGACGACATCTCCTGTCGCATCCAACACTCCAGCCTTATGGGCAGCAACAGACAACATGAGGAAGAACTGGTTGCCCATGACCATCAGGATGTCAGGGTGTTGGTCAACCAACTGTTTCAAGACCTTCCTCTGTTCAGGGGGGAGTCCCTTTGGTAATCTTGACCTCGTCACCCTGAGATGGTTCCAGACCCTCTTGGTCAGAGGATGTTTCTCAAGGACTGCCCTCACTGCCCTCAGCCTATCCTCTGGGTTTCTCTTGATTTTTTTTCTATTGATTAGCTCGTTCAACGTTTCGAGAAGACCTCGCAATTCCTCATCCTCACTCTTATGTTTTCGGAGAGTCTTCAGGACACGCCTGATCCCACTGAGCTCTTTGAGGTAGAGGTTGTTCAATTCCTTGTTTCTGTACTTGAGCACCGATATGTGGGGGGGTCTGGTGGTCACTTTCCTGGGCTTACCATAAAGACGCGTTTTCCTGTATGCTCGCCGATGGTTGATCTTCTCCAACGGTTCGAGTCTGGTCACCCGTCCGTCCCCGTCTTGTTTGGAACCCTTCTTCTCTGTAAGATGTTGATAGGGAGTATAGTTCACCCTAGACAAGAATGGTTTCTGTTCAGACGGTTCCGAGAGGAGCCATTCGCTCCTGATTGGAGCGTCATCCTCATTCTCTTCATTAAAAGGTGGGTCAGGGTCATAGAACCTTCGCAGATGCGGAATCAGTTCAAGGATTGCCATCTTGTCAGTTTCTTCACAGGTTCCAACATGCACCTTCCTCATATTGGCGTACGACGACCTAAGAAAGTATACATTTTGCTGGGTGATATTCTCCTCCCTATCCCTGTCAGGTCGAAACCGTTCACCCCACTTGTACAGGGGTGGGACCAACACCTGAGTGATGACCGTGTCACGAGTGGTTTCAGTGACCACCCAACGTATATCGTCTTCCACAGGAACGTATGAACCGTACCGGATTGGGGCAGTGGGTACGTTGTATATGACCTCGTCAACGAGTTCCATCCAGACACTGTCGTTGTAGAATGGAGCAACACTTCTTGTGTCGTACCTCTGACTGGTACGATTGGTCGGAACAGGTCGATCAAACCATATCACCGATGTACTACCAGGTATGGTTTCTAACATGAGGGCAACAAGCTCATCAAACTGAGGTATATTCCTCCTTGTGAGGGTCGTTCTGATTCTGTCAGACCCTGAGAATATCAAGAGAGAATTTTTCACTCCCCTGATGATTTCTAGGACCTCTTCTTTCATCTTCCCGAAGTCTTTGTGTCCTTGAAGGTAGGAAGCGACTGCACCACTTAGGTCGACGAATCTGATGTCCTTTCTGAGGAAGTTTCGCATCGACTTCGAGAGGAGTCTGGATCTGAAGATACGACGTCTTTTCTTCCAGTTTCTGAGTTCCCCACTCAGGTCGAACCAAACTATCTTCCTGTTGGATTCTCTTGTTCTGTCGTTGATGAGCTCGAGCCCATGCCAACGTGCGGCAATCCGGGCAGCAGACTCTGCTGGAGAACCCTTCCCTGAAACTGTGAGGTATAGTGTGAAGCTTCTGTCATCTTTGCATCTTCTTAATCTAGAAAAGGGGTTGAAGTATGTCACAGCCTTGACCGGCTTCGTCCTCTTCTTCTCGGTGTCACTGAAGACTACAAGTCCCATCCTGAGATTCTTGTTCTCAGGGGTGACTGCTAGGTGGTGTCTGTTCGACAGGGTCGCACCTTTTGAACTGTGGTGGGCCTGCAGGACAAGCGACTCTATGTGGTCACGTAGGGTTTCCCAGTTCTCCTTTAGGTCTACGACGAGTACCGCCTTCTTCAGATTCTTGGGTGGGTCAGTATCTCTTCGGTTGAGTCTTCTGTCCTCCTCAAGCACCTCTCGCTCATAGGCTTCCAGCTGACCACGTTCATAGGGGGTGGGTGTTGAGTCGATGACCTCTCTCCACTCATCCATGTTCGACCTCCTAAGCTCGTATGTGTCTTCCATGACCCTCC
>LRSL01000068.1 GCA_001563335.1 Candidatus Thorarchaeota archaeon SMTZ1-45 | reverse complement strand
TTCTAGGGAGTGGCGACACTGTCATACTTGATGGACAGGCAATGACCTGGGACGTTGGCAACTTATGGTTTGATGTGGCAGTTTCACAAGCATCAGTAGGCCTTTGGAATTACTTTGTCAATTCAAGTACTGAAACTACCTATGGCATCACACTTCTAGACACGAACAGTAAGAGTGTAGATATTATCTGGGATCAGATTATTGTCCAAACGACTGTTGCAGATGACATACGAGTGAATATTGGTGACAATGTAGAGATACGTGTCACACTCTGGCTTGCATATGATGGCACATTTCTAGGGAGTGGCGACACTGTCACACTTGATGGACAGGCAATGACTTGGGATGCTGCCAACTCCTGGTTTGATTTGACTATGTTTCAGATATCAATTGGGTTATGGACTTATTTTGTAAACACAAGTTCCCAAACAAGTTATGGAATAACAGCTCTCGACACAAACGGTCAGAGTGTAGGTGTCGTATGGGACCAGATTGTTGTCCAAACAACGTTGGTTGATGACACCAGAATCAATGTTGGAGCAAATGCTGAAATTCGCGTTACATTGTGGCTTGCATACGATGACACATTTCTCGGAAGCGGTGATACTATTACACTTGCTGGTCAAGTAATGACTTGGGATGCAGGAAACTCCTGGTTTGATCTTGCAGTGTCACAAGCATCAGTTGGACTCTGGACCTATTTTGTAAACTCCAGCTCTGATGCAACATATGGTATCACTCTTCTAGATACGAACAGCCAGAGTGTGAGTGTCATCTGGGACCAGATTGTCGTTCAGACAACTGTCGCAGACGACACGCGAGTCAATATAGGGGATAATGTTGAGGTCCAAGTGACCCTCTGGCTTGCATATGATAATGTCTTTCTCGGATTGGGAGATTCTGTGACTCTCGCAGGACAAGCCATGACCTGGGATGCAGTTAACTCCTGGTTTGATTTGACGGTTTCTCAGGTTTCAGTGGGATCATGGAGCTATTTTGTAAACTCGACCAGTGAAACAGCTTTTGGAATCACTGCCTTCAATCTTAACTCCCAAAGTGTAGATGTGATTTGGGATCAAATTGTCGTCCAGAGCACGGTGGCAAATGATACCAGAGTCAATGTTGGAGATAATGTTGAAATTCGAGTTACATTATGGCTTGCACACGATAATACGTTTCTTGGGAGTGGTGACACAGTCACACTTGCAGGACAGGTCATGACCTGGGATGCTGTTAACTCTTGGTTTGATTTGACGGTTTCTCAGGTTTCAGTGGGATCATGGAGCTATTTTGTAAACTCGACCAGTGAAACAGCTTTTGGAATCACTGCATTTAGCATTAATGCCCAAAGTGTTGATGTCATTTGGGATCAGATTGTTGTCCAGACAACAACAGCTGATGATACCAGAATCAACGTTGGAGCTAATGTAGAGGTCAGAGTCACCCTCTGGTTAGCCTATGACAGTTCATTCCTAGGGAGTGGTGATACAATCACATTAGATGGACAGGCGATGACTTGGGACGCTGGGAACTCTTGGTTTGATCTCGCAGTTTCACAAGCATCAGTTGGACTTTGGACTTATTTTATCAATTCCAGCTCAGAGTCAATATTTGGAATAACACTGCTTGATACGAACAGTCAGAGTGTAGACATTATCTGGGACCAGATTGTTGTCCAGACAACAACAGCTGATGACACCAGAATCAACGTTGGAGCTAATGTAGAGATCAGAGTCACCCTCTGGCTAGCTTATGACAGTTCATTTCTTGGAAGTGGCGACACTGTCACACTTGCTGGACAGGCAATGACCTGGGATGCTGCCAACTCCTGGTTTGATTTGACAGTTTCACAAGCAACAGTTGGACTTTGGACATATTTTGTTAATTCGAGTACTGAATCAACATATGGTATCACTCTATTAGATACAAATAGTCTGAGTGCTGATATAATCTGGGATCAGATCGTTGTCCAAACAACTACAGCTGATGATTCACATGTAAACATTGGTGATAGTGTGGAAATACGAGTTACACTTTGGCTCGCATATGATAGCTCAGGTCTAGGAAGTAGTGATATTGTCACGCTTGCAGGCCAAGCAATGACCTGGGATGCGGCCAATTCATGGTTCGATCTTATTGTTTCTCAAGCATCTGTTGGACTTTGGACATATTTTGTCAACACAAGCTCTCAAACAAGCTATGGAATTACTGCACTCGATACGAACAGTCAAAGTGTAGATATTATCTGGGACCAGATTGTTGTCCAAACGACGGTTGCAGATGACACACGAGTCAACGTTGGAGCTAATGTAGAGATCAGAGTCACCCTCTGGCTAGCTTATGACAGTTCATTTCTTGGAAGTGGCGACACTGTCACACTTGATGGACAGGCAATGACCTGGGATGCTGCCAACTCCTGGTTTGATTTGACGGTTTCGCAAGTTTCAGTTGGATTATGGAGCTACTTTGTAAACTCTAGCTCTGATGCAACGTATGGGATTAGTCTTCTGGACACAAACAGTCAGTTTGTAAACATTATCTGGGATCAGATAACCGTCAGAGGTTATTCTGTGCTAGATGATCGAGTCAATATCAATGACAATGTCGACATTAATGTAACAGTAGAGTATGAGTATGATGATACTCCAGTGACAGATGGGACACTTTCAATCAATACTATATCTGCTACTCATCTAAGTTCAGGAATCTGGCAGATTACAGTGTCTGAAAGCGCAGTAGTTCAAAATATCTACAATACTGTTGTATGTGCATCTAATTCGCACGGCATTAGTTTTGTTAATCAAGACTCACAGACTCAAACTGTCACTTGGGATCGCGTTCAAGTTCAAGGATATGTCACTTCAGACAATAGAGTTGATGTTGATCAAACCGTTAACATCAATGTCACTTTGGTTTACGATTATGATGATTCTCCAGTGATAGATGGAACAGTCACAGTGAATGGACTTTCAGCAGTACACCAAGGTAGTGGTGTCTGGCTATTCGCCGACATCAAGAGTTCAGTGCAACTTGCTACCTATAATCTAGTAGTGTGTAGTGGTAACACATATGGTATAAATGTCGTTGATCAAAACTTGCAAACTCAGGATGTGATTTGGGACCAGGTACAAGTTCAATCATATTCTGTTTCTGATGGTAGAGTTGGACTAAATGACAATGTTGACATTAATATAACTCTGATTTATGCTTATGACAGTGCATTAGTGACAACTGGAATAGTGACTATTAATGGTCTTTCAGCTACTCATCAAGGCTCTGGTGTATGGATGGCAACTGACTCTGAATCTACTGTCATCGCAAATCTCTATGACACAGTTGCCTGTTCTGGAAACACCTATGGTATCACCAATGTAGATCAAAACAGTCAATCAACAACTGTCATCTGGGATCAACTTGTGGTCACTATCGGTGTAGATGATTCAACGCCTCTCAATGCTATCCAAGCCAACTTTACTATTACAGTCATCTTTGACTATGATAATGCTGCATGCACAACATACCAGATTGTTATCCAGAGGAATGGTACTTGGTGGCATTCATTCACCGACGCCAACAAGTCACTATTTGTTGACACGAATTCAGATACATCTTTCACATACACAGTTCGGGTGGTTACATCAGAGTCTACATATAATGTGCGCACATTCTCAACAAACAGTCAACAGGTTGTCTGGTCAGCTGCGCCTAACGCAGCCCCAGTTAATGATGTTGCTCCTGTGCTGGTTAATCCAGATGACTCCACCTACATGTATGCTCGATACAACTACTACATAATCACAAGCAACGTGTCCGATGCTGATGGTTACACCGATATAGAGTATGTTGAACTCACACTCTACGATGACTCTAGATCGAGTTCTATATGGACTGTGAGGTATACTGTTGCCAGTGATACTTTCACCATTGAGCTTGGAAGTTCATACATTATATTGAAAGCATCATCCTTCGCGCTGGGTTCAGGCAACGATCTAGATATCACTTGGTACATCAAGATTGACTGGGACCACTCAGATTTGGTCAATATAGACACACGACAGTATGTCGACGATGGTATAATTGGAGTTGAAGACTTCTATGAGTCAAACTGGGATGTCGAAACCCGTCTAGAGATCATTGGGTTATCTATCGACGATGGTTCTGGAACTTTAGACCGTGGGCCTCTTGATGGGTCTATTACTGTATCAGGAACAGTTGTCTTTCTTGGTTCAAGTGATAATTATCCATTATCCAACGAAACGGATGTCTGGGTATCAAGCTCTCAGTATGGTACTACTACCGGTCCTTGGAGCGATCTCACACTTACGTCAGGGCAGTTTAGTCTAACTGCATATGCAGATGATCAAGTTGGTCAAGACACACTCACAATCAAGGTTGTTGAGGAAGCGGCTGGAAGTGGCGGAACAGACCTTCTAGCTTCATCAACCCAATCAACATACATAGCTGATAGGATTCAAGTTCAGTCATACTCGTCCCCCGATTCTCGTGTAAATATTGGTGATTCTGCGACTGTCGATGTTGAATTAGTGTATGAGTATGATACTTCTTCTGTCACCGATGGTGTTGTCACAGTCAATGGAATTGTCGCTACTCATCAAGGAAGTGGTATTTGGAGAATATCTGATACAAAAGCATCAGTACAACTCGTGACCTACAATACAGTTGTTTACTCTGGGGGCACTCATGGGCTTAATCAGGTGAATCAGAACGCCATGTTTCAAGAGGTGATCTGGGATCAGATTGTCGTACAGACAACAATAGCTGATGACACTAGAGTCAATGTGGGTGCCAATGTTGAGATTAGAGTAACCCTCTGGCTGGCGTACGACAGTACTTTCCTTGGAGCTGGTGACTCAGTAATCCTCAACGGAACGGCAATGACCTGGGATGGTGTTAACTCCTGGTTTGAACTTAGTGTATCACAGGCTTCAGTAGGTTTATGGCAATACTTTGTCAATTCCAGCTCCGAGGCTACATATGGAATAACAGACCTGGATTTGAATAGCCAGAGTATTAACGTGGTCTGGGACCAGATAGTTGTACAGACCACTGTTGTAGACGTCAATAGATTAGATATCAATGCGAATGCAGAGATACGCGTGACTCTCATGCTTGCATATGACAGCACTTACCTTGGAGCAACTGAATATGACAGCACTTACCTTGGAGCAACTGACTCTGTCACTCTCGATGGAACTGCAATGACCTGGGATAGTGTGAACTCCTGGTTTGATTTGCCTGTCAGCAAGTCATCTGTTGGTGCATGGACCTACTTCGTGAATGCCACAACAGACTCGACATATGGAATAACGAGCCTAGACTTAAACTCTCATCAGGTACAGGTCATTTGGGATGAGATAGTAGTCCAAACAACAGTTGCAGATGATACTCGTGTTAACGTTGGTGATACTGTCGAGATACGCGTGACTCTCATGCTTGCATATGACAGCACTTACCTTGGAGCAACTGACTCTGTCACTCTCGATGGAACTGCAATGACCTGGGATA
>LRSL01000067.1 GCA_001563335.1 Candidatus Thorarchaeota archaeon SMTZ1-45 | reverse complement strand
CATCCACTGAATATGACCATTCTATCCGATTCAATGTCATAAACCAATGGCGAACCAGTCCGAGGTCCTGGTGAGAAGACTGGAGTCACTTCCTGCCAGTCCCAATCGACATTGTTCCATAAATTATTGTTCAGGTCATATGACCAGCAGTCATGCAGAACCTCTACAGGATAGTCGCTCCAGACAATTCCCGAAAAGAGGACAACCCTGTCGGACTCGCTGTCATAAGCCATCTCTCCTCGAGACCTCTTAGGTGGTTCGACATTATTGACCATCTTCTCCCAGGTTTGTGTATTTGTGTCATACTGCCAGGTCTCAGAAACAAGATCCTCAGGAAATTCAGACATATCTAGACAACCACCATGGAAGACCACCTTGTCTGACTCACTGTCATACACAATATCTCCAGTTACTTGTGGGCCTACAGTGGATATCTCTGTCCAGGTGTTGGTGTTGGTGTCATAGGTCCATGTGTCGTTCAATATCTTCCATAGATCTGCCCCAAGTGCAAATCCTCCAAAAAAGACAATGAGATCAGACTCGCTATCGTATGCCATCTGACACCAGGTTCGTGCTGAAGGTTCTAAACCTGATGTGACATTTGTCCAGATGTTTGATGTCAGATTGTATGTCCAAGTCTGTCTTATAGGTGGACTCCATATACCTCCATCAGGCCATCCTCCAAAGAGAACAATGAGGTCAGACTCACTGTCATACTCCATGGTTCCACACATCGCTGGAGGCGCTACAGCAGGAGCCATGTTTGTCCAGGTGTTAGTGTTATAATCGTATGTCCAGGTTTCATTGTGATTCAACCAATCTTCACCAGTGCCACTTACATGGCCGCCAAAGAGAACCACCCTGTCTGCACCTGAATGGTAGACCATATGGGGAAGACTAGTAGCAGGTGGGTGGATTGCAGGTGACATATCGGTCCAAGTATTGGTATTATAGTCGTAACTCCATGTGTCAGAAAATTGAACTTCTACATTCTGAATTGATCCTCCGAATAATATGATCCTATCTGACTCCGAGTCATATGCCAGAGGTGCTGATTGCCGCAGAGGCATATCATCAAGTGCAAGAATTGCTTTCTCTTCCTCGATCCCTAGAGTTTGATTATTCTCAGTAGAAGTTACATTGGTTGGATTCATAATTCCAATAAATGACGCCGACACCATCAAGCACGTTAGAACAAGTGTAAGAATGGAATAAGTTCCTCTTTTTAATAATAAATGCTTCATTACACACTCCTCCTTTGTCACTATGGGACATCAGCCCAACAACTGATTGTCCCGCAATCAGTGTCCATTAGTGACTTGCGAAAACAAGACTATTTTATGCATTTGCTAGCTATTTGAAACTTGTTAAACTGTGCTAATGCACGAATATTATTATATTCGTTTGGGGAAAGACCGCTACTGACTCCTCTACCTGTTAATTCATCTCATGCTTTTCTTTTGGATAGTGAGTACGATCAAATATGACGATCTTCTAAACACCCATCAAAACCATTAAAAGCAATTAACTATTGTGAATTATTAGTGATAATTATGGCCATATATATGTTATATCGGACCAAATCAAAATCTAGTACAGATATAGATGAATTACGGATGAAGTTTCAGGAGATCTACAAGAACCACAAAGTAGACATTCTTGGCTTCTGGGTAAACGCTGAGGACGAGAGCGAGGTCTATTACATATCCAAGTACAAGGATGAGAATGACTATAAAAAGAAAGTCGAAGAACTACGGAATGATGATGAGTATGCTCGTCTTACTCATGATCTTCAGGAAGTTCGACAGGAGTTTGAATCCACACGTCTTATCCCAAAATGGGTTTCTCAATAAACGAAATTCACAGTTACAGGCGGTTTCAGTAGCATGAGACCGCTCTCTCTCTTTTTTCAAATTATCGAGTTACCTAGAACCCACTAAGTTGCCTCTTCTTCTGATAGTTTCCATACCACACCAATGATGAATATAAGTTTGTTTATTCAAGCATCTTTAGCAAAAAGGTTTATTACCTAAACCATTATTCCTTATACTATTTGCATTTGCAAAACAACTTGAGGAGAAATTGCGATGGATGTTGTTTACAAGAAATGGAATCCTGATGAAGGATTAGAAGAAGTGCAAGCAAAGATCTATACAGGAGTGTCTGGTCTTCCAGCAAGGCCTGAGGAGATTAAACCTAGGAATATTCGGCGTGGTGAAGACTCTACTCATTATGTTCTCTCTAAGGAAGGTGAACCTCTTGCCTATGTTACTTCTTGGATTAATGATGAGAATCCTACAGAGGGTGGTATAGGCTATCCATGGTCCTTTCCAGAATGTCCCCTAGAGGCGAAGGAGAAGATCTTCAGTGAGCTATTCACACACCTGAAAAAAGAGAAGAAACTCAAGGATATCCGAACAGGAATTGTCCTTTCATCAAAGATAGCAAAAGACCAAATCAAGTTCTTTGAAGAAAAAGGCTTCAAGGAACATGAACGAGCCTATCGATTCACAAAGGATCTAGATGTAGATAAAATGGCCACAAAGAAGCTTGAGGGAAAGGCTGCTGAACTGAAAAGCCGTCCTGCAACCAATGATGATGTTGACATTCTTATTGAAGTTGCCCTCTCTGACCCACAATTGAATAGAGCATTTCCAGATGAAGACGGGTTTAGAAACTACTTTGAGAACAGAGTCTTGAAGGATGGAAATGCAGTCTTAATTCTTGATGGTGACAAGGTTGTAGCAGCAAGTGCCGCACTTAAACTCAAACCAGACGGAGTCTTCCTATTTGGTGATGAGGAACGTGTGTTGATGCGTTTCACTGCAATCCGACCTGGATATGACTATGCATGGAAAAAACTCGTTGTTGAGATTGCCAAGCCTGTCAAGAATGCAGGTTGGAAAGATATTCCCATCCGTGTTGGATTTGGCTTTAATGTTGAAGGTGCTGTAGCACGAGGAGTTGCTGGACTAATACCTGATTTGGAAGAGTATGAACTCTTCATGACCTACAAGGTTGAGTAAGTCGAGATACGGAGGTATGAAACTATGGATGTCAAATATACGATATGGGCGCCTGACAAGGGTCTTGAGGATATTCAAGCCAAGATTTTCTCTCATGCATCTGGACTCCCTGAAAGGGCTGAAGTTATTCGAGAGCGCAATCTGCAGAGAGTTCCAGAGATGACTCGTTATGCCTTAACGAGTGAGGGAGAACCATTGGCATATATCACTGCTCGAGATTCATCATCTGAGGAAGGAAGAACTTACGTAGGGTATCCATGGACAATGCCAGGTTGTCCACCTGAAGCACAAAAGAAGATTTTTGATGAGATGATGGCTTATCTTGATAAGAGAGATGAGACCAAAGAGATTGGAACTACAGTTATCCAAAGGTCCAAACTCAGGAACACTCAGATTGAGTTCTTCAAAAAGCAAGGTTTTGTTGAGGAAGAACATGTCTTTAGATACATACTAGCACTTGATGTTGTAGAAACAAGCAAGATGAAAGTATCAGAGAAGGCAGCTGCTCTAACTAGTAAGGTAGCAACTGAAGCTGATATGGATCATTTAGTTGAAATATTTTTAGCTGAAGAGGGTCTACGGAATCAGATATCAGATGCGGACGGTATCAAGTCCTATTTTAGAGATAGAGTGCTGGCTGATGGTCATGCAGTCATGCTATTCGATGGTGATACAATTGTCGCTGCAACAGCTCCACTCAGATTCCAACCAAACCAAGTACGAGTTATAGGTGATGAAGAGCGAATCATTATGAGATTCACTGCAGTGAAACCTGGCTATAATTATGCATGGCTGCGTCTTCTAGTTGAGTTGGCAAAAGAATGCAAGAAGACAAAATGGACGGACATTCCAATACAAGCTGAAACCTACTTTACTGGAAGTGGACCTGCAAGTGTTGGACTTGCAGAAATTTGTCCTGAACTTGATGATTTCGTTGGTAGTCCTCGTAGAGGAGGAAACACTGAAACCTTGGTAGACACCATACTCGCTTCAGCTGTTGAACAAGGAGCGACATCAGAGAAAGTCATTCTCAATGAACTGGATATTGCACCATGTCAGGCTTGTAATGGCTGTCAACAAACTGGTTCGTGTGTCCATGACGATGACATGAAAAAACTGTTACCTCTTTTGGAGAGATCAGATGTATGGGTTCTCGGTACACCAATATACTGGTGGGGCCCCACTGCTCAGTTCAAGCTTTTTGTTGACAGATGGTACGGTATTGACCAAAGGAAGTTTCAAGGCAAGCAGATAATCGCAGCGATACCAATGGGCGGTGGGAATGATCACTACGCCCGGCATACCATCGGTATGATCAAAGATATCTGCAATTATCTCGGGATGAAGTATGTTGAAACTGTGGTTGCTCCTGGTGTTAATGGACGTGGATCAGTCCGTGAGAGTACTCGTGCAATTGAATCAGCACGATTGGCAGGGATAAAGGTCATGAATTCTTGTTGGTAAGAGTCATGCATCCCTTCCATACTTTTTCCACGGTATCCTTAATACGTTGTTCTGGGTTGCATAATTCGAGGAACGATATATGCGAGAATGTGAGAGTTGTGGAGCTAGTGTAGATAATGGTGAAGATGAATGTCCCTATTGCGGACATTCATTCATTAAACATGCTTCAATTACTAAACCTGGAAGAGATGTCATGTTCAAGTTCTCTATTGATAATGACGAAGGAAGAATCCATTTTGGAGATGGTATGAGTGGAGCACGACCTGGTAGTGGTAGAGCTAACTTGTCAGCAAGGTATGAATATGGTGGCGGATCTGAAGGCAACTTGATCTGCCCGAATTGCCAACTTGAAAATGATTCGACTCGTGATGAATGTGAAGCTTGTGGAACTCCTCTAAAGAAACCTTGATCGACTTCGATTATAGTTGTGAAATCTAGATAACCTTCTCCCAAAAATGAACATCTTCCTTTGAGAATCCTAGTGAATCATAGAGCTTAGTGGCACTCTCTGTTGAAGCAGCTCCAAGAATAACGATGCAACTTGGATTGTATTTCTGAACCCTTCTGATTCCCTCTGCACACACAGCTTTGCCTAGACCAAGCCCTCTATAGTGGGGATGTGTGCCAACTGGTTCTAGTTCCGCCATCTTTGTTACTGGATCAATTCTCACGGTTACAAATGCCGCAAACCTCATGTCAGGAGTTTCAACCACTAAATCGAGCTCATCGTTATAGAATTCAGCTTCAGAGTAAATTTGTGCTAGTTCCTTGGTCATATTTGAGCAGTGAGGAAATACAGAACTTAGAACTGCACGATACTCTTCAAAATCATCAGGTAGCTTGACATTTCTAGTGATATATCCTTCCGGTGGTTGAAAATCTGGAGGTGGGACGTTATGTTGTCTAACTCTATTATGCTCTCTAATCCCTCTATCCTTATATCCAAACTCCTTAAGATACTGACTGCGAGATTCAAAACTTACTGGGACTGGAATACCAATTTTCAATGTATCCTCTTTCTTCTCAAGCATTTCTCTTGCTTGACTTTCAATGGCTGGAATAATCTCTCGAATTAGGTTTCCATGATCTGGATGAATGTTTATCCAGAACCAACCATAGGATTTCAAGATCGTCAGAGCAACAATAGTTGAAGCATTCCCATTAACTAGTTCCCAAATTTTAATCCATTCATCGTCATTTGGTGTATATCCTGTACCGCATTGTCCTCTCTTTTCATTTTCTAGACTAGATGGAACCCAAGTGTAGTGCTTCCCAGTCAGTCGGAAAACCTCGCCTAAGAATTCTCGTGCCTGGTTGAAATCCTCGTCAAAATGAAAATCACGAATTCTATACTTCATGTAAACCAACAAATAGTCGGATGGTTTCTGGCATAAAATCATTTATCACAAGTGATATTGAGGATTAGAAATCCCTTTGAACCAAAAAGTTAGAAAGACCAATGAGAAATTCCTTGTACTTGTTGTCCAGAGAAGGTTTTGCTTTATCAAGTGCTTTCTGACCTGTTGTGAGGAGTTCGATCATTTTCCTTTGGGTTGACTCCAATGCTCCAGTTTCACGGAATAATTCACGTACTCGTTCAATCTCTGTATCTGTAATATCTGATTTACCTAAGAGACTATCAAGTTCCTTTCGCTGCTTCACATTTGCCTTTGCATATGCCTCAAAGACAAGCATTGTCTTCTTCCCCTCTCTTATATCTCCAGACACTGATTTCCCAAGCTTCTCTTCGTCACCGAATGAACCAAGGATATCATCCTGCACTTGAAATGCTTGACCAACCTTGATCCCAAACTCCTCAAGTGCCTTAAGCTGGAACTCTGTTGCTCTTGCTGCTGCTGCTCCCATCATTAGAGACCTATCAAACAAAACTGCGGTCTTCATCCGAACCATCTTAAGATATGTTTCAGAGGTTGCAGTTTCATCTCTTATCATGTTCATCTCTAACAAGACACCATCAACTAGGTTTTGAAATGCAAACTCATAGAGATGATGACAGAGTGATGCAATATCAGAGTCTAGATTGGCTGCAGTGATCGCTGATGCACCGAGATTAATGAGAGAGTCGCCACCGAGAATCGCCATTGTCATGCCATGATCAAAAGATGCCTTCTCATTCTTTGTTCTGTCGAAGTAAAGGTCTCGATATGTAGCATGGAATGTTTTTCCTCCTCTCCGGGTTTCATCATGATCGATGAGGTCATCATGTAACAATGAACCATTGTGTAATATCTCAACTGAGAGAGCTGCTGTATAGAGATTTTTAGGAACAGTGTCACCATTGATGGCTTTGTAGCCAAGAATCACTAAGACTGGGCGTAGTCTTTTTCCTCCTCGCATGATATACTCCTTGATATTCGAATAGTATTGTTTATGCCAAGGTCCAAGGTTAGTCACTTGTTCAACCTTATTGCTGAAGAACTTGTCAAGTGTCTTTGTGACAGTAACAATCTCTTCTTTCAGACTCTCCAGATAATCAGTCAAGATATCTCTCCTCTATTCGCATTTTCTGAATCCTACTTAAGAGCATTTCTTATTTTGTCGAGAAGTTGTTCACGAAATGTCGAAGTCCTATTTCTGAAGACTCTCACTCAACATCTTTTCGACTATAGCCATATCTAATTGACTGAATGAAGTGAATCTGATGCAACTCTTTCCAATATTGAAATCTTCAAATCTAGATCGATACCTATCCAATATGTTGGGATCCAAATAGAGACTCATATAGTGCTTTTGAGAAGCCACTGCGATGAAATCATATTTACCAGCACCGTATCGAAAAGTTGCCATTCCATACTCCATAGTTTCCTTTATGGTAGGCGCATGTTTTCTGATTAAAGACCGTAATTGCAAAAGCGAATTCTTTCTTTCGCTCTGCAATTCCTTTACATATGCATCAACTGTTTCCGCATTGCTTCTCATAATAGAATTAACAATAGTTATATAACTTATAGAATTATCTGTAAGGATAGCTTGAGGATAATTCTGTTCCGTTGAAGTTAAGTATCAGAATGACTAGTGTCATACAGTTGATTATAATGAAGACTGGTGAGGAATTTCTTCAGAATTTGTATCAGATGAAACCCAATGTGATCATCAATGGTGAAAATGTCAAACGTGATGATTCAAGACTGCAAGCAGTTGCTGGGATAATGGCATTGACCTTGGACAAGGTAAACGACCCAGAGTTTAAGGATCTAATTACAGTAGATTCTCAGGAATTTGGAACTATCAATCGTTTCACCAATATCCATCAGAGTATTGATGACCTTCTGAAAAAGCAGGAGTTAACAAGGAAGCTCTGTCGTCAGACTGGGGGATGCGTCTTTCGTTGTATGGGTATCGATGCAATGAATGCATTGTCGATTATTACTCATAGAGCTGAAACTATGACTGGCCGACCGTATAACCAGAGGTTCTTGAAATACCTGAAGTATTGGCAGGAGAATGATATTGTTGGTAGTTGCGCACAGACCGATGTGAAGGGTAATAGAGCTTTGAGACCTCACCAGCAGGCTGATCCTGATCTATACTTGCGTGTCGTTGAACATCGTGATGATGGCATAGTTGTTCGAGGTGCAAAGAATCACATAACAGCAGCAGCTGTTGCAGAGGAAATCATTGTTCTCCCAACTAGGATGTTAACACCTGAGGAAGATGCCTATGCAGTTGCTTTTGCAGTTCCAGGGGACTGGGACGGAGTTAAGCTAGTGACTCGTGCGTCCGGTCATAAACGAGAACATTTCTCATGTCCACTCGGCGATGTTGGAGATGTTGAGAACTTTATCATCTTTGATGATGTCTTTATTCCAAACGAGCGGGTCTTTCTTGGTGGACTTGAAGGGGAACATGCATTTGGAGGATGGGTTGCATTGTTGTTCGCTTTATATCATCGACACAGCTACACTGGATGCAAGCCCGCGAGTTCTGAGATTATCCTTGGCTTCAGTGCATTAGTGAGTGAGTACAGCGGAATTGAGGACAAAAAACATGTGCAGTCGAAACTTGCAGATTTGATTAGTGTATGTGAGCTTGTTTATGCGGCAGGAATTGCCGCCGCACATAAAGCTACAAAGGATGACTCAGGAACCATGATTCCTGATGTTGTCTTCTGCAATGTTGGTCGCAAACACGCAGGGAAAAATTACTATCATGAGCTTGAGATCCTCGCAGACTTATCAGGAGGACTACCAGCTACACTTCCTCACGAAGCGGACTTTTATGATAAAGAAATTGGACCCTTACTTCAGAAATATATCAAGCGAAAAGAGGATGTACCTTCTGAGGATGTCTACAAACTGTATCGAGCTCTTTCGGATATGCTATGTTCATCAATCGGAGGTGTTGTGGCAGTAGCTGGTCTACACGGGGGTGGATCTCCTCAGATGGAGGATGTTGCCATCCTCAAGGGGGATGATGTAGATTTAAGGAAGAAGATAGCGAAATACCTTGCTGGGATTTCAGAATGAGAGAAATCTATACCCAAAAAATGGGTATGTTGAACAGTTTATTTGTACATGATTTTCTAAATTTCTAATGACTCAGAAATTGGGTATGACCGCTCTGGTAAGATTAGAATGAAGTTTAAGGAAGGGTGGAAAAGTAGGGTTAACTTGTTAACCTTTCGTGTCATCCAAAATAAGGAGCTGTATGAAGGTTGATTTTGATTAT
>LRSL01000066.1 GCA_001563335.1 Candidatus Thorarchaeota archaeon SMTZ1-45 | reverse complement strand
GAACCTATGAAGCTTGACTCATTGTAGAACAGCTCCTTTCGCAAGCACGTTTAAACGCTGGTAGAAATCTGAGTTTTGTTCACAATCCAAACGAATTGTCTTCTCGTGTGTGTTGACCCAGTGGTTCAGAAGTGATGATTTACCAATACCACCAATTCCTTTGAGGTGCAGTACCACGCTCTTCTCTTTGCATTTCTCAAGAGCATCGTTCATCCACTTAATCTGTTCCTCTCTGTCCACGAAGACATCTTCAGACGTTTCGTAGTGCTTGTACACACTCCTGACCTCACACGCAGTTCTTGACATAGAAATAGGTTTTAGATAAGCTAGTCGGTTATGCGATTCGTTCTGACTCCATTTCATCCAAAATCCATTTTTCGGTTGTTACTTTCTTCACACCAAGGTCCTGCAACCGTTTCAAGATACTCTCTGACTTTTCTAATTTCGAATCAATTTTCGAGAGTGCTATGTATTGGTTACTGAGTGTGCATCTCAAATCTTTCTTACAGTCAAGAGAAGTTTCTAAAGCAATCTTCTCAAGCAAATCTGTAGCTTCTTGAAACAGACCTAAAGCTTCTGAATACTCTCCCCTACTCATATGCAAAAGACCCAAGTTATTCAGGGTTGAGCTAACACGCACTTTATGATACCCAACACCGTTCTCTTCGAGCTCTTTGCGTTTACTAAGTGATTCAGTTAGCATCACTTCAGCTTCAGATAGCTCTCCAAGTGAAACTAAGAGCGCGCCAAGATTATTGAGGACTGTGGATTGTCCTCTCTTGACCATGTCAATGGCCAATTTTGAAAGTTGTTCAAAAATCGTGAGCGCGTCTTCAAAAACCTCCTGTGCAGTTTTACTCCGTCCTGTCGCTAGGTAGAGGTTTCCTATGTTATTCAGAATGAAAGCGGAATCCATAACATATGCAAAAACTTCTGACGACTTTTCACCCTTTCTTTTAGCCAGTTCTAAACCTTCACTGAAGTCCTTCTCAGCTTTCGGAAATTTATCAGTCATTGAATACAAGACACCACGATCATTTAGGAGTCTATACATCATGTTAGGGTCGTCATTTGTCGATTTTCTAAATATGCGAAAAACCTCATGGAATGTCTTTTCCGCCTCTGATATTCTTCCAGTTAGTCTTAGAAGAACCGCTTTTGTCCAAAGCAGGCGTGCTACTAAACCTGAATATAATTCAGGAGCTTTCTCCATTGCTCCTCTTGCTTTTCGAAGAACCTCTTCATTGTTGAGAAGTGCTTCGTTATATCTCCCGAGCTCTTGCAGGGCATATATGTAATTAATGTGGACACCTAAGACCGCAGGAACATTCTCTTGCATTTGATTGAATACCTTCGTTGCTTGCTCTGTCCATTCTAATGCTTCAAGGGGTCTGTTCATTCGTCGAGAAATCATATTGAGATTCCAATAGATAACCCCGATCAAGTGAGGTTCTTGAACTTCTTCAAGCAACCTCTTGCATATTACCTCAGCTTCGCTTAGTTTTCCCATTCGCATCCAAACAAAACATAGGTTTACTTGGATAAAGGATAGTAACCTTCTTTCTAAATGAGATTGTAGCTCATCGACCTGATTTGCCCAAATTTCCCATTTTTCTCTAGCTTCAAGAAATGCTTCTTCTGCCTGTTTGAGTCTGTCAACTTCATCAAGGTAGTTCCCATAGAACCATAAATTCACTGAAAGTTCGAAGGTTGTGTATCCAGGTGGAAGATGATTTGGAGGTTCAGCATCTACTTCTCTAGAGAGGGCAATAAATTCTTTGAATAACTTATCAGCTTCGCCACTTCGACCAGTCCTTATTAATAACTCTGTCAATGTTCTCACTGATAAAGCACGATATCTCTTACGTTCAATTTCAGTAATCATAGACATTCTCTCAAATTCATCAAGGGCTTCACTGATTTCATGTTCTCCATCTGCTATTCTATCAGCGTATATTAGATGGTGAGCTTTTGCAATCTTGAGTAAAGCTCTTCCCTCCTCAGTTCGAAATTCAATGGAATTGCAAAGGGCAATACCTTCCGAGTACTTATTTTGCCAACTGAGATTATTCAAGATATCCGAAAGCTCAGTCAGAATCTTCTTTGGTTCCTTCAAAGCTCTAACCGAAATCGCTAATCCAAGCAATGAATTGTCTTTATCTTCATTGTATTTCTTCTCTAGAAGATCTGATACTTCATCTACAAGATTACTTAGACTATCACCAAGCTCTGCACGAACCAAATCTTCAGCAAGGTCGTGCAAGACGAATGTACCATTGCTTCGGATATTCACGAAGCTAAGTCTTCTTAGACGATCCCAACTATCAGGTGTTAGTTCAGGAGAAATTATGCGCATGATTCGTTCATTGAAGTGGGGAACAATTCCTGCGCGATTTATGAGATTGTGTAATCCCCCTGCCTCGCTGAACAGTTTTCTCCACACCTTCAACCGAACTTCTGCAAGTGTGTCTGCACGTAAATCCTCGATATCTGACTCTGACACATCACTCGTGTTGATCATGTCACAAATCGTATCAATCACAAACGGATTTCCTCCGCTGACACTCACAATCTTCTCTTGCAGTTTCTGATCTGTGACATTCTGGAGCTCGAGCATCTCGAAACAGCTATCTCTATCCAGTTCTGTGAGTTCGCTTTCTTCAACATCGAATATTTTGCGACCAGATGCTGATCGCCTACTAGCCAGGACCCCAACACAATTGGTGAGGTTAGAGAGGAAGATGGTCCAGAGTTGTGTTTCGTTAATTTTCTGCCTTTGATATTTCCACTGAGCTTTCGTATCATCTACATATTCAAAATGGTCTAACAGAAAGAGAAGTGGGGTGTTTGAATCAGCTCGGTTATTGATATCTTCCAAGAACGCTTCCAAATACAGGAACTCTGCACGTCTTGGGTCTTTCCAGAGGATTTGAAGAAGTTCCTCGATGTGTGCTATACTTTCCCTTCAGTTTCGGAGTGACCTTGGAACCAACAGCACTGATCGCACTTCCGATACTTGCGAGAGACCCAATGAAGGGGATTAGCATGACTACTTCTTTTGCCCACTCACGACCTTCTTCCCGAACTGGTTCAACTCCCTCCCCGAAACGTTGACGAATCTGCCAGAGAATGTGGAACCTCTGAATCTTGACTCCTTGGAGCACGGCTCCCTTGGCAAGAATGTTCAGACGCTGGTAAAACTCTGAGTATTGCTCGCAATCGAGGCGTATTGTCTTCTCGTGTGTATTGACCCAGTGGCTAAGGAGTGATGATTTTCCAATGCCTCCAATGCCCTTGAGATGGAGAACAACGCTCTTCTTCTTGCATCTCTCAAGAGCCTCGTTCATCCACTCGATATGTTCCTCTCTATCAACGAACACCTCATCGGATGTCTCGTAATGCTTGTACATCCTCCTGACCTCTCACACGCAATGGATGCCATAGGTAGAAGTTTTAGATAAGCTAGTCGGTTGATTTTTGCATATCAGGTATTTTTAATCTAGTATTGAAACAAATCAAACATCAGTTACATGAATTGATACATTTTTAAAGAGTTAATCTATATAGTGATACTAGGTATTTCGTTTCATAGGGGAGATGAAGTATTGGGTCTTCGAGAATATGTGATACGAAGATGCATTTACATGTTTATGCTGATAATAGCTGTAATTTGTTTCAACTTCTTCTTGTTTCGACTCCCGACCATTCTGTTCGGTGCTAATCCAATCAGTCTGATGCTAAGTGATGAGCTTCGGCGTAACTTGACTCAAGACCTGTTAGAGCAGATGTATGCAAACTTCGGACTTGTTATGAATCCTGATATATTCGACTGGATCTATATGTTCTGGCGTTACGTTGTCAGTATGTTCACAGGGAACTTCGGAATTTCATTTCTGAGTAAGCGACCTGTGATGGAAAGCATCGTTGAGCGTCTCCCCAATACACTCCTACTGATGGGTACAGCATCCATGGTATCTATTCTTCTGGGAATGTGGACTGGTATTAAGGTTGCTTCAAATCCTGGTTCAAGGAAAGACATTGGAGCAATTACTCTAACCTTGTTCTTCTACGCATTGCCTTACTTTTGGATAGGAATGGTACTTCTCATGCTCTTTGGCTACATGCTTCCTGCATGGACTGAAGCGACTTTTGGCGTTGCCATCGGGTTCCCTCAGTTTGGTACTATCAGCTATGAGGTCTGGGAAGTTGCCAGGATACATCCTCTCGGAGCATTGATGGTGGCTGCTGATGTTCTGTTTCATCTTGTTCTTCCAATGATGACTTTGGCGATTGGAGCTTTCGGATATTGGTTTCTCTATATGCGAAATAATCTTGTAACTGTCATGACCGAGGATTATATTCTGACAGCCCGCGCAAAGGGATTAGATGAGAACCAGGTGTTATACAAGCATGGATTAAAGAATGCTATGCTACCAATGGTTACTGCAATTGCATTGACTCTTAGTGGTCTAATTACTGGAACTGTCCTGATAGAAACTGTCTTTTCATGGCGTGGTCTTGGTCGATTTATCTTTGAAAGTTTGATAGCACTCGATTTTCCTGTTGTTCAGGCGATCTTCTTGATAATCGCCATAGTAACAATTCTAGCGAATTTTGTTGCAGACATGCTCTATGGGGTTTTAGATCCCCGGATTAAATATGGATAGATTAACATGTCTAGTAGAAAATCATCAATATCTTATTGCAAACGTATAGTGAGTCACTCACAGGAAACTCATAAGTCTTGGATAATCTTGACGGTTTTATTTAGAAATCCAATAGTTAAAAGGCAAACATACTAATTCAATATGCACAAATCAATCTGGAATAACTTTTTGAAATACTTATTTCTATAAAAATGAAGTAGGAGTATCAGAATTATATCGGAGTGACAAAGCTCGTGACTGATGAAACCCGCAGCTCTCTTTTCGATAAGAGTGAAGGCGAAAAAGCCTTCGATGCAGGGAATGTCATTATGAGCTATACTAGGGGAGTTTTATTGCATCAGAGAATGAATCTAGACGATGCAATCAAACTTCTTGAAAACGCTCTTAATTTAGCTGTTGAGGGTGACATGTTTGACTATGTCATAAAATCACAAGTTCAACTCGCTTCAGTTCATTTGAAACGCTTTCAGATTCATGGTGAAGAAAAAGACTACAAAGCTGCCTTGAACTACTCTGAGAATCTTGCTCAGATTGCAGAAGAACAAAGTCTTGGTCCTGGGATGGTTGAGGCACTACTGCTGAGGGCTATTCTAAAGAGAACTGCAAAAGACATTGTTGGCGCCAAGCATGATTTATTGAGAGCAAAAGCTTTAGCACTTGAGAACAAACTCACAGGTGTTGTAAAAGTAATCAATCGAGAGATAGCAGAAGTTCAGGGTCTAGGGAAACCAGACCTTGAATGGAAAATGGATGCATCAGAGGAAATAGAATTAGAAGAAAGTCTTGAAGAGATTCCAGGAGTCTTTGCTAGGCTTATGGATATGGAGCTCGCACGAAAGCCAATTGTGGTTCCAGTGAAGCTATATCGTCTTGTCGTTATGAAGCCAAAGGATGGCTTACCTGTCTATACATATGATTTCAGTGATGAATTACTGGAATCCAATATCCTTGTTTATGGTTTATTATCTGCAGTCACTTCAGTTGGACGAGAGATTTTTCCAGATGCTGGTCGGATAAGATCTCTAGCTCATGAGGGAAAGACAATCATGATGGAACATGAAGGAGAATATATGGGCGCTCTGATTGCCGAAAAGGAAAACTTCAGAGCGAGGATTTCGCTAAGTAATTTCCTAAAAGGATTCATTGAGATTTGTCCACCTGAACAATGGCGTGGAGAGGTTTTAAATCATAAAGATCGGCAGGAGGCTGACTTTCTCCTCGCAAAAACTTTTCGAGATTTAGCAGTGACAGAACCTGAAGTCGAATAGAATCCACATTACTATTATCGACGTGCCATCTCTTTGTCAATTAATTCTAGAATATCATCAATCCGCTCGAGTAGCAGCTCTTTTAGTTGCTTGCCTGCATGCTCAGTTGGAGGCTCCAATTCAAATGCCTTTGTGTACATTAATTTGGCTTTCAAGATTTCTTCATTTAGAACTCTTAAAATGTCAGTACCCATATATGGTATCTCTTCAGATAGGTTTCGTAACCACTCAAGTTGAGTGACCATTTCTTCTCTCATGGAACTAGAAATGCCAACTTCTTCTATCGAGAGTAGTTCTTCAGGTGTAAGAGCATGTTCAAGTGCAGTCACTCGTTTCTTTGATCTCCTAACGAGTATTCCAGCAGTTAAACCAGCTACCGCAACGAGACTAATGTAAAGAATTTCTGGTGGGATTTCGATGGGTTGAATGTACCATTCAACCTTAGGTATTTTAGTTCCATGTTGAACTTGAGTCAGTCCATATTCGTCTAGGAACTTACTAATAGTATAATTAACAACACCAATGCTAGAACCATTAAAGACACATTCCCATCTCTGTGTATTGATATTAAATGTCGCTCTTTCACCATTAATGAAGACTTCAGTATTCGGATTTGTAATGGCTCTTTCATCTGTTTCATAGCGAAGTTCGAAATAAATTATAACACTACTACCTATTGGTACATCTACTGTGTCTGGTGCTGGTACCTCTCTCGGTAAATTAGTTTCAATATCCCAAAAGCGTACTCCAGCTGACGTAACGATAACAGTATCAAATATCAAAGTGACAACATCATCGTTATCTTGAATTATCTCGCGAACATTTGTTGTTTCATCATCTATACTGGTCACATTGAATGTAAGTTCCGCTGATTCATTACTGGATACTGAAACAAACCAATATTGATTAAACGAATCGAATGAAGCTTCCATATCATTAATCCATAATCTACCATTGCTGTCAGTAAATGGTACTTCATCAAAAGAATATCTCACTCGGAATTTTACTTGCACAGAAGAACCTAGATCGTATCGTCGGATTTCTCTTTCACTCCAATAGACATCAAATCTATCCCAGATCAAAATCACTGATTGAGAGTTTTGGTCCACAGTGGTTAGCCCATAAATATTTCCAACACTGGCTACTAGGTTATAGGTGTTCATCACAACTACAACTTCAGAGTCAGTAAATCTCCAAACACCAGCCCCTTGATGGGTTGCTGTTATTCCATTCACAGTGATGGTTCCATCTGAAACTGGTGTATCGTCATAGTCATAGATTAGTGAAACATCAATATATACACTATCACCAATATTGACCCGAGAATCACCAACAGAATATGACTGGACCTGCAGCCTGTCCCAAATCACACTAACACTGTTTCCATTTAGGTCTAACAAACTGATTCCATAGGTTGTTTCCAAACTTGAGTTCACAAAGTAAGTCCATGAACCAACAGAAGAGTGACTCACTGTCAGTTCAAACCAAGAGTTCACACCATCCCAGGCCATTGCAGTGCCATTGAGGATAACAGAGTCGCCAGCTCCAAAGAACGTGTTGTCGTACTCCAGCAATAATGTAACTCGAATCTCGGCATTGGAAGATACGTCAACCCTTGCATCGTCTACTACAGTGCTCTGTACGACAATTCGGTCCCAAATCATACTCAATTTAGGAGCTGGCGTTTTCAGAAGTTTAACTCCATATGCATCAACGCTAGTTACATTCCACCAATGGCGAACGACAACCAAACTAGAATCGGTAATTACTACCCATCCTGTTCCGTTGATGGTATATGGATCATCATTCACATACAGGAGTCCCGCGTCAACATCACTCGAATTCTCCAACCACACACAATGGAAATAGACAAAGATCACAGTCCCGAGGTTTGTGCGTCCATCCCTATCGCTAGTAGAAGCAAATTCAACATTAATTATTGGAGCATCTGTCCAGAACACCTCAATTATCAGAGTGTCAAATTCTGTTATTCCATACAAGCTATCTAATGCATCAGTAACAAGGTATTGCTGGAGAGCATCTCCAGGTCCATTCCATGTATCAGTGAAATTGTTTGGGAAAAGGAGCGTACCATTCCTCAAAGTTTCAACGGTCAACATGCCAACTCGACTATTATCATATTGACGTGTTGCAGTTACAGTGAAACTGACTATATCTCCAAAATATGCAATTGTGGTATTTGCTTCTATTACAACATTTAGTTTGTCCCAGATGATGAATTTGGGACTAACCTGCTCACTAATTGCAGATAATCCATGTATTAAATCTGTAATCCCTGACACCTGGAATGAATAGCCTACAGGAGTACTATACGAATAGCTGCGGTACCAATATTGATTTCCAGGGTCCCAAGTCATTGCTGTTCCATTCATGTAGACAAAACCAAAAATACCCTGAAAGATGACTGAATCATAGTCATAGATTATTTCAACGTATACATTCTGAATATCGTCAACGTTAATTCGACTATCATCCATGTCAATAGAATATGAGATTACCAACAATCTGTCCCAAATCACATAATCCTCGTCATTCGAACCAATCAAGGATATACCATAGGAATCGCCAGATACTGAAAGAACAGTATAGTTCCAACGACCAACCTCTTGATGCATAAGTAATGTATCGTTCAATGTTAGAATGCCATCAAAAAGTGAACCATCGTAATCATAGGTTGCACTTACCTGAAGCAAGGCAGAAGTGCCAACATCAATGCGTCTATCATCAACAGTAATTGTGACTGTAAGCATATCCCATATGACCAGTTGAGATTGTGAGTTTTGATCCACTTCTTGTATTCCATGGACATTACCTGAACAAGAAACTGTATCGAAGGAGATATCTGAGACAGACAATTCTGTTTGATTGTGTCGCCAGACTCCTGAGTTAATGTGTTGAAATACGAATCCATTGATGGTCACCGAACCATCCATAACTGGTGTATCATCATAATCGTATTGCAGATTGACATCAACCCAGATATAGTCCCCAACATTATCACGAGGATCACTCGCTTGATATGAAAGAACGACGATCTGGTCCCAGATGCACCAAGTGACATCATTTGTGTTAATGGTTGAAATTCCGTGAGAGTCGCCGTTTGCAGAAGCCACTGTGTACCACTGAATCTGAGCTGTGGCATATATCAACTGAGTGTTATTCAGACCTAGGGTTCCATCAAATACCGCACCATCATAGTCATAGACTGCAGATATTACAATTCCAGTTGCTGCAGTGTTGATGTTGATACGCTGATCTGAAGGATCAGTGATGGTGATGGTCAAGGAGTCCCAGATGTAATAGGTCACAGCATTTGATGAGATAGCTGTGATGCCATGATCGCCACCACTCACAGACTGCACAGTGTAGTCCTGTCTTTGAGCCGTAGCATAACTGAACACGGTGTTGTTCAGGGTGAGTGTTCCATCAAATATCGACCCATCATAGTCGTAAATTGCTGAAGCAAAGATTCCTGTTGCGTTGGTATTTACATTCTGTCTCTGGTCAGCTGCGTCTGTTATTGTGATGGTGAGTGAGTCCCAGATACACCAAGTGATATCGTTGCTCTGAATAGCTGTGATGCCATAAGTATCACCTGATAGAAACTGTACAGTGTAGTCCTGTTTCTGAGCTGTGGCATAGCTGAACACAGTGTTGTTCAGGGTGAGTGTACCATCAAAGGCGGCACCATCGTATGCATATACAGCACTAACAACAATACCGGTCGCATTCTCACCAATATTGATTCGCTGGTCTATAGGGTCAGTAATGGTAATGATGAGAGCGTCCCAGATGACTTGCTGTACAGATGTAGTCACAGACAGTTCAGACAGACCATAGGTAGACTCACTGGCAGACACGACATCAAATCCAGCAGAAGTCGGACTGCTCGAGGTCTCCTGCCATCTCCAGTAGAGGTCACCAGCATCCCAGATTAGAGTTCGTGATCCATTGAGCTCAATTGTCAGTCCACCCTGGATCTCAACGCTGTCATACTCAAAACGAGCCCTCCACCAGACCTCACAGTCTACGTTAGTATTAATTCGGGAATCAACCACTCCAGCTTGATAGACCTCAATCCTGTCAGTAATGAAGGTATCGGTCACGCTGGTCGAGTGATAGAGATCTGTCCCTCCAGCGCCAGTCCCCTCAATGACAATCTTGAATGTGTAGGTATTCATTCTCACGGAGGTAGAAGAACCAACACTTGAGATACTGAAGCTATCAGCCACCAGGTTTCCGCTCCAGGTTCCCGAGATGTCATGAAGGACCCAGATATCTGTCTCATTTGCTAGCGGACTGTGAGTTGAACCAAGGTAAATCACTGAGCCAGTGGCAACAAGGTTAGCTGTAGTAACATCTCCACGATCATCAGACAATGAAGGAACACTGGAGTAGTCAAGTCGGGTTTCAACATCCCAGTTTACTTCATAGAAATCTTCGTCTGTATCAATACCATCTGTTACGAATTGTTTAATGTCAATGTCTGCCAGATCTAAATGGTCCCAAGAAATCTTGATGACCCATTTTATTTCAAGTTGATTCCCAACTCCTACTGCTGATGACCATGAAGCGAGAACAATGGAACCTGATCCTTGTTGGATGGTGAATGTATCCGTTGCAACAGTATATCTAACAGTCCAAACTACCTGACTTCGGAAGTTGTCGTATAAGGAAACCTCCACGTATTCTATCATGTCAAAGCCATTACCATCGCTAACATTGGTGGTCATAACATAGAACCTGTACATAGCATACATGTTGTCAGTATCATCTGGATTTTCCAACATAGATAGAAAATCAGTATCATTTGTTGGAACCTGATTTGGTGCTTCCGACCAAGTGACTTTTTGAGTTGTTGTGAAGAATGCTGTTATTCCGTACTGAGTTTCGTAATTGATGAAGCTTGCATTATAGTAGTAGCTCACATCGGAATTAATTTCATTGAACAAGGACTTGTTGGAATCAGTGAAAGTATGCCAAACTGTTTTGTTTCGGGATATCACCACTTCATAGGTCGTACAGAATGTGGAATCGTAATCATATGTGATAGTGAGTGTGAAGTTTGCCTGTTGCCCGTTGTATAATGATGCACCATCTACTAGGATGTCAATCCTAAGTTGATCCCAAATACAGAATGTATCATCATGAATTGATATAGCTGTAATTCCATGACCATCATCTCCATTAGCTATCAAAACTTCATATCCACGTTTACCCACTGTTGGATAAACAAACTGGGTGTCATTCAAGACCAAAGTTCCGTCATAAGGCAATCCATCAAAATCATATATTGCACTCACTACGATCCCACTGGCGTTCTCGCCAATGTTTATTCTCTGATCAAGTGGGTCTGTAATTGTTATTGTAAGCGAGTCCCAGATGCAATAGGTTTCTGCATTTTGTCGAATAGCTGTGATACCATAGGAATCATCCCCAGATGCAAACAGCACTGTGTATCCTTGTTTCTGAGCTGGACTATAGCTGAACACACTATTGTTTAAAACAAGGGAACCATCGTAAATTGCACTATCATAGTCATAAGTAGCACTTACAACAATCCCAGATGCATTGGTATTCACGTCAATCCGTTGGTCAGAAGGACCAGTTATCTGAATGGTTAGGCTGTCCCATATGCAAAATACCTCATCATTGATCTCAATTACTGTGATACCATAACTGTCATCTCCAACTGCTGAGCTTACATTGTATCCGTGTCGTTGTGCTGAAAGATACATGAATACAGTATCATTCAGAATTAGAGTGCCATCATATGATGCACCATCATAGAGATATGCCGCCTCTGGATTGATGGATGCAGTATCTCCAATGTTTATTCTGTTATCTGCAACTACGATTGAAATAGATAAAGCATCCCAAATAATTGAGGGCTTCGGAAGTTCGTCCCTTATCGCACTTATTCCGTACTGCGTATCAGTGATGGCACTTACACTAAATGTTAGTTTCCTAACGATGCCAGATGTTCTTAGCTGTGTCCACACGAGGTCAACAGAATCCCAAGCCATTGCTGACCCATTTAAGAAAACAGCGCCCATGGTACCAGTAAACACTACATTGTCGTATTCTCGTATTATGAAAGCTGTGACTTCTTGAATCGAACCTAAATCGCATCTACTATCAGTCACTGAGTAACTAAACAATCGTAGTCTATCCCATACTACAACTTTCACGGAATTACTACTAATTACGGTGATACCATAGGTATCCCCACTCGCTGAATCCACCGTATAAGCTCTATCACCTACCGATCCTTGTTGCAATATTGTGTCGTTGAGAGTTAGTGTTCCATCAAATGGAGTGCTATCGAATGCATAGATTGCTGTTGCAGAAACAGAAGCTGTGTCGCCTACATTGATTCGGGAATCCCCTACTGTAATTGTCACAATGAGGGAATCCCAAATGCAACTCACCTCCATATTCTGTCGAATAGCAGAGATTCCATGAGTATCTCCAGAAGCAGTCACCACCGTGTACCCTCGAGCGCCTGGAGTGGCTTGCTGAAAGATTGTGTCATTCAGTTGTAAAGTCCCATCATATGCGGTACTATCATAGTCATAGATAGCTGTAGGTACTACTGACGCGACTGTTCCAATGTTAATTCTAGTATCAAGTACTGTTATTGTGATTGTCAATGAGTCCCAAATAACACCCAATGTCTGCGAGTTCTGGTTTACCGATGTTATACCATGGACATTAGCTGAAGCCGCAACTGAGTTGTATGTGACCAGTTGAGCAGTATTTTTAGTATCGCCAAAATTCCATACTCCATTTGAACCAGAATAGACCGCACCAAGAACATTTATCGAAATTGTCCCATCACTTACAAATGAATCGTCAAAATCGAAAATTAGTGTGACATGACAGGAAGATGCAGTGTTAATATTTATTCTAGAATCATCAGCAGAATATGATACGACAAGTATCTGGTCCCAAATGATTGATGAGTCAGATGCTGTGGCAATCCATTGTGTGAGACCATGTACCGATTCAGAAGCTGATAGGATCCCATATCCGATGCTTTGGACACTTACAGAGCTTTCCTGGTAGCGCCAACGAGCAGCCACGCCATCCCAAGCAAGGATCTTCGACCCATTGAGTACAGCAGAGAACCCTTTGGTATTGTCTATTTCCACTCCATCATATTGATAGCGTGCTCTCCACCAAGTTTCCCCAATTGTATTAACATCGATTCGCCCATCAACAACACCTGATTGATAAAACTCAATTCGATCCCAAATCACATCCTGATAGTTTGAATTCACATTTAGCAGCGTGATTTCATACGTATTTTCCAGAGCATTAGAGCTATTGACAAAATATCGCCACAGGCCTATCTCTGATTTCGAAGGAAGATACTCGAAATGGTCAGTATTCCAAGTCATTCCTGTGTTATCCATGTACAATGCATCAGCAGCACCTAGGGGATGATTATCATACTCCAACACAGCGGTTACTGATATTATAGCAGATGAGCCATAATCGATATGGTCATCCAAAGTTGTTGTTGAGAGAATCAGAATCCTATCCCAGACTACATCGGTCCAGCTAACTGTGGGATTCATAGACGTGATTCCATAAGTCACCTCATTGGCAAGAGTAGAATTAACATAATACCTCCATCTACCTACTGATAATTTGGAGGTCTGATACTCGAAGTGATCTGTGTTCCAGTTTAATTGAATATCATCAAGATAGAGTGTGTCACTTCCTGTAAGTATGTGACCATCATATTCGAGTTGAGCCGTGACTGATATTGTGACAATTGTTCCAAGATCAACTCGATTATCATTTGCAACTGTCGTTGATATTTGAATGCGGTCCCAAATCTGTTCTATATCATGTCCTGCTAGATTAATGTAAGAGATGCCATAGGTGTCCTCGTAGGCGTTTGAGCTGTTGACAAAGAACACCCATTTTCCTACCTGTGCATACTGAGGTTGGAGCTGGAAGAATGGACCAACCCATGTCATCTGAGTGTCATCCAAGTAGAGTGTGTCATCTACGCCAAGCATGTGGCCATCAAACTCAAGCTGCGCTGTTACACGAATATCAGCTTGGGTGTCAAAGTTTATCCTTCCGTCTTGTGTGGATGTTGTGAGAATTAGAATCTTATCCCAAATCTGGTCAATCGTTTTGCCATCAAGGTTCACCACAGAGATTCCATATGTTGCCTCTAGGGCATTAGATGAGTTTACAAAATATCTCCATAATCCAACCTCATTTCTAATTGGTTGGTATTGGAAATAGCTAGAAACCCAAATCATCACACTGTCATCCATATACAAAATATCCCCGGATCCTAGTATGTGACTGTCATATTCTAGGAATGCAGTTACACGAATATCTGCAGCTGATCCATAGTCTATTCTGCCATCTTGGGTGGTTGTAGTGATAATCCTGATACGGTCCCAGATGACACCAGAAGCCTGACTGTTGCGATTCACAAATGTGATACCATAGGTTGATTCAAGGGCATTAGATGAGTTTACAAAATAGGAGAGTAATCCCACTATTGAATTGGAACCAGTGACTAATTCAAAATGGTCGGTACTCCAAACCATCTGAGTATCATTGAGGTATAGAACATCTCCCGCACCTAGAAAGTGGCCATCGTATTCGAGTTCAGCTGTAACAGAGATTGTAGTTGATGACCCATAATCTATACGACCGTCTGCTGCGGAGGTTGTAAGAATTCGGATTCTATCCCAGATTACATCAACCTCCATGCCATTCAGGAATAGCTCTGTTATTTCATAGGTACTCATAGTACTGGAATTCACGAAATAAGTCCATAATCCAACACTCGACTTCGAAACATCTAGCTCAAACCAGGAGTTGACTGCGTCCCAAGACATCGCTTGGTCTGCAAGAAAAACAGAGTCACCAGAACCCAGGTAGGTACTGTCATACTCCAGCATTAGGGTGACGCGAATCTGAACGATATCGTTGATGTTGATTCTATTATCATCAGCCAATGTCATCTGTACTGTTATCCTGTCCCAGATAATATCCTGGTACAATCCATCTTGGTTTACCACAGTAATGCCATAAGTCGATTCTAATCCATTAGATGCATTTACAAAATATCTCCAAGAGCCAACCGATATCTGGGACCTTACTAGTTCGAATCGTAGTTCCCCACCATCCCAGGTCATCTGAACACCATCCATATAGAGTGTATCCAGAGATCCAAGCAGATGGCCGTCGTACTCTAATTGAGCTGTGACATAGAGCTCGACATTTGAATTGATATTGACTCTGTTGTCATTTGCTGTTGTTGAAGTGATCAAGATACGGTCCCAGATTATTGATGCATCTGAGGTAGTCTGGATCCATGCAGTTAATCCATACAATGTTTCAGAGGCAGAGAGGATTCCATATTGCTGAAGTTCAACTCCCGGTCTGATTTCTGAGTAGACCCAGTGTGTACCATTCCAGCTAAGTGCTTTTGAACCTGTGAGGAACGCTGTTAAACCTGATGATATTGCTACATCATCGTAATCGTAACGGGATACCCAGTAGGTGGTTCCAGTAGCTCCAACATCTATTCTCCCGTCATTAACTCCAGATATGTAAAACTCGATTTGGTCAGTGATGAAAGTGTCTGTGGGAGAAGTATCATAGTATAGATCTGTTCCAGTGGGACCATCACCTTGAGCCACTATCTTGAAAGTATAGGTATTCATTCGCACTAATGATGAAGAACCGATGCCAGTTATTGTAAGATCTCCTAGACCATTGACCTCTCCTGACCAAGAACCTGATACATCATGGATAATCCAAAAATCGGTTTCATTGGTCAAGGGATAGAGAGTGGATGCATAGTAAGTTATTGCTCCTTCAGCCACCAAGTCATTAGTATCGACATCTCCACGTTCAGAACTTAGGTATGGAAGTTCGGAATAGTCTAGTCGCGTTTCTATATCCCAATCAGATTCATACCAATCGCTTGCAGTTGTAAAAGTATTGCTAACAAATTGTTTCGTATCCACATCTAATAAAACCGGATGATTCCATGAGATCTTGATATACCATGTGATATTCAACCATGTATCTGCATGTTCAAAAGTGCATGGACCAAGAGAAATGTAGGATGAACCATTCTTGATGGAGAATGAAGAATTAGTTGTAATGAATGTCACAGTCCAATAGTTAGTTCCCCTATCGTCACTAAATAGGAGAAGTGAAACATAGCGAATATCTTCGAACCCGTTTGAATCTGAAACATTGGATGTAATAATATAATATCGAAGTCGTGCATACATGTTGTCTGTGTCATCAGGATTAATGAGGTTCGGAGGAGCTTCATTGACAGGAACTATTGGGATGTAATCAGTCCAATTGACAGCTTCTGTATTAGTTATGAACAATGTAACATCGTATAATGTTTCATATAGGACAGATGAGGCATTATACAGATAGGACGAATCGGAATTTGTATCATTGAATAGTGTTCTATTCAAATATGTGAATGTGAACCAATCAGTGTTATTTCGAGCAATTGAAACCCCATAAGTTGTGCAAACACCATTGTCGTAATCAAAGATGACACTCAATGTGAAGTTTGCCTGGTAGCCATTTAGGAGATACTCAACATCTGCTTGAATATCTATTACTAACTGGTCCCAAATGACACCTTGGATATTCAAATCCAAGTTTACCACTGATATTCCATAATCTGTTTCATAAGCATTTGAGGAATTCACATAATACTTCCAAAGACCCACAGAGGACTGAGAGGTACTATAGACAAAGCAGTTGTTGGGAATACTCCAGGTCATAGCAACTCCGTTCATGTATAGAGTATCCCCTAACCCAAGGTAATGATCACCATTCCCAGTATATTCTAACTTGGCAGTTATATTCAACTCAACAGTGTCTCCTACATTCACTCTTGAGTCATCAACTGAAATCGAGAGTATGAGTATTCTATCCCAGATAACATCTACACTTAACGAATTCAGGTCAAGCTCGCTTATTCCATAAGTGGATTCAAGTGTTGAATTCACAAAGAAGGTCCACTTTCCAACAGCCCCAAATGCAACATCAAGACCAAACCAACCATTACCCTCATCCCATGTCATCGCAGTGTCGTTGGTGAACACAGAGTCACCACTGCTGAGAAATGTGTGGTCATACTCAAGCCACAATGTCACTCGAATCTGAGCAAGCGCTCCTACATCGAGATGATTAATATCAACACTAGTCGATTGGACGGTTATTTTGTCCCAAATGATGCTTGTATTGCCAGCAAGCTGATTAAACCTCGTAAGACCATAAAGTGTTTCAGAGGCACTCACCAAACCATATCCCATAGATTGAACTATCGAAAGCACCTCTCCATATTCCCACCATGTTGACCCTCCGTTCCAAGTAAGTGCTTTCGTACCATTGAGTAATGCAGTCAGTCCTGAGGTAATATCGGTGTTATCATAAGCATACCTTGCCTTCCACCATGTTGTACCAATTGTGTTGATATTGATCCTGTTATCTGCTACTCCAGACAAGTAGAACTCAATCTCATCCCATATGATTGATCGACTGGCAGCTGTTTGGATCCACGATGAAAGACCATAGGTAGTTTCTGATGCTGAATCTATCCTGTACCCTATGAGTTGTACCAAGCTCTTTGCCTCAGAGTACTCCCAGCGGAGATTAACTGAACTCCAAACAAGAGCTTTTGAGCCATTTAACGACGCTGTCAAAATTGCACCAGTTATTTCAATGCCATCATACTCATACCTGGCATTCCAATAAACGACACCTGTGGCATCGACATCTATGTGATTGTCAACTACACCACTCTGATAGAATTGAATTCTATCCCAGATTTGACTCACACTATTCCCGTTAAGATACACTGCAGATATTCCATAGGTTGCTTCATAGACATTGGAAGAGTTCACGAAGAACAACCAACTTCCAACCATTGAGAATTGAGGTTGTAGTCTAAAGTATGAACTGACCCATGTCATCGCTGTATCATTCATGAAGAGAGTATCTCCCAACCCTAATAGGTGACCATCATATTCCAGTTCAGCTGTTACTCGAATATCAGCAGACGTGCCAAAGTCAATTCTAGCATCTTGTGTATTGGTCGTCAAAATCACTATTCGATCCCAGATTTGATCAACATAGAATCCTGCTAGATTGATTGCAGTGATTTGATATGTGGTTTCCAACGCTCCAGAAGAATTCACATAGAACCTCCACAAACCAACTTGGGTGAACTGTGGTTGGAACCTAAAGTATGGGCCCACCCAATTCATCATGGTGTTATTCATGAAAAGAGTATCACCCAACCCTAGGGAATGACTATCATACTCCAAGATAGCGGTTACTCTTATGTCTGCACTAACACCAGAGTCTATCCTTGAGTCTTGAGAAGAAGTGGATATGATTAGAATGCGATCCCAAATCACACTTGCACTGATAGGATTCGATTGCATAACACTGATGCCAAATGTCGTTTCGAGAGCACCTGATGCATTCATGAAATAATTCAATAGACCCACCATTGAATATACACCAGTTTGAAGATAGAAATGGTCTACGTCCCATATCATTGCAGTATTATTCATGTAAAGGGTGTCCCCACTTCCCAACGGTGTTCCATCATACTCAAGTTGAGCAGTCGCATTTACAGTTGTACTCGTTCCATAGTCAATTCTAGCATCTGTGGCAGTTGTGGTTACTATCAAAATTCTGTCCCATATTTGGTCAATTTGGTTCCCATCAATGAAGACTGCTGTGATTCCAAATGTTATCTCTATGGCTCCAGATGCGTTCACATAAAATATCCACAGACCAACTTTGGAGAATTGCGGTTGCAATTGGAAATATGAACTAACCCACGTCATAACTGTATCATTCATGTAGAGGGTATCTCCAGACCCTAATAGATGACCATCATATTCCAACTCTGCTGTGACTCGAATGTCCGCAGACGTGCCATGGTTTATCCTTCCATCCTGAGTCGTAGTAGTCAAAATTCGTATACGATCCCAAATGATTGTAGTGTTGGCTGATGTTTGTGTCCAAATACTAAGACCATGTGTAGTTTCATAAGCTGATTCGATGGAGTATCCAACAGCTTGCACTGTACTCTTACTCTCTTGGAATATCCAATGAGAACCATTCCAAGATAGACCTTTAGAGCCATTCAAGGTTGCTGATAGCCCACTAGTGATTGAGAGAGAATCATACTGATAGCGTGTACTCCATAGAGTTAATCCCATTGTATCGACATCAATTCGAGAATCATCTACTCCAGAATCGTAAAATTCGATGCGGTCTGCAATGTAAGTGTCCACTATACTTGTGTAGAGAAGGTCAGTTCCACCAAAACCTGCACCTTTCTCAACGACCTTTACTGTAAGTGTGTCTATACCCACTTCATTATCTGAAAAGCATGATGCATTGAAGACTCCAGACTCAAGTGTGGAGTCTATCCAAGGTCCAATGTTTGTTCCATACTCAGAACTAGAAACCCACACATCTACCTCATTAGTTGGGGGATTGAGAATTGAACCATAATATGTCACAGTTCCAGAAATGAAGAATTGGCTATCCAAGTCACCTCTGTCAACGGTTCCAAGATTGTCGTCAGCATTAATTCCCGTTACATCAAGACGTGTTTCAATATTCCAATTCACTTCAAACCAAGCTGTACTGTTCTCCACCTTACTGTCAATAACAATACACTCTACATCCGTATTACTAACATCAGGGTGATTCCATTCAATTGTAATATGAAATGTAATATCAATGTCATTTCCCAACCTTAAGGCACCTGAGGAGATCGCATCTAGGGTGATATAATCTGACGGATCCTCATATTCGCTGAATGAGTCTGTATCTTCATCATATTCAACAGTCCAATATAAGGAGAGTCTATCATTTGAGTATAAAGAGAACCGAACATTCTGAATGTCCGTATATCCGTCTTGATCTGACACATTGGCAGTGATGAGATAGTCACGAGCTCGTGCATACATGAAGCTCCCATCATCAATGAGGCTTTACACTGATATTATTCCAAGAGTTTGCCTGCAAATCTGAGTGTACATTTGTCCAGCCAGCACCGTCCCAGACTTCAACCACCAAATCTTCGGAATCTGTGTTTCCTGCATATATACAGAGGAACTCATTGTTGTTATCAAACGAAGCACTGATCCATTGAACCTCCAAATCCAGCTCGTAATTGTATGTTTGGTCACTCCATGTATGAAGTGTGATGAGGTCAATTGTCCATGTTTCTTGCACAGCATCTTCAATGGATTCTGCACCTCTAATTCTGATTGTATATGATGTTGAAGTCAACCCAGTTGCTGTGAGATTTGTCCAGCCAGAGGTTGTAATCTGTCCTAATTGAGTCCAGCTAATTCCATTCCAACAACTAACATTTAGTGCCTCTGTTCCAATAAAAGATCCAATGTTGATGCATACTTCCTCATGACCTTCGTCGTTATCCGCTGTACTCCAGCTATACTCGAAATCTGCCTCGTAGTTTATCACCTTGGGTGAACTCACTCCAATTCGAAGATGGTCTGCATATGCATTGTTTGTGCCACCAGTCTTGTAGAATACGAGCATTATTCGAAGAGAATTTACCTGACTTTGAGTAAAGGTTCCAGAGATTTGTAATGTATCATATTGTTGCACTGTGTGTTGTGCGACTCTTCCCAAGAGTGTGCCGGGTCCACCAGATGTGTCATAATATATGTCAAAACCATCATCATTGGCTCCATCTAGATTCCAACAATAGAGGGATACATTTATTGACAATTCTCCGGTCAATGTTGTATTTGGGAAATGCCACCATCCACCTTGCGAACCCGGAGCTTTTGTTGTCATATAGTTTGTAGGATAGTCTTGAGCATCAAGATATGGAGATGTTCCAAAATTGGTGACACCCGTTTCAACCAATCCGTCATACTGATCTGTATCAAGCCATGTCGATTGATAGGGGCTTCCTACCTCCACCTCTTGAAGTGTCATGTACAGAGAATCAAGTGAATCGCCCTGTGCGTTTGTTGGATTTGTTTCCACGCCAACATCTGGGGATGAATCAACATCACTAACATAACTGTCATAATCATCCTCTACATTTGTTGCGATTGGTTCAGTGTTCTCTTCATTCAGTGTATCATATGTGGCATCAGGTCCAGCTTGTTGATTAGCAAAATTCGAATGGGTTCCCAACGATCCTAGACCATCCACATCTGAAAGATTATTTTCAACAAATTGCTCAAGAGATGAAGAAAGACTATACTCCTTTTGATGAATGACTATTCCTGAATCATAGGTAGTCGGGTACGCCACTTCAGTACTCACACCAAGTAGTAGGACCACTATACAAACAGATAGGAAAAATAATGTGGACCTTCTACTCTTCATGAGCCCTTCTCCTCAATCAGTGGCTTCATGTATACTACATTTGACCTTGATAGTATACATGATACTCAGTTGCATTGCGAAACGGAGTGCAGACTGGACAGGGTTGGATTTATCTACACTTATTGGCGGAATTCCTACCCACAAACCGTTGTCAATGTAAGCTTATTTGTCTTGCCTCCATCATTTTGATTTCAAAAATAGGAAGGTTTGTCTAATTAGAGAAAGTAAATTTGTGGTTATGGAAACCACAAGCATCTAGGATTTGAGTAATTCGTATCTATGATGTGCCTTTCATGATATCAGCTATATTGCCAAAGAAATGGTCAAGAGTCCTGCTTTTTTCCATATAGTCTTCAATCTTTAAGATTAGAGTTTCGTCTTCTTCATGACCACCAATTGTGTCCGAAGCTACCAACGCGTGTATCTCTTCATTTAGATCGAGGATGTTTCTTGAAGTCCTGAGGATATGAGAGAGCATCCGAACAAGAATCCTTGAGCTTTCAATACTTCTGATATTCAAAACTTGGCTATAGAATAGGAATTGTAATCTGTCAAGGAGCTCCATTTTGTTGACTAATTCAATTAGAGGTTTAGGTTCTTTACTTTTGATTAGATTCTTGTGGACCTCTTGCCAATAGTACTGATCCTCAAGAAGTTTCACAAGATATGACTGCACAGTTTCAAAATATGGCGTAGATTCGTCAACATCATCGAGTTCAAGCTCAGTGAACTTGATTGCTACTTTTAGAGAGAACTCGTCTAGATATCTCTTGATTGAGGCTTGGTCTTGAGATAGTACAAGCGCTAAAAGAATTCCATAGATACATGAGGCACAGTCAACTGTTATCTGGGTTGGTCCAAGAGCATAGAGCCTTATGGCTTGTGAGAGCATATCGTCGGTAATGTCCTCTTTATGAATACGGATCTTGAACCCTTGGGATGAGCAATAGACACAACCATCATATGTGTAGATTGATGAATAGCATGTCTTGCCATCTGGGATTTCAAATTGCTTCACTAAATCAAGAGTGGCTTCTTGGTTCAGTATATCAGCTGCAAAGATGGAATGTTCGATGTCACAAAGACTATCATTGTTCAAACAGATTAATTCGCCCTCAAAGTCTTTGTAACAAGGGCAGAAGTTGTATATCGTGACTTCTTTCTTCACGAGTGAAACCTTCCATGTATGTATCTGATTTAACCTATTTGCATTATTTCACGAATGTATAAGACCGTTCTTTGTTTCTATTGACAGATTATCGTAAGTGAAGTTTGAAAGAAAAGGGGCACTCTTGCTGTGCCCCTCTTAGTTCTTCTTATCTCCTTTGTCGAACAATCAGTACTATTATCACAATGACTGCTACTACTCCTCCCAAGATTACCAATGTCATGACCATGGGGAATCCATCTGGCACGGTTGTTGTTGGTGTTGTTGGTGTTGTTGGTTCAGGAATAGGATCGGAGAAATCAAGATAGAACACATCTGGAGTTGTTCCGTCCATTACTACAACATCCACAGAAAGCCGGCTGTGAGTGCTATTTACCCGTGTTATTTTACAGACACAATAGTGATAGTCACTGAATGCGATATCGCCCGGCTCCCAATCTGGTGCTTCTGTGTCGATTTCGTAGAGCGGTGCTCCGCCCCCTCCAGACACTACGTACTCAATTCCATCCCGATATGTGTGATAGTATTGATGGTCGTGTCCTGAAAATACAATATCCACGTCATTGTCTACGAAGAGGTCATGGAATTCTGCACGTATAGCTGCAGCCTGAGTCCATCGGTCAGGTCTATCAGCTCGAATAGAGTATGATGGATTGTGCATTGACACTATGATACACTCCTTATCATTTCTTTCAAAATCAGATACCAACCAATCCCACTGAGCAGTTGGACAGATGAAGTCTTCTCCAACCCATCCATCAATTGAATTGAGGAAGATGAAGTGAATATTCTGCCAGTCAAATGAATAGTAGAGTTCAGTTTCACCTTCTATTTCATTTACTACGTCTGAGAAATCGACATAGTCACGATAAGTGCTGAAGTCCACATCACTAGGACCAGTACCTGAGTATTGTTCATGATTGCCCACTGCATAATAGATTTCCAGGTTAGAGTCCCAGGTTTGTGTAGCTGAGACTGAATCGTCATATAGTGGCCAATTAACCGCATCCCCACCCTGATTCACTAGATCGCCTGTGTGAATGATCATTTCAGGGTCGGAGAGTTGCAGGTACCTGCTGACTAAGTCATCATGGATAGGAGACACTCCACCACCTGTGCTCGCTCTTGTATCACCATAGGCTATGAAGGTGTAGACTCCATCATCATATGGGTCAAGATCTAGGAATCCTGAGTCAGAATTAGAGAATTCTTCTGATTCTCCAGTTGTAGCAACCGTAGTGGTAACATAATAATAGGTTATGTCAAAGCCAACTCTCAAATCAGTGAAACTTAGTACATTTCCAAGTTCTGCATATAGTTCAAAGACTCCAGGTTCTGTACCCCTATAGACATTGTATCCTGTGATTGTGAAGCCCTCAGATTCAGCCGGAGGGTTCCATGTTACAATAAGACTAGTGCTATCAGGTGAAACATCCAGATCCTCTGGCGGAGGAGGTATCAAAAGTGGCTCATTTACTCTGTAGTCATAAGCCCATGTGTCTCCAATTGCTTCTCCCTGCTGACCACTAGGAAGCGCGCCACCGTACATTATTGTTCTGTCTGACTCTATATCATAGGCCAAGTATTGTCTGCTCCGCTCTCTAGGGTTGTTTTGTGACCATGTGTTATTCCATTGTCTTGAGGTAAGATTGAATGTCCACGTTTCTGTGACGAATACAGCTTCACTAAGGTCTATAGGACCACCGTAGGCAACAATTAGTTCTGACTCCGAGTCATAAGTCATACCAACCGCGGGGACCGGAGCTTCATTAGTGGCTAGTATCTCTGTCCATATATTCGAACCATAATTGTACTCCCATATATCATGAAGTAGCCCATCCCAGTTAGTTCCGCCAACTAGCAAGAGCCGGCTGTTTTTGTAGTCATAGACTAAATTGCCATAGAACCTAGCTTCGGGCTGGCTACCCGTGGTGACATTTGTCCAAGTATTCGACGTAAGGTTGTATATCCAGGTCTCATCACTTGCTGACCAATCCGGTAACCATCCTCCAAACATCACAATTATGTCAGACTCATTGTCATATGCCATGGCGGCGGCAACTCTAGGAGTCGGGTTGCTTGCAGGCGACATGTTTGTCCAAGTATTTGTGTTGACATCATATGTCCAAGTGTCGGTCAGTATTTTTTCATCATCAGCCTGCCAACCAGCCACTCCTCCGAACATGACCGTAACATCTGCCCTCTGATTATAGGCCATCATGTGAGCCCCCCTTCCGACTGGCATTGAGGAAGGTGACATGTTCGTCCATGTGTTACTGTTATAGTCATATGTCCATGTATCATTGTAACGGACTCCCTCATAATGCAAGTCGGGCCATCCACTGAATATGACCATTCTATCCGATTCAACGT
>LRSL01000065.1 GCA_001563335.1 Candidatus Thorarchaeota archaeon SMTZ1-45 | reverse complement strand
GGTAGTTTCTATTGAAGGATAGCCAAACTCATTTTCTAAAATGAACATCTAAATCGATTCTGGATTTATATCCCCTCGAAAGAAATTATAAGTGATGTAAGAGGTGCTATCCTTAAGTTCCCTCAAGGCATCGTGAGTGGAGTTGCTCAATTGAAAAAATCGATTGCCGTAATATCTATACTTGTTGGATTGCTTATGTTGCCCCAAGTACCCGCACAAGAACAATATTTCACTTGGGGAGTAACACCTGACCTAAGAATTCGGTATTCTGTCACCAAAACAAGTTATTTCACCCCGCCTGATGATGACAACCTTTTCCTTCATGAGGAATTTGAGGCAATAGCATCATTCTCGTATTTTCCTGATATACGTCCGCAGTATTGGGATGAATATGGTGTTGATACCACCATTGGGACACTGACTTTTGTCAATGGATCTCAAGCCCCTGGAGTTATACTCGTCTTTCCAATCGGAAATTGGTCATTAGTTGAAGCCTCAGACAGCATTTCTTCATTCCATATCCCCACTGGCGATGTTCTACGAAATGCTACCTATTTTCAAGATGAGCGAACATGGGGTCGTATGTATAATTACACTACTATTACATATTTTGATTTTGACCCTGATGTTTCGTACTACTGCAATATCACGGTGACTGAAGTATTTAGTAAGACTGATGGTGCGATAGTCCTCGAAGAAACGATTTGGGATTTCTTTTGGGACCCTTATAATCTAGGAAGAATGATTCAAACCTATGCTAGAATTGATGAATATACTATATTGCTACCTGAAACTCAACAACTAATCATCATCAGCGTAGGTGTTGCTGCAGTTGTACTTCTAGTGTCCTTCTATTGGCTCAAGATAAAGAGGTGATCATAGATATTTCAAGAGAGTGCAAAATCCCTCTCTTGCCTATATAGCAGATAGTCTGGTCCGAATATCTCACGAGCCATGACGATTCTCGGTAAACTTATGTCAAAGTTATGAGATTCCTTTGGTTGATTTCAAGAAACGCAACGACTTCTTACATTTCAACACAGGTCGGAAGGGAGAGAAAGCACATGTTTGATAGAGCCAGTAAATGCGTCTTGTTACTGACATTGTGCATGGTCTTTTTGTCCTTGACGCCTGTGGCGGACCTTGAAGGAATAGCTACTCAGTTGACAACAGAAGCCTTAGAACCTGAGAAACAGGAGATGCTTCCTGCAGGCACACCACATGGTCCTATAGTAATTTTTGGGGATGCGAACTTCGCGGACACAGCTCTGTTAGAGGGATGGCCTGGTGATGGTTCTCCTGAGAATCCGTACGTAATTGAGGGGTTAGACATCGACCTTGGAGGTGGAGAAGGTCACTGCATAAGCATCACCAACACACGAGTCTGCTTCATCATAAGCAACTGCATTCTCACTGGTGCCAGTTGGGAATCAGGAGCCGGAATCCTATTGGATAATGTCAGGTATGGTGAACTGGTGAAGAACATACTCGATGGTAACCACTTCGGTATCCTCGAAATTAACTCACATTTTAACATCGTGGCGAACAACACCTGCACCAGCAACGACTGGTCTGGTATCCACCTTTTTGAATCAGATTTCAACACCGTAGTGAAAAACACCTGTAAAAACAACAACGACCGTGGCATCACCCTCGAAAGCTCAAATTACAACATCGTGGCGAACAATACCTGTACCAACAACGACTGGGCTGGCATCCACCTCTGGGGGTCATTTTACAACACTGTCACCAACAATACTTGCGGCAGCAATGAATTTGGCATTTACCTAGGATTCTCCAGTTCCAACACCGTGGCGAACAACACCTGCACCAGTAACACCGCAACTGGCATCTTCCTCTATGAATCAATTCTTAATACTGTGGCGAACAACACCTGCACCAACAATTGGGTTGGCATTTACCTCGATTTCTCAAATTCCAACCCCATGTCTAACAACATGTGCAACAACACCGCAACTGGCATCTACCTCTATTTCTCAGGTAATAACACCGTGACTGACAACACCTGCACCAGCAATGGCGAATCTGGTATTCACCTCGAAGGTTCAAATTCCAACATAGTGTCCGACAATACCTGCACCAGCAACAATGGAGATGGCATCAGCGTCACGCCTCGTTTTATGTTGGACACCGAGTTCAACACTTTAAGCAACAATATCTGCTCCAACAACACCGGAAACGGCATCGCAATCTTTGCATCAATGGGTTGGTATGCAAACCTGTCCAACAACACATGCCTTAACAACACATGCACTGGTAATGGCGGATCCGGCATCCTCCTCGGCTATCTCTCAAATTCCAACACAGTGTCTAACAACACCTGCAACGACAACGGGAACGGCATCAGCCTCTGGTTATCAAATTCCAATATAGTGTCCGACAACACCTGTAACAACAACAACTATGGCATCTACCTCTATGAATCAGTTTCCAACACCGTGGCGAACAACACCTGCCTGAGTAACACCGAACATGGCATCACCCTCGATGACTCAGATAACAACACTGTGACACACAACACCTGCACCAACAATGGCGAATCTGGCATCTCCCTCGGTAACTCTGATTACAACACCATGGCGGACAACACCTGCACCAGCAACGACATTGGCATCTCCCTCGAATACTCAAATCATACCACTGTGGTAAATAACATCTGCAACTACAACAGGATAGGCATCTATCTCTATCTCTCAGATAATAACACTGTGACACGCAACACCTGCCTGAGTAACACCGAACATGACATCTACCTCGTTGACTCAGATTCCAACACCGTGGCGAGCAACATCACTTCCATTTATTTTGGACTTCTCCTGCTAGGAGGGGTATTTCTCTTGCTCCCGCTGTGTATCCCAGAGTTGGGTGCAGTATGGCCTATAGCTTCTGCTATCATTCAAAGAACAAGGTACCAACTAGTCTTTTGGTTCCGCAAGAGAAGAGTTGGCCAAGACGAAATCATTGTGCCAATAAGGTATAGAATGGCTTCTTGGTTACGTACGAGAGGGTCCCTCAAGCACATGGTTGTCGACGAGCCTCTTGAAGCAGACTCATCGGACCAGTAAAGCTCGTCACTGCTATACAACTACAATCTAAAACGAAGATTGAGGGAACATGAATCTCCCTCGAAATCCAAATTGGATTACATCTGTTTCTCTTGCCTTTAAGGTAGATACTCAGGTCCGAATATCTCGCGCGCTATGACTATTTTTGATAGCTACGATACTCGTCGCTTCTTCATCATATGAAATGAGCCAATGAAGATAATCACTGAAACCCCAATTAGAGCCATTGTAGCAATTAACTCAACTAGTCCTGGATGGGTGGTGGGTGGAGGTTGGTCGGTTGGATGGAACTTCAAGATAAAACAATCTTCATCTCCTCCAAAGGTAGCGTTGTAGCAATTTACAGTAGGGAAATCTTTGGATTCGGTGGTTCCAGCCACATAGACATTTGCATCTGTATCGATAGCAATGGATTCTCCCCAATCTGAACCAGAGCCCCCGATGAAGGTTGAGTAGAGCAATGTCAAACCATTGGCTGAGAGCTTTAATACATAGCAGTCACGGTCTCCCCCATGAGTGCTGTTATATGCATTGACAGTAGGAAAATCAGGTGACTCAGTGCCTCCGGTGACATAGGCGTTGCCGGATGCATCCACTGCAATGGAATGTGCATAATCAGGATCCTCTCCACCGATGAAGGTTGAATAGAGTAGAGTCAAACCATTAGCTGAGAGCTTGAGCACAAAACAGTCACCACCTTCGTTAATGCCGTCGTATGCGTTGACAGTCGGAAAATCATAAGAACTAGTTCTTCCCGTCACATAGGCATTGCAGGATGAATCGACTGAAATGGAAGTTCCTGTATCAATTGCCCCACCTCCAACGAATGTTGAGTAGAGCAATGTTGAACCATCGGCAGAGAGCTTGAAGACAAAACAGTCACCAGGACGATCGAGTTGCATTGAATGGTGATAAGTGCTGTCGTATGCATTGACTGTGGGGAAGTCCGCTGACTCAGTATATCCTGTGACATAGGTGTTGCCGTATGTATCTATTGCTATTGAATGTCCTGCATCATGACCAGAACCCCCGATGAAGGTTGAGTAGAGCAATGTTGAACCATTGGAAGCGAGCTTGAAAACAAAACAGTCACTTTTTCCATTGGAATTGCTGTCGTACGCATTTACAGTAGGGAAGTCCGTTGACTCAGTATATCCTGTGACATAGGTGTTGCCAGATGTATCCAATGCTATTGAACCTCCCCAATCTGAACCAGAGCCCCCGATGAAGGTTGAGTAGAGCAATGTCGAACCATTAGCCGAGAGCTTTAAGACAAAACAGTCATGAGCTCCCCCGTGAGTGCTATTGTATGCATTAGCAGTAGGAAAGTCAGGTGAATAAGTGCTTCCGGTGACATAGGCATTGCCAGCTATATCTACTGCAATGGAATTTGCGAATTCAAATTCCTGTCCACCAATGAATGTTGAATAGAGCAAGTCCGAACCATCTGCAGAGAGCTTTAGTATGAAGCAATCAGTATATCCACCGCCGTGGGTACTATTGAAAGCGTTCACAGTGGGGAAATCTGGAGAATAAGTGTGTCCAGCTACATAGGTGTTACCGAAAGTATCCAAGGCTAAGGCCCGTGGCCTGTCCTCTCCTGAACCGCCAATAAAGGTGGAATATAGCAAGGGATCGATAATGAGTTCCTCTGATTCATTGTAACTCTCAACCTCAAAACCAAAGTCCTGGGAGCTCAACCATATGAATCTCGAGCTCACCTCCGTATTGCCCTGGAATGTGAACAGACCTTCATTTACGAATTCTATATTGTTTCTTCTTATGACCAGCCTGGACTCTTGTATTGTAATTGAATCATAACCCCGGCTTTGCATTCTGATGTTATTCAGATCTGCTCCGCATGCGACATGAAACTCATATTTCACTCCCTTGGTGGTGGCTCTATAGACAAGGTCTATTCCTGCCCAAAGATTCTCATAGATGACTTTTCTAAACCCTCTGATTTGCGTGTAAGCATCGCCACTTAGGAAATAGTTCGTGCACTGACTACTCATGTCCAAACCCTTAGGTGCAACTGAGTTTGCGGGAGGATTCCCTTTTCCACAAAGCCAATCAATGCTCCAGGTATTCTCCCGTAGAATAGAATGTCTTCATTTCCAACCTGGCCAAGGTTCTCGAAGAATTGGGTTGAGAGGACTTCCTCAACTTTGTTGTTGGTCTTAGTTTCAGAAACTGATTCAGATGATTCAGAAGCTTGGTTAGCCGGCGAGATATGTACTGTCGACTGAATAACGCCAACAGAAAAAACCAGCAGAATCAAAATCAGAATGATACTCTTGACCTTCATGTTAGAAACCTACCAAATCACAGATATTCAGCAGCACTTGCTTATAGACTCTGTCACGAAACGCGTTTGATTAAAAGCTCAATGAGCCTAGTCTTCATGACGGATTGTGGGGCAGGAATCGTATTCATAGTTCGGTAGATAGTCAGGTCCGAATGTCTCACGAGCCATGATGACTCTCGGTAACCTTATCTTAAAGCTATGAGAATAGGCTACTCTGCAGTGTTGTCATTTTCATTACCTATCTCAAAGATTTCTTGGCCTGACTTCAAGGAATACAACGACTCCTAGCATTTCAACACAGGTAGGAAAGGAGCGAGAGCATATGCGTGGTAGAGTCATCAGATTTGTCTTGTCGCTGATATTGTTCATGTTCTCGTTGGCCTTGGCGACAAATGTAACTCCTCTAGCAGACCTTGAAGGGATGGCTGCTCAGCCAGTAATGTTGGTTTCAGAACCTGAGAAACGGGGAATGTTTCTTGCAGGCACCCCACATGGTCTCATAGCGATTGATGGGGATGCCAACTTCTCAGCCACAGCTCTGCTTGAGGGATGGCCTGGTGATGGGTCTCCTGAGAATCCGTTCATCATTGATGGGTTGGACATTACTGGCATTGCTGATATCGGTAACTGCATAGGCATCGGGAACACGCGAGTAAGCTTCATTATAAGCAACTGCAATCTGACTGGTGCTAGGAGCGTAGGCATAGCACCGTCAGCTGGAATCTTCCTAGAGAATGTCACCAATGGTGTGCTAGTCAACAACACCTGCACCAGCAATGGCTTTGGCATCCACATCTTTGGATCAGACGCCATCACAGTGGCGAACAACACCTGTTCGTACAACAGAAATGGTATCTACTTCGCTGGCTCAAAGTACAACATAGTGTCCGACAACACCTGCACCAGCAACAATGGAGATGGCATCAGCGTCACGCCTCGGTTTGAGTTGGACACCGAGTTCAACACTTTAAGCAACAATATCTGCTCCAACAACACAGGAAACGGCATCGCAATCTTTGCATCAATGGGTTGGTATACAAACTTGTCCAACAACACATACCTTAACAACACATGCACTGGCAATGGCGAATCTGGCATCTTCCTCGGTTACTCTGATTACAACATCGTGGTGGACAACACCTGCAACAGCAACAACCAGTACGGCATCTACCTCTATCGCTCAGATAACAACACTGTGACACACAACACCTGCCTGAGTAACACCAAACATGGCATCTACCTCGATGACTCAGATTCCAACACCGTGTCTAGCAACATCTTTAACAACAATAGGGTTGGCATCTCCCTCGGGGAATCAAATTTCAACACCGTGTCTAACAACACCTGCACCAGCAACAATGAAGATGGCATCAGCCTCGTTTACTCAAATTCCAACACCG
>LRSL01000064.1 GCA_001563335.1 Candidatus Thorarchaeota archaeon SMTZ1-45 | reverse complement strand
CGGGACCCTTTGGCACCCAAATTCTCAGCTTGCTCCTCAAGAGAAGGATCTATCCCCATAAATGATGAATAAGCATTCAAGTAGACAAGTGAGAAGAACGATAGTGATTGCACAAAGATCATAGCTGCAAGTCCTCTGAGCCAGATTGCAGGTATCAGAGGCAGCCCAAGAAAACCAAGTATTACATTAGCCCCATCCCTCAAGGGAGCGAACAGCGTGTTGAGGAAACCATCAGCACCAAGAAATTCTTTGATACCAATTGCACCGACAAATGGTGTTGCTAGAATTGGAAATATCAACATAGTCCGGATAACCGATTTCCCTGGGAAATCATACCTTGCTACAATGAATGCCAAAAACACTCCTATCAGAACTGAGAAGGCCGTTACAATAATTGCTACATAGATTGAGTTGATGATTGATCCAAAGTCCCATCCAAAAACCACCAAGAGATTGTTTTCAGCATCATACACTGCAGGATTCAAATTCAAGTAAGTCTGCATTTGCCCAGTACCAGGATCGATTACCCAAGGCCAAACATTTGAATCTGAAAATAGATTTGCAAAATGTTGCAGTGTAAGCTGACCTGTTGACTCAAGTGTGAATGAAACTCGAATCACATCAACGAGAGGCCATATGAGAAAGATGAAGAATACTACAAGAATTCCAATAAGCTGAACCCAGGTCAATGAGTCCATCTCTTGTCTCAATCTTGCAGCGCTTGTTTTTATTCGAGGACCGGGCTCTTTGAGGAAATTGACAATACCTCGACCAACTCCCTTTCCCGAGCTTCCTATAGAGCGTCCTTTACCTGCTATCCAAGATGCTAAACGGCCAGGGGTGCTGATGATACCTCTGGCAACTGTGTCTTGAAGCGTTACTGGTACAAGTTCGGGTTCCTCTTCTTGACGTTCCTCTACTATGACTTCATCTTTCTCCTGCTCGGTCAATTCGTTTATCTCACTTCCTTGAGATTGCTTGGGTTTAGGTTAGTGCGTGTACAGTATCATAGACTGAGAGGTATTGTGCTTTAGCTGCATTTGTCCAACGCACTCGCATTGCTGAAGAATATTCAGCATTGCTTGTCATATCAGAATTTATTCTCCTAGCATATTCGACTGTGAACTTCTCCAGGACAGATGTCGAGTAATCAAGTATGGATACAGGAGTACCCATGAGACCAGCATAGTAGTCAAGTTCACTTTCATCAATAATACCACCATCATATTTTGCGAGAATCTCTGTCCAGCATTGGACAAGTTCTGTCTGAGCTTCTGTGAAGACGGACTGCCAATAGAGAATGAAAGCTTTGTTAATCTCTAGTGAAAGTGTATCATTGAAGTCAATACCAGTGGTAGTTGTTGTCCTGTTGAATGCAGCGTATAGATCTTGGGCATCCGCAGCTGCTGGATCCCAGAATGTTTCTTCCAAGACTGGCATCCTAAGAATACTGCTGTCAAGCCACAATAACTGTCCAGGGACTGAAAGTACCCAATCTACGAAATTCTCAGCATGTGCCAGATTGGGAGCATTAGCTGCTATGGCAATCGGGTCACCATTGATTATTGTTTGATCCGCTGGGAGAATGTACTCATTATCAGGATTCAACCGTTCATTCTGGTAGCCATAGAAGTCAATTGTCATTGCGACTCCTACTTCTCCGGTTCTGACTGATAACTGAGTTTCGACAGATCCACCATAGATGTTGGAACTTCCAGCCATTCTTGCCATATTGATCCAACCTTCATCCCAACCAAGCGATTGAGTCATAATCTCATAGATACGCGTGTTGGAGGTCGTGTCTGGAGCATTCCCCATTCCTATTGTGGGAATTGCAGGCAAAAGACTACCCCAGATTGGATCTGCCAAGTCCGTCCAATTTGTGGGTGTGGGAAGACTATGTGTATCAAGGAAATCATGGTCTACAGTGAATCCAAAGGAAGATATTGCAGCAGCCATCCACATGAGTTGATCTTGATCATTGTAGCGTTTCATATCAGCTCCTGCAAGCTCATCAGGAACTCTTGCTGCAGTTTCTTGCATTAGTGGACTATCGAGTGGTTCAAGGCGTCCATCTATCATAAGCTGATCAAAGACTGTTGGTCCACCACCCCAACATATATCGATTTGACCAAGGTCAATTAGATCATCCCAGAACGATGAGTCTGGAGTCTTCCAATCTATATCAGTAATATTATTCGCTTTTGCGTAATCTGTCTGTAGATAAGCAGCTTCATACACATTGTGAATGGCAACATCATGTCTTGTCAGAACGGTTAGTGTTACTGGTCCAGTAGGACCTGATGGTTGGCTTAAAAGAATAAAAGCAACACCAGAAACTCCAACTATGACAATAACAATAGCAGCAATCATCTTTGTGCTAACACTTCTTGTTGTTTCGAACTCGCTCATTGTTCGCTCCTCTATTGAATACTGAAACACACATGCTATTTAATTTCACTCTTAATAGTATGTTTGTTCAATAAGGTCGTAGCAGCAAGTTTCTAGTAAAAATCCCATCCGAATAACTCTTAAGCAACTATCTTCTTTGCGTTTGTCAAGTGCAATGCACGTCATGGAATAGGAGAATTTTCTTATGAGAAACAAAGAAATGAGAAAGGCCACGCTCGCAGTCGTAACTGCAGTCTTGATGGCCTCATTGCTCGTTTTCTCCGTCCCAACGATTGCAGTTGCCTCAACAAGTTCAGCAGCGGGAGACATGGGTACGATACTCATCGACTACTCCCATGGTTCATACAAAGCATCTGCTGAGTATCTTGATCAATGGTTAGCTGATAACCTGACCTTGATGGGTTTTGAGGTGATCTTTCTTTGGGGAGGATTGAATTCGACAATTCTTGCAAATGCCGATGGGCTAATACTGCCTAAGGTTTGGGGTACTGAAAACGGATATCTCGCAGCTGAAGTAACAGCTGTGAGCGACTGGTTCAACGCTGGTAACAAGTTCCTATGGATCGGCGGTGAGTCTGACTTCGTAGAGGCTGGCGGTGGTCAGGTCGTTCTTGACAACCAGACCCTGATGCTCGAGGCTGTTGGCTCTCACGTCTATCTTGAACCCACTGCAGTCCAGGACCCAGCAAGCTATGCTGGTGCCGCATACCGACCGATTGCTAACATCACAGGAACTAGTCCATTTATTGCATCGGTCGTAAATGGAGTAACAGACGTTCTTGTACACAGCCCAACCTGTCTGTACGGTAGTGACAGTGCTACTCCTGGTGAAGGTGTTAGTCCTGTTGCTCTTGAAACAAACAGCATCGACAATGTCTATGTGCTTCTACAGTTCAGCAATAACGGTACAATCGTTGACAGCGACCTTACTGCTCCATATGCTCACACTAATGGTCAGGTAGGTGCGTTCGCTGCAATGACCATGGAGGTAGAGGCTGGAGACGATGGCAGTGGTGTCATTGTTGTATCTGGTGGCAACGTGATTGGTCATTACTGGCCAATGATGGAAGACACCTATGCTGGAGTAGAAGGCTTGAATGGTCTGTACCTGGTAAGACAAGCAATTGACTTCGGAATGAAGACAGCAGCACCTGAGCCAATCACAACAACACCGACAACACCAACAACTCCAACCGGTACAGTGGAACCTGGTCCGTTCGATCCCATGCTCCTAGCAGTCATCGGTATTGGTGTGGTCATTGTGATCATTATCGTTGTGTTAGTTGTACGCAGGAAGTAAACAGTAATAGAAGTAGTCTGAGTTCGCTCAGACTACCCATCTTTCTTTTTTCTATTAAATTCTGATTGAGTGAATTCCTTTTTTGAGCATCTTAGTTATGTTACTTTTTGTAACTTTTTTTGGAAAGAGAGTAATGTATTTATCATCCCATAGAGCATTTGATATTATATTGGAGGATATTATATTGCCTAACGGAAGAAGAACCTATTTGCTAGCTGGAATATTGATACTCACTTTGTTTGTTTCAGTAGTACCGTCAATGCCCTCATCTCAGATTACTGCGGATGTTGCAGCTTCTTACAACACAGCAGACTTTGTGAGTAAGAACATACTCTTCGATGAGTCTCATTGTCAGAATGGAAGTGCGGTTTGGGCACCAGGTAATGCCTCAATGTTTAGTTGGTTACTGGGAGAGAGTGGTTATTCTTCCTATACCAACTTCAACCAATCGCTTGACTCTGGAATTCTTAGTGGTTTTGACATTCTTGTATTATTCTTCCCTCAAAAAGCATTAACATCGGGTGAGATTTCTGCTATCGAAACGTTCGTCACCGGAGGTGGTGGCTTACTTCTTGTAGGAGTAAATTATGGTAATACGTGGGGATTCACAACAGCTCACTTGAATGCTCTTTCTTCAACATTTGGGATTACATTCAATAATGATATTGTACTTGATTCAACAACAACCTTTGCAGACCACAATGTCACGTATGGCGTCACATCTTGGTCACCATATGTTGACCAGATGTGGGGATGCAGTTTAAGTGTGACAGGTTCAGCTGAGTCTGTTGTCACATTAGCAGATAAGAATTTGACTGCTGTAGTTGATTATGGATCAGGAAGAGTAGTCTGTTCAGGGTCAGCAGGACCATTCATGTTCTACAGATATGAATCATACGGACATGGGGAGTCACACATGCAGTTCTCCCTAAATGTTATAGATTGGCTTTCAGGAAATCCGAAACGCGATGCAGTAGTCCCTGAAATAGCAAAGATTACTGTTGGCACTGGACCGAGTCTCAGTCCTGCTGAAGTGGAGGAATATACTCTGTTTGTGGGACAATATCATGATCATACAACACATAGCGATGGACAAAACACTCCTGAAGATGTGCTAGACAGTGGTCTAATTCGCGGGTTGGACTTCATGGTGATGACGGACCACTCACACAGGTATTATACACCAATTGAGGGTGTGACTGGTGGTCAGGCAATGCAGGCAATCGCAGAAACACATAGTCTAGACATTCACATTACTGTAGGAGCAGAACTCTCATCAATTCTCCACACTACTGGTTTTCCTTTAACTGAGAATATCTGGACAAATGACCAACAGGAAGGTATTGATGGAATTCATGCTCAAGGGGGAATAGCTATATTTTGTCATCCTGGAATCTCTCCAAGCTATTCGGTGGTGTTTGATAACTTCGAGAGCTATGGATTTGATGGTATTGAGGTTGTCAATAGTAATTACTTCCGCGGCGAAGGAGAGTGTGGTTTGTTATACAACTTTATGGGAGCAAACGATCATCATGCAGCAGCACTTGTAGGAGGTACTGGCACTGCAGTGTTCGTAAAGAATCCAACTGGTCC
>LRSL01000063.1 GCA_001563335.1 Candidatus Thorarchaeota archaeon SMTZ1-45 | reverse complement strand
GTCTTTCCCGCGCCGTTTGGACCAATTAACCCAAGCAACTCGCCTCTCCGTACTTCGAAGTTGACATCATTAACTGCAGTCAATCCGCCAAATTTCTTAGTCAGGTTCTTTACTTCTAATATTACTCCCATCCTACCTCCCCCTGATTTTATCATACAGCTCCTGCACTTTCTCCAATACCGGATTCATGACTCCCTCCTCGGCAAATCGAATAATCAGAATTAGCAATGCAGCGAAAATTAGTAGCGCAGCAGCAGCTAGAGGTCTAAGAACCTCACTAAGGATTATGAAGAGAAATGCACCAATGATTGATCCATATATTGTTGCAATCCCGCCAATTGAAGCCATTATAATGGCATAGAATGAATAAAGAGGCTGGTAGATCGCGGGATTCACCGCAGTTGTGTCTAAAACAAATATTGCGCCTGCTATTCCTGCAAAGAATCCACTTATCATAAATGCAAGCAGTTTGTAAACAGTTGTGTTGATTCCAGAGGCGTCAGCGCAGAGTTCATCATCTCTAATGGCCTTCATAACTGTCCCAAGTCTAGAATCTGCTATGGCACGCATTGCTACCAGAGATACCACCATAAACCCAGCGATGGCATAGAATACCAAATACGGGTTTTCTGCTCTAGGCAATCCTGATATGCCCTCGGTACCCCCTAGCCATGTTCCTGTCAAGAATAACCGGTAAAGAACTAGACTGAATGCTAGTGTTCCCAAAGCCAAATAGGGGCCCTTCAACCTGAGACAGGGAATCCCAATCAGCAGACTGAATACTACTGCCATTCCTGCCCCAGCTAGCAGTGCGATTACCCAATGATGACCTAAGAATCTAACAAATGCCGCTGTAACATAACCTGCTATGCCGAAAAATGCAGAATGGCCAAAGCTTACCTGTCCAGCAAAACCAGCTAGGAGATCCCAGCTAGCTGCAAAGATCGCCAGTATCATGGAGGTAATGATGATCGTTGTTAGATACTCATTCCCGGTAAGTGGTACTAGCAGCAATCCTAGTAGGCAAAATAGGGTTATGCTCCCACGAAATGTAAGCGCCCAAACCCGAAATCTGTTGACCATTGATATAAGGTCGATACTTAGACTCGCCATTGGCTAAAGCAGCTCCTTCTTCCCAAGTAGTCCTTGTGGTCTTAGCAATAGCATAACTAGAATCACAACAAGGGGGATGATTGGTGACAACGAGGGGCTTATGACATAATCAGTGAATGATGACGCATATCCCATTATGAATGCTCCAAGTATGCTGCCAGGGATACTCCCCATTCCACCAAAGATTGTCACTGCAAATGCAAGCAATAGATATCCCCATCCTATTCGCGGTGCAATGAAATTCCCTGGAGCGTATAAGACCGCGGCAAATCCCACAAGCAGTGCTGATATCATTACGCTTGTCATTAGAACCATGTCAGTATTAATTCCCACAAGTTTGGCTGCTTCCATATCTTGAGACACAGCTCTGATAGTCTTGCCAATCTTTGATTTACTTATGAAGAGCGTCACTAATGTGACTAGTATCGCCGATCCAATCATCAATGCAAGAAGCTGAGCTGGAAAATTAACTCCAAAGAAGTTTATGGTCCCAGGTACTGGTGGGACAATATAGTACGTTTGTGAACTATAGAATCTCACTAATTGCTCGAAAAAGAATGCCAATGCAAATGTAACCAAAACGATACCAATATGCGAATCCTGCAGTGGCTTCATAAGGCCGAGATATGTAACTGCAGAGACTCCTACGACCACCGCTAGGCTAATAATCGCGGCTATCCAGAATCCGAATCCGAAGAAGATAATCATCCAATGAATCACGTAAGCTGTAATGAGGAAGAATGCTCCATGAGCCAAGTTCAGCAGTCCGCCTACTCCATAAACCAGAGAAAAACCTAACGAAAGGAGTGCCAAGAGGGCTCCCTGTACCGTACCAAAAATCAGTATTTCCACAATCACTTTCATCGACCTCTTATCGTATCATATGATTTGTAGTTCCTTCAAAAGAAGAAACATCCCCCCTATAAAAAGGGGGGAGTTTTTTTTGGGGGGGGGTCAACTAAATTCCATATTGTCAACTATGCGTTGATTCCCCATGGTGGTAGCGATAGTGTGCCTGTTGAAACAGTGTCTGGGTAAACATACCCTCCTGTTGGAACAACTACTTTTGTTCCACCTGATTGCCACTGACATAACAGAGTGTAGCTGAAGCTTGGGCTCGCAAACAGATCATGGGTTGAAGTGAAGGCAATAGTGCCACCCGCCCCTATGAATGGGTTATTTGTGTTTATCGCCTCTAAATGGGGTACTATGTCTGCTGAAACCAATGATTGGGCGTTCTCAATAGCTTCTGCTAGGATGTACAAGCCATCGTATGCTCCCACGGCTGTGTAGAGCGGTTCTGCACCATAGTGATCAATGAAGTTATCCCAGAATGGAATCGTCCTTGTAGTTTTGGCTGTACGATGGACTGATTGGAGTAGGGTTTCATACTGACAAGCACCACCAGTATTATTCCAGTAATTATCAAGTTGTCCCATTACATTGATACCTACTAAAACACATTTTGGCTGAACTTGGGCATATTGTGTGGTCATCAGGATTCCACCCGAGCCCGAGAGGATTGGCACTGTTACTTGTGCACCAGCAGTCTGAATCTGCTGCCAATACGTAGCAAAGTCAGCCGATTCAGCGTCTATTGGGAACGCAACATCTGCAACCAGCTCCATACCTAATAATGGCAGTTTAAGATTCATGACAGCAGGCATCGTCGCAGTCCAAGCGAGGTCTTCGCGCATAAGTGCAACTCTGGTTACGTTAAGTCCTTGTGTTGCATTTAAGAAGCCCTTCAGATATACTATATACGTGAACAACGATGTTATCAGGGATGTAGTATTAATTGGCATAAGTCGGAAGAAGTACTTGTACCTATCATAATCTGATTCAGTGCCGCTGGGCCAAGTTCCACCAGATACTTTCTCGCAGAACACGTCAGTAGCAGCTCCCGTGTCAAGGAAGAGCATATCCTCATCCATTACAGTTTCCAGGTATGCCAACAACGCTTCAGACCTGAATCCACCCATAATGAATTGTGCTCCATCTTGTGTAATGATCTTCGTTGCGGCAGCAGTCCCTTTAGTTGTATCGAGCTGAGCCTCAGCTTCAAACGTGTCTTCTGCTACAAGTCCGAAATAATATGTCACGCCGTCTATCTCAATGCCACCTGCAGTATTTAGCTCATCGCAAGCCATATAGGCGCCTTTCCAATTACCTTGGCCAGTGATATCACCCAAATCACCTAATAGTCCCACGTTGATAATCTGCTCACGTGGAGTACCAGCTGGAGCGCCTGGTGTTACTAATTGTCCTATAACTATCGCACCATAAGGAGCAGGTAGTAATAGGAATACTCCAACAGCAACACCTGCTATTATTATGACGATGAGAACTACAGCGACAATTTGTTTTGTTTCCATAAAATTCTCTCCTTCATCTCCTATCCAGTTGAGATGTAATCATCACTATCAGAAAATGTGCTATTTAAGTATTGGTTAATTTGATTCCATTTCCGAGCGAATGATGATAGATTTCGTTCAAAAAGTAATTATTCTTTGAAACCGTTGTCGCAGATGGATGAGCATGAACTTGAATACCTTCTGTTCTAATTGATTCTTCAGTTCATGTACATGACATAGTACTCTTAAACGATTAATTTGTTGAGCCGCTTGGACGATTGCTATGACTGAGTCTATGAAGATGAAATGGGATCTCTCTCAACTGGTTGAATTTGATGATCTTGGTTACATTGAAGAGCAATTAGCTGCTTCAGTAAAGGCTGCTGAAGAGTTCAGTGAAAGACATCGTGGAAAGATTGGGACATACAATGCAAAACAGCTTCTCGATATGCTTGAGGAAAGTGACAGAGAAACGTTACAGTATGAAGGCGTTTTCATCTATGCCTTCCGCATGTATGACGCAGAGATGAACAATGATGTAGCAAAGAGATTGGCCGACAAAGCTAGAGCTGCATCAATGTTAGTCCAACAGGCGGCTGCTTTTATTCCTCTGGAACTTGGCGAGCTACTCACCAAGAATCCCAGTATTGTTGACGATCCAGTTCTCTTGGAGTACAAGCATTTCTTGGAAAAGATACGAAGAGCAGTGCCGTACATGCTAAGTGAAGCTGAGGAGAAGGTAATCATTGCGAAGGACAAGAATGGTATTCGTGCATGGTCTCAACTGCAAGGCGATTGGTTAGCTACTCGTGCATATGAGTTGGAGATTGATGGTGAAATCAAGACATTACCCTATGGCGAGATTATTCAATATTACCAACACCCAGATCGTGAATTACGAAGACGTGTTCATGAGGTCGTCTATCATGATCTTGGAAATGATAATATTCTCTGGGCTGCAGCCTTGAGGGCAATCTGTTCGGACCATTTACAAATGGTCAAGATGAGGAAATGGGAGTCACCCATGACTCAGAGTTTTCTCGTTAATGATGTCGATGAAGAAACCATCAATGCATTATTTAATACAATTAAAAAGAATCGAGGTGTCTATCAGGACTATCTTCGTCTTAAGGCTAGATTGTTGGGTTTCAAGAAACTTGGTAATTGGGACATCATGGCTCCTTTGAACGATACACCTGACAAGAAGTATACTTGGGAGGAGTCTCAAAATTTGGTTGTTAAAGCATATAGTGAGTTTGACGAAGAAGTAGGAGCTTGGATGCAAGAGATGTTTCAAAGGCGGCATATAGATGCAGAAGTCCGAAATGGAAAGAGATCCGGAGCATACTGCGTAACTTGGCATTCTGGGAAGAGTGCTTACATTCTTCAGAGTTTCAATGGCATTATGTCAGATGTATTTACACAAGCTCATGAGTTAGGTCATGCAATGCATGCCTATCTTGGCACTCGTGCTCAGAAGCCCTCAAATTACGACATCAGCTATTGTGTTGCTGAAACGGGTTCAATCTTTGGAGAACTATTGATTACTGAAAAACTACTCAATCAAGTCAAAACCAAGGAAGAGAGAAGGTCTATACTAGCTACTGTTTGTGATGAGTTTGGAGATACAGCATTTCAAGTGGCAACTAGAATTTGGTTTGAGAGTGCGCTCTATGAAGCTATCGAGAAAGGGAAATATCTTGATGGCGACCTTATATCAAAACTCTGGGTTGAAGCACGAGATATGATGTACGGAGATTCAGTAGAATGGATAGATGAGATGCGTTGGTGGTGGACATTCAAACTTCACTTTTACATGCCCAGCCTCAGATACTACAACTACCCATATGTCTATGCTCAGTTGTTTGTCTATGCCATGTATAGACTATACAAAGAGCAGGGAAGAGAGTTCGTGCCCAAATTGAAGGCATTGCTTGCTGCTGGCTCGAGCAAAAGTCCTCGAGATTTAGCGGCAGAGATTGGATTTAATATCACGAAAGAAGAGTTCTGGCAGAAGGGTATTGACCAGTTTAAAGAGTTCATCAAGCAGTTTGAAGAAACTCTGTAAAAGAAGGAGAGAGCCGAGAGCTCTCGTTTCTTTTTAAAAAAGGCATGTAGAAGAGATTCAATGTTTTGTAAGTTCATTGATAGAATCGTTGTTTATCATTCTTTGTTTGAAGTTTCAACACGTCTAGGTAGCCTATTCTCATCCGCCTCGAACATCAATCCAGTCAAATCAGAGAAGGTTTCATTGATGTTCTCTCCAGTCAAAGCAGATGTTTCTTTATAGAGCACAGGCGCTTTGAGTTTTTCACAAAAGAGTTCTGCAAAAGCTCGCCCTTCCTCAGTCGATACGATATCCTCGAACTGTCCTGACTCTCTCAAATCTATCTTGTTCCCTATTATGGCAGTCGGAAACCATTCCCAACCTGCCCATTCTTTGCCTCGCAGATGTTTGTGAGCCTCCACTAACCACTTACTTGCATTATCAAAAGACTCTCTTTCTACTACTGAATAAACAAGGAGGATAGCGCTACTACCTTGATAGTAGTGTCGTCGTACACTAGCGAATGAAGGTTGACCTGCAAGGTCCCATATAATATGCCTGACATTAACTCCATTATAAGTGGTATATTTTTGTGCAAAATCAACGCCAATTGTTGCGAGCTGACTTCTTTTGAATCCCTTCCCCAAATAACGCTCTCGAATGCTGGTCTTGCCTACTGCTCCGTCTCCAATGAGTACAAGCTTGTAGCTTCTATCACCAGGGATTCCAAAGTTCATCTTATGTAGCTCCTGACAATAGACTATTTTGGATAATTGAATATTGCTATTTGTCACAATGACACACTAATAGATATTGTAAGGCTAAAAGAGCTTGTTTTCAGGGTCATGTATTATTACTTGGGTGTTTTAACAAAAGCTCCTTCAATCCATCAGGATATAATGGAATACCTTCTTGTTCAATTTCTGTTATTGTCTTCCAAAATGCTATGATAGGTAGAGGAGGTGTGATTTCCCGTTCTAGACCTCTGATGACATCTTTTTCATAAAATGTCTTATCAACAAAATCAGCTTCAAAGACAAGAACTATCTCATGACCAACATCGCTCTTTGCCTTGAAGATATTTTCAATGGTTTCAAGATAACGAATATTATCAATCTCCGCCCCAATCTCCTCAAGAATTTCTCTTCGGACAGTCTCTTCACCGTATTCTCCGTATTTGATTTCTCCTCCCAAAGGTATGTAAAAGATGTCTTCCTCTGTAGGCGATTTTGAATACTCCAGAAGAATTCTTGATTCATTTCGAATGATACAGATAGCTTTAGGTCTTACTGGATGAGATTTCATCACAGGATACACCTTTAGCCTTGTAGTCTATACTACTCATTGAATCTTCAGACTACTATGCCTTCTTCTCCTTCTCGTATGGAATTGCTATTCCCTTAGGCGGTATTGATCTTCTTATTCCTGCGAGGGCGACAATTACTAGAGCATATGGAATTATCTTCACAAGATTAGTCAGTGTTACTAGACCGGGTGCCAGGATAGGAATAACAAACTGCAATCCTGTGACAAACCCAAAGAAGATTCCAGCAAGGAAACATCCTATGGGTGTCCAGTTCCCAAAGATGAGTGCAGCTAATGCAATGAATCCTTTCCCTGCTGTCATTCCCTTTCCGAAAGCATTCTCGAAACCAATGCTTAGATATGCACCACCAAGACCTGCTAGACATCCACTAATTATGACACCAATCACTCGAGTCCACTCGACGCTTACACCTGCTGCATCAAGTGTGCTCGGATCCTCTCCCGCTGCTCTTATTCTGAGGCCAAATGGTGTACGATAGAGTACATACCAACTCAGCACGGTTATGATGAACATATAGTAGATTAGGGGAGAAAGAGAACCAAAAGCAGTTCCAAGCATTGGTACACCCTGTATCTGGGGAATTACGACTTCAGGAATCCTTTCAACAGAATCAGATAGTCCCTGCTTCCCCCACACCACTTGAAGACCTAGTGTTGTTGAACCCATTCCAAATAGAATAATGCCTGTTCCACTCACAATATGGTTTCCTTTGAACTTGACACAAACAATAGCATGTGCTCCAGCTAAAGCTCCGCCAGCAAGAACTGCAATTATCAACCCTAGCCATGGACTACCTGAATAATATGTTCCAGCAACTGCTGAGAAAGCTCCTACTAGCATCATACCTTCCAAACCGATGTTTACCACTCCCGTGCGCTCTGAAAACATTCCTCCAAGAGCTGTCAGAACAAGAGGAGTAGCCATCTGTAATGTTGCTTTCAGCAACCAACCTAGTAATTCTAGCATAGGATCTCCAGTTTGCATTAATTGTCACCTCCTGAATCCACAGGGGTTTCTGGAAAGACTTTCACAACCAGAACTACCATTAATAGCATTACAACCCCAAAGACAAGACTCTGTCCGACTATGACCATACTTCTTGCCACATATCCCATTGCTGAAATTAATAGCCATTCTATGGCTGCAAAGACTAACAGTATAAGGCCTCGTGGTTTTCTCATGAGTAGTTCAATTAATGCATAAATACTGATTAGACTAGTAAGAAATAGCAATAAAGTCACTGAGCCACCTGATCCGACTACTCCTGCCTCCATCATTGTCGAGAAAGAACCAAACACAGTTAGACAGATAATTGCGGAAGCACCCGCTATGCCGCTAGTACATAAGTGTACTAATGCTGGGACGCGATCCCTTTTTAGCCATATAGCGTAATCAACCCCTCTTTTTGAAAGCCAATCTATTGCTCTCGGGGCTGCTACGAATAGCACAATTAAACCTTGAATGACCCTCACCATCTCTAGTGGCACTCCAGCTATTCGTTGCATTTGAATTCCTCCTGCTCGCAGGGCTCCAAAGAATATAGCTCCTGCCAGAACACCCCATGGATTGTTATTTCCAAGAACAGCTACAGTGATTCCATCCCATCCAAGCCCTGTTGACCAATTATCTTGGAACAAATGGTGATATCCAAGTATCTCTCCTGAACCACCTAATCCCGCTAATGCACCTGCGATGCCAAGCGCTAGTGCAATATTTTTCTTTGGATTAACACCTGCAGTTTCAGCGGCAGTTGGATTTTGACCAACGGCTCTCATTTCATATCCCAGAACTGTCCTGTTGATTAAGTAGTCAACCCCAATCACAGCTAATATTGCAATAATTAGGCTAAGGTTGAGAAAGGGTCCAAGCAGCTTTGGGAGTTCTGCGGTAGCTAATATTTCCGGAGTTCGGTCTAGTGTTTGAGTTGTATCTTTCAGGGGATAGGCAACTAGCCACGCCGTAAACAATAGAGCTGAATATGACATCATCATGGTTGTGACTACTTCATGAGTGCCTCTATAGGCTTTCAGAATGCCAGGAAGTAATCCATATAGAAACCCAGCAAACGCGCCGAACAGCAAGGCTGTCAACTGATGTATCACAATTGGAAGTGAAAACATATACCCAACAATGGCTGCAGCCATAGCACCCATGTAGAGCTGCCCCTCAGGACCGATATTGAAAAGACCACACTTGAAAGCCAATGCCACTGATAGTCCTGTGAAGATAAGGGGTGTTCCAAAGAAAAGGACTCTGTCGAATTGAGTGATAGCGCCCCATAGAAGTGTGAGAAATGCTAGTCCCACATTGTATCCAGTCATAACCATTACAACTGCTGCGACCACCAGAGCTAAAATAATTGAACCAGTCGACCAGATGGCTGTTTTATGGAATGAGGGGTCACTCAGCTTACCAATTATTCTGTCATAAATTACTCTTAGATTGAATCCACCCTTTTTATTGACATATTCCTCTTCCGGTGATTCTTCGGTCAAGCTACCGCCTCCTCTGCAGAATAACCAGCATTGTGCCCTGCCATTAACAACCCAAGCTCTTGAGCAGTTGTATCGCTTGGATGTTTCACTGCAATAATTTGGCCATCAAATATTACACCGATGCGATCCGACATACTCAAAACTTCGTCTAACTCTGCTGACACAAGTAGGATTGCAGCACCTGCATCTCTCATCGAAACGAGAACATTATGAATATACTCCGTTGCCCCAACATCGAGTCCTCGAGTTGGCTGAGCTGCAAGTATCAGTTTTGGATTCGCAGCCAGTTCTCTTGCAACTATGACTTTTTGTTGATTGCCCCCAGATAGTGTACTAGCTAAGTTATGGATGTCTCCTACTTTGATCGAGTAGGTATCAACAAGTCTATCTGCCAAATGGTCAGCTTGAGACAAGTCTATTAACTGATTGGCAGGACCTGTCGCAAAGGGAGATTTGTAATGTCTTCCTAAAGTACTGTTTTCAACAATTGTAAAACCAAGTACAAGTCCTCGTTTGTGCCTATCTTCAGGTATATGACTAATACCAGCTTCCCTGACTTCTCTTGGATTTACTCCTGTTATGTCACGCCCATTGAGTAGGATTCTTCCACCAACTGGTTTAATTAAGCCTGCAATTGACTCAATGAGTTCAGTTTGGCCATTACCTTCAACTCCAGCTATACCAAAAATTTCTCCAGCTCTAACTTCTAGATTAATACCCTTAACTGCCATTACTCCTCTTTTGTTTCGAACTGTTAAGTTATCGACTGAAAGAACTACATCACCAGGTGTAGCGGGACTTTTCTCGACCCTAAATACCACAGGTCTTCCAACCATCATTTTCGCCAAGGCTTCTGGCGAGGTGTCCTCTTTGTTTACAGTCCCAACCAGTTCTCCGTCACGAAGAACGCTGATTCTATCAGCTAGTGCCATTGGTTCTCTCAACTTATGTGTGATTAGAATTATTGTTCTACCACTCTCTTTGAACCGTTCTAGAGTCAAAAAGAGGTCATCAACTTCTTGAGGTGTCAGAACTGATGTAGGTTCATCAAGAATCAGAATGTCAGCATTCCTGTAAAGCGTCTTGATAATTTCGACTCTCTGCTGAAGTCCAACAGAAAGGTCTTGGATTTTTGTCTTTGGATCGATTTGCATACCATTCTCTTCTGCAATTTTCTGAATTCTATCAGCTGCACCCTTAAAATCAATCGGCAGAAGAGAAGACAACTGCTTTGCTCCTGTGAGTTTCTCAGCTCTTGCTCTCCTGAGAACTGGTTCAAGACCGAGAATGACATTCTCTGTCACAGTCAAAGGTGGAATAAGCTTGAAGTGTTGATGTACCATACCAACACCTCTGATAATGGCATCTTGAGGAGAATGGAGCTCAACTTCCTCTCCCTTGATGATTATCCTCCCAGTGTCCTTGGAGAGAAATCCGTACAGAATATTCATCAATGTCGACTTCCCCGCGCCATTCTCACCTAGCAAACCATGAACTTCACCCTCACGAATCCTTAGGGTGATATTCTTGTTTGCTTCAACTCCTCCGGGGAAGGTCTTCGAGATATTCTCAAGCTCTACTGCGTAGATTGTTAGACCTCCTTAATGGCAGTCCAGTTTGATTGAGAAGCAGCTCACTCCTATTTATCTCTGCCCAATATGCATGGAAAAAAAAGTAGGAAAGAGAGGCATAAGCCTCTCTATTTCACTAGGTCCAATATATAGTATCTGGTACAGTCACAGTTCCAGCAATTATAGCTGCCTTCAAATTATTGATTTGAGTAATCCATGACTGTGGAAGCTCTAGTAGTGGTGGGTCATACTCAACCAATGTGTATGTTTCAGTTAAATTACTGAATGGTTGAAGACCATTTATCTCCCAACCAAGACCATTATTGGAAAGATTGTAGGTCTCGATGGTACCAGTTGTACTATTCAAAGTGCCATCATGGGTGTCTTTGATCGCGTCGAAACAAGCCACGTCGACTCTCTTCAACATGCTAGTAAGAGCAAATGTTGGGGCAGCTGCTGCCGTAGGATCGTCGTAACTAGATGTTCCAAACCACATCTGTGGGGAATCGACTCCTATCATCCAGAGATTCGTTGTATTTGTTGCTGCACTTATTTTGTTTCTTGTAGCAGTCCAAGCACCAAGACCAGATCTGCCTGCAGCTGCATAGATAATATCAACATCAGATGCATGCATTGCATCAGCTAGATTTTGGCCTACTGCAGTGTCAATCCAGCTATTAGTATATTGCACTGTGAAGTTTACACCCGGATTTGTGTAATTCGCACCCCACACATAGCCAGCTGCGAACCTGTGGATCAACCACATGTCCTCGCCGCCAATGAAGCCTACTTTGTCAGTTTGTGTCATTAGACCTGCAAGTGCACCAACCAGAGCTGAGCCTTGATGTTCTTGGAATACACAACTGCGTACATTTGGCGCAACAACGACATTATCTATAATAGCAAACGTCTGGTTCGGGTAGTCTGCTGCAACTGCAGTCAATGCGTCAGATTGATCGAAACTACCGCATATGATGATTTCATATGTACCAGCCGCTGCGTAATCCCTAAGATATCCTTCGAATTCGGAGATTTGGTCTGGTTCGGCATAGTCAAAATTCCAGCCTAACTCCGCCCTGGCTCTTACTGCTCCAGCATAAGTCCCATCATTGAAGCTTAGGTCACCTCTTCCTCCAGTCCCTAAAATTATTGCGACTTTAGCAGGAGCTGGGAAGAGCATCGGACCCAAAAAGATCACAGCACCCATGCCAATGATTAGGATTATGATTATCACAACTGCTGTTGTTCTTTGTTCCATTTCTCTCCACTCCAAAAGAGTTGAATAGAAACACATGTTCTGAGTATTTCAGATTTGTGTTATCCGTGGATTTAACAAACCTACTAAAAAAGCCTCTTCTAACCCTTGATACACATTTGTTATTTTTGAGCTTATTATAACGAATATGCAATTTTATCAGTCAATTGTTCAAACAGATGTAAAAGTAAAACAAGGTGTACTCCTATTGAGTCCCCTTTATGTGACCCTTTTGTGAGAGCCTGCGCAGTGCCTTTGAATTATATACTTTCTTGCTTCGTTTTGTCATGGGATTTATCATGATAATTGACGAATCTTCAGCAAATCATTCTACTGCACCAGACCTAAAGGCTCAAGTTTACCAGATTGTAGTAGAGAACAGGATTAGTCTACTAAGTATGATAAGCGACATATCTGGGTCTGAAGAGAATCTAGTTCGTTCAGTGTTGAAGGAGCTTGTGGATGAGGGAACACTAATTGGTTCTTTCGCACCTGATGGTCAACGATTTTTCCTATCTGAAGTAAAAGTATCAGATGCACCAGTAGCGATAGTCAAGGATGAAGGGTTCTTTATAGAGGAAAGGGACACAACAATCCCCAAGATTATTTTCATCACTGGAATCGTGATTATGATAGCTGGCTATATTTCGCGGAGTTTAGTAGCTTTCGAGGCAATAATGGAACATGTAGGAGGTGCAGTATTGATACTGGGCATGGCGGTCTTGATTGCGGGATGGATTATGATAAGTAGAGCAAATCCGCCATCCAAAATCATGTAAGAATAACTGTGTATTTTCTGCGGTCTGATGGATGATCATAAAGCATTCTAGTAGGTTCCAATTTAATCAACGTGAAATTCGGATCATCTGAATCAATCCAATATTGATTGAACCAAGGAATTGCAAGAGAGAGTCTTTGCTTAGTTTCTCTATCTTTTATAACAACCGCTATCGCAGTGGCTCGGATACTCCCTGTCCCATTCTTACTTAGTGGAGCCACAGTGAATTCTACTTTGTTGTTTGCTATTATTTGACCTACTTTATCCCACTCAGTTTTTGTCGCCAACCATAGTCTGTTCTCGATTGAAATAAGAGACATAGGACGAACCCTTGGTTGATTTCCCTCAACGGTTGCTAGATGAGCCAAGGGGAACCCTTCAAAATGCACCCAAACTTCTTGCAGACTAATTTGTTTAGGATATTCTTTCATTGCATAGCAATATAGCATCCATCATTCCAAATCAATTTCTTTTAGAGCAAGATTTGGATTCTCGGAAACCTATTATGGTGGTTGATTTCTAGTTCAGCCTATGATAGATGATGCTGTTAAACTCTCAATGAAATACTTCTCAACAGATTATAACTGTGCTCAATCAGTGATGAAATCCGTACTCGAGATAAAGGGGATGGATTTCAATGAGATTTTCAATCTTGCTGCAGGTTTTGGTGGTGGTATCGGTTTACAAGGTCATATTTGTGGAGCTGTTTCAGGAGCAGTAGCTGCTCTTGGTGTCATCAATGGAAAGAGAGTTGGTGATGTTAAAAAGCATAAAACAATGACATATGAATCCACAGAGGAATTCATTCGAAGATTTCAAGAAAAGAATGGATCAATTATTTGCGATAAGCTAACTGGCATTCAGATGGCTGATAAAGCTCAACACGATAAAGCAATGCAAGATGGAACATTTGAGAAAGTCTGTCCTGGGTACGTGAAAGATGTAGTAAAGATTGTCCTTGACCTCACTAAGGAGTGAGGCTTTTGGAATTCGGAGTTCAGATTGAGCCACAATTTGGGTATGATTTTCCTGATGTTCTTAACATAGCCCAAAAAGCACTTGATAATGGTTTCAAAGGTATCTGGTTCTCTGACCATTTCATGCTAGACTCGGATGCAACTGATAAGGTTCTTCTTGACCCATGGTTAATCATGGCTGCTTTAGTGCGAGAGAATAAACAAATCCGTGTTGGTAGTTTGGTCTTTTGCAACAGCTATCGAATGCCAGCCCTTCATGCAAAAATGGCTGCAACAATTGATGCTCTATCTAATGGTCGACTAGATTTTGGGATTGGTGCTGGTTGGAAAAGGATGGAATATGACGCATATGGCTACAAGTTCCCAAAATATGAAACAAGATTGGAACAGCTTAGTGAGGCAATTCGTATCATTCGAGGAGCATGGACCGAAGACAAGTTTTCATTCGAAGGATCACATTACAGAGTAAAGGAGCTAATATCATTCCCGAAACCCGTTCAAAAACCACATCCTAGAATTTGGGTTGGTTCTAACAGAGCAGGACCTCAGATGATTGAGTTAGCGGCAAGGTATGCTGATGGCTTAAATGTAGCCTGGGGATTTTCACCTGAACAGACGATGGGCATTTTTCAGCAACTTTCTAAGTTTGCGAAAAAGCATGGTAGGAATCCAAATGACATAGCAAAATCGGTTGGTCTTTGGACACGCATCGTGAAGTCTGATATCGAAATGGAAGACATGATTAAGAAAGGTGCAATTGCTCGTGGGATTTCTGAAGCCGAGTATAGAAGGAGGGTATCTTCTTCCCTTTGGGGCACTCCAGATATCATTGCTAATAGACTTTTTGAATATAAGGAACAAGGAGTATCAAACATAATTCTAATGTTTCCTTATGGTGAAGAAACTGGGCAGGTTTCGTTATTTGGCGAAAAAATTGCTCCACTACTTTAGAGAAAAAGAGAAGGAATCCCCCTAGGGTATTCTAGGGGGAATTCATTTTGCTAACGTACAAGACAATTATGTAAATGGAATGTCATCCTCGAGATAGACTCTAGCTTCACCTTTCACAGGTTGCCTTACTTTAAGGAGTAATAGGATTGATGCTACAAAGAATATCAATATGACAAGCATAGCTGTCAGATGTGCTTGAGCAACAAGACTTGGATTTTGTGTTGGATTTACAAGCAAGAGAACAGATGCATACACAAATGGTCCAAGAATTGCAGCAAATTTACCAGTTAAAGCGTAAAAGCCATACATTTCAGATTTCTTTTCCTCTGGAATGAACTGACCATACATGCTGCGTGCTGTACTCTGAGATGAACCCATTCCAACACCTGCAATCATACCAACTGTCCACCAAACGAGTGCTCCGTAAGCAACAAAGAGGTAGGCAATTGATAAGGCAATAACCCAGATGAACAGAGTAATGATTAGAGTTTTCCTCGTTCCTATTCTATCCGCCACAATGCCAAAGATGAATGCTCCTGGGATTGCTGCAAGTTGAGTCACTGCAAAGAATATGAGAATCATGGTTGTACTAAATGCGTATACAGCTTGACCAAATATTGCCGCGTAGTAGATGACAGTTGTTATTGCATCGCTGAACAAAAAGTAAGCAACTAAGAAAAGTGGCAAACCCGTGTACTTCCTAATATTCTTGAGTGTGTTTCTAATCCTCTGATATCCAAGCCGTGCGAGAGATTGACCTTCCTCTCCAGGAAACACCCTTGGGGGTCTATTCTTCAACGCGATTATGCTTGGAATCGCAAACACAAGGAAGAATATTGCGCTAAGGAAAAACGCATAGGTATAAGGTAAATCAGCAAGAATTACGACTAGAGCAATTACAATAGTTGCCATAGCTCCAACATAACCAGCAGCGAAACCATAACCGCCTATTCTGCCTATATTCTCCTCTGTGCTTATTTCTGGAAGCCAAGCGTTATAGAAGGGGAGTGCTCCTTGAAAACCAATATTTGCTATGATGAAAATTATCCACGCCCATACCCATATATCAAATCCCAGAATCACAGGGAATGGTGATGAACCTACTCCGGGTTCAAGTAGATCAATCTCAGATTGTCTGAGACCCGGAAGAAAAACCATGAACGCAGTAAAAGCAATACAGACAGAAGTATAGAATATTAGAAACTTTTTCTTCGTGCCCCCAAAGTCAGCAATTGCTCCTAGAACAGGAGCGCTTACTGCAATTATTAGCATCGTGATACTGCCTGCATATCCCCACATTGCATCTCCAAGTGTTTCATTCCAAACTAACACTCGGAAGTAGAGGGGGTATAATGCTGTAACTATGAGGACTGTAAAGCTCGTATTTGCAAGATCAAAAAGATACCAACCAAATCGTTCTTTTCTATCGGTTGGGATTTCTTGAACTACCTCTCCCATTTCCATTTGTTTCTACTCCTAATTTGTCTGAAAAGACCTGAATCAAAGAACAAAGCCTGTATTTAACAGTGAGGGATGGAAAATGTGATGGGTAAAGAATAAGAGATGGGAGAATTGTGAATGATATACCAACTCTGGTGCTCGATGTGATAAAGATGAACAAGAACGAACTATTTTCATTTTGCAAAGATTGGCTTGCCGCATGGACTGGTAACAATCCAGAGGAACTCTTACAATACTATCACGAAGAAGCTCTTTACATCGATCCTGCAAACAGAGATGGTCTCAAAGGTCACAAAGAGATTGGCAGGTATTTTGAACGACTTCTTGATGTCTATCGAGATTGGACTTGGAAACCAATTGAGGTATTTCCTATAGAAAAAGGTACTATTGTGAAGTGGGAATGTACTATTCCTGTAGGTCAAGAAACAATCCATGAAATTGGCTTGGATATTGTTGAGATAGAGAATGAAAAGATTACAAGGAATGAAGTCTATTTTGATAGGACAAGCCTTGTTGCAGCTGTTGAGAAGAAACGTAGAGATCGAAGACTCATAAATCTCTAATTGATTCTTTTTACCCAATTAGCCACAAGTTCGTTAAAGACACCAAACTGTTCAAGCATTACACTATGTCCTGCGCCTTCAATAACCTGCATGATTGATCCTTCAATCTTATCTTTGAGATATTGGGAATATTTGACTGGAGTCATCACATCACCTTCACCAACAAGAATCAGAGTAGGTTTTTTGATTCCTTTTACTTCCTCCATGATATCGAACTTGTCACATAATTCGAAATCTCTACGAATAATTTGCACAGGACATTTGCGCACCTCATGTTTAGATGCTTCTATCATTTCATCTGATGTATCTTCATGAAACATAAAATTCCCAACAGCTTCGACATACCCCTCAAAGTCATTATCGAGGAGATTGAATACAATCGGGGTGACCCTCAGTTTTGCGCCTGTTCCAACTAAGATGATTCCACTAATATTTTCTGAATGGTTTAACGCATAAAGTTGTGCAAGTGCACCACCCATACTATGGCCACCAAGAAAGGGTTTGTTGAACTTTGTGACAACCTCATGTACATCACGGAGGTAAGAGTGGAGGACATCCTCTTCTTTCCGATCTGGTGTTTTCCCATGACCATTGAGCTCAACTGCTACCACATGGTAATCAGATGATAGACCTCTTAATTGCATAAACCAGGTGGCAGATGAACCTCCAGCTCCATGCACAAATATTATGGTCCTCGTAGCAGGATCTCCAGCCTCTTCATAGTTCACAGACATGACTTCTCTCTCAGTCTCTCTAGTTAGATGACCTGCTCAAAAATCTGACCATTCGATTACAACTATTCCACTTGCAGACAGGAGAAACATGAAATAAAAGGGAGTTCTGAGGTCAGACAGTCGAATCGCGTGGGGCCGTTTCAAGAAATGCGCTATTCTTTCGATCTCTTTCTTCTCGAGATAGGCTTCGCACCCCTGATTCTACTCTCGGTTTTTTGCTGCGCCATTCTTAGAAACGCTGGTTCAATTGTTAGGGCTTTCGATAATACCCGCAAACTAACCGAATTCTATCACGACTCAGTCCATTTCGCGTTGCGGAAACCTTATGTCGAAGCTCCATGCATACTCTAGTTCACAGTGTTGTCATATCTATGACATAACTTCAAGACTCTCTCAGCTAATCTGAGAGAAGGTAGTGATTTCTTGCATTTCAACACTAGTAGGAGAGGAGAATGAATGAGAGAGAATAGACTGAGAGCAGAATCACCAAAAGTCTCAGCTATTATTCTAATGATTCTGATTCTGTTTGTCAGCAATATAAGTTTCAGCAATAGTATCACAGATTCAGTGTATACCGCCAAGCCCTCAAGCACAGTCAGAAACTATTGGCCGACAGATGGATGGCGAAATACGACTCCTGAAGAACAAGGTATGGATTCTACGCAACTCCGGAATATGGTTGATTATATAGATGAAAACAGTATAAACATTGATTCAGTCATTGTGATTCGGCATGGCTACAAAGTATTCGAAGAGTATCCGACTTCCAATCAGAATGAGAACAGTACCCCTTTCTGGTATAGTGTGACAAAGAGTTTTGTTTCCTGTCTTTTTGGAATAGCTATCGACAAAGGCTACATCGACAACGTCAGTCAGAGGGTCCTATCTTTCTTTCCCAACCGGAGCATCTCTAACTGGGATGAGCGTAAGGAACTCATAACTCTAGAGCATTTACTCACAATGCATTCTGGGTTATTTTGGGAAGAAGGAATTAACTCCTACGATTTGATCCCCAGTGACGGTACTCAATATGTTCTTGAACTAGATATGGTGTCAGAACCTGGAGAGGTATTCCATTACAGTTCAGGGGTGGCGCATCTTCTCTCTTCTATAATACAGCAAGCAACCGGTCTAACCGCTCTCGAATTCGCTCATGAGCATCTATTTAGCTCACTGGGCATAACGGATGTTTTCTGGTCTAGTGATGCAATAGGTGTGACAATTGGCGGCTTCAACCTTTCTATCAGCTCTCGGGATGCCGCAAAGTTCGGGTACCTCTATCTCAATAACGGAACTTGGGATGGCAAGCAGATCATCTCACATGATTGGGTTAAGAAATCCACGAGTACCTTCATTCAATTCAACGCAGAAAGCGGATATGGCTATCTATGGTGGACCAACCCCGCACAAGAATACTATTATGCCCTTGGGCTATATGGTCAATACATTTTCGTTGTACCGAAACAAGATTTGGTAGTAGTTTTCTCATCTAGTATTCAACAGTATGTTGACTATCCTCATGAAGGTCTCCTTAAATCCTGGATATTGGCAGCAATTCAAGATGATACAAGTTCAGCATCATGGTTCGATCCCCTCTGGACTACACTACTGGTAACAACTGGAGCTACTTTCTTTGTTCTAGCATTATACCTTTTTCATAAGACTAGAAGGAGATGATCGACCCAAACTTAGTCGATTCTTCTTAACTCACCTCTTGCGAACTTCATAGCCTTGAACAGGAAATGTATACTGACCTAGTCCATCTTGAGTGGCGGAAACTTTATGTCGAAGCTCCGGACATACTCTAGTTCACAGTGTTGTCATATCCATGACACAGCTTCTGGACTCTCTCGGCTGTGTGTGTGTGAGTAAAGTTTGCTGATCTTATTGTCCTTTCGGATTCACCCCTGGATGTCCATGCTGATGAGTTGAAGGATCTAGAGGTGTATCTGACAATGATCGGTGGGAATATTGAATATGTGAAAGAGGGTTCAGAATTTACAGACCTCATCATAACACCAACGCCGTTTCCACTTCTTCTCCCGATAGCTGTTGTCATCTCAATTTTCGCACTAGTAATATTAGTAACTCTTGCAAAGAAATCAACAATCATTAACCAAAGATAGGCCAGTGTTGTCAGGTTTCAAAGATACTATGGATTCTTCCTCTCTATTGACCTATCTGCAGAGATCTATATGTCTGGTTAGCAGTGGGTGGTTTTGCAGTTGTTCTCGTTGTGATTGTCATCTTCGTGAAAAGAAGGTGATTTATTTTAATAGAGCTAAGTACACTCCTTCACTTTTTTCATTAAGAGTATCTAATTAATAGTCGGTTTGATTTTGTTACTCCTGAGGAAGCGAGTTTGAAGACATTAATTGCTTTTTGCACTCGTTATGGTGCGACTGAGTCTACTTCTGAAGAGATTGCAACTGTGCTCCGCGATGAAGGATTTGATGTTCGAGTTGTTAATACAAAGAAGGAGAAGTTGAAGGATATCTCTGAATATGATCTTGTTCTCGTCGGTGCGGGTATGCAGATGTTCAGATGGTGTAAAGAATCAGATAAATTCCTGAACAAGTTCCAAAAAGATTTTCGAGAAAAGAAGACTGCTATTTTCGTTTCATCGGGTGCTAAGGCGATTCTAGAGTACGATGGTCAGACTTCAGAAATGGAGGAAAACTGGCAGAAGTATCTTGTTGAGAAGACGGAGAAGTATTCAATCAATCCAGTGGCTCTTGGCATGTTTGGTGGTGTCTGGGACTATAACAAGATGAGTTTCGTTTTCAAGAAGACCATGGGTCCATTTAGAATGAAACTTGAAGAGGTTGGAATAAAAGAAGTTGCACCTGGAGTCTTCGATACACGCAATTGGGATGAAATTCGGAACTGGGCTAGGGATTTAGCTGAGAAGGTAAGATGAATAGAATGGAATATTATTGCTCTACTATTGATGGTTCACGGGTTGAGCTCATTGATACTCATGTTCTATTTCAAGAATCCTCCAGAACCAAGAGTTGGATGGAATGGTTACAGTCTTCCATCTTCCTAAGTGTTTCCACTAAGTTTGTAGAGTTTGAGCCCCACAACTAACTGCCATATACCATTCAGAATCAATCCAAACAATGTTCCAATCGTTAGCGGCTCTAGTATGACTCCAAAGGTGCCCATGACAACCAAAATCCCTGCTAGTATTACGATGTGGGCTGTTTTCTTAATAAAGACGCCTTTTACCATTATTAGACCTATGATGATAGCTCCAACACCTAGAAGGTCTAAAGCCATAATAGTATAGACATTCGCCACTTCGAGTGCAAGATGCGTCGTTGCTAGGTAAGCTGCTCTCATAGTCACATCTGCAGTAGCTGCATAATTGCCAGCCACTGTAATGAGTGATATTACTTGTCCCCGAGAAACAAGGAACATAGGTATAGCTTCAAACCACACTGCAGCTCCCAGAAACACTTGATTCTTATTGATATCCTTGAGAGAGAAGTACAGGGCCAATACTCCAGGCATCAAGAGAAACTCCCCAAAGGCAGCCAAGCAGAAAAGAATTGTTGGCGGTAGGGGGTAATCAAGGAATCCTTGTGCATCGAGTGGAAGCTGTACCTGAAAAATGAATACTGAAAGGATGAATATAATGACGATTGCTCCTGCTGCTAATAATGAGATCCCACCTGCTCTAATCAATCCCTTCCAAGATGAATCCACGCTCATGAATTTGTGTCCTCCTTACTTATTATAGGATTGAAGCAAAATCTTAGACTACATTCCTGACTTAAGTTAAGTCCCCAATACCTCGTATGATATAATTAGAATTCATCAAAAGTGCGAGAGCTTTCCGGAGGTTTTCTAGATATCCATTATCTGAAATTCCTCAAGATCCTCAGGAGGCCATCCTCTTGGAGTCTTGTAACCTTTTACGTATCTGAAATCACAATGGCTATGCCCAGATCCAAGAGTTTTGCTACGCTTCATTCCAACACCGAAGCTACTATACATAGCGTAATCTCCAAGGCAAATGTATGGGAGAAAACGTTCTGCCCCTTGCTTTTTGTAGAACTTGTAGATTGCACACTCTGTGAAATCCACGCCCCACTCAAAGTCACCATCAACACCCTCTACAAACGAATATACCCAATCATCCTGGTACTCATGTTCTTGGGATTTTTTAGCAGACTCCTGCATTCTTTTCTTAGTAAATCTAGAGTACATGAAGGTTCGAAAGAAAAATTTTGTTAGAGATGAGTAGGAATCTATATAATTCTCGAATGTAGCATACCCGATTCTCCCTATCTCACGAAGTTCAAAACCAAAGTTTTCGAGGGTTTTGAATAATGCTAGTAACCATGCGCTACCAATCAGATTGTAATAGAACGGATTCTTACTGCCCCCAATATTAGGAAGATCTGGGATTAACCTGATATATTCAGCTCTACTCTCTTGGACAATCTGAATAATTTGCATTGAGCTTGTTTCGGGTTCAAGGGCTTTTTGAAAGTGCTTAGAAACTTTGTCGAATTCTCTTAGTAATCTATCTACATCTTTTGAACAATGCAGTTCGTGTTCATAGCGGTCTTCCATATTCCCAACATCCACGAGTAGAGTGGTAATTCAAATTCAGATGGAAGTTAATCAATGTAGTGGAATCTATTCAGAGAAGTCATGTCATTTGGATATCGCTCCATTGAATTAATTCTTTCATTCTACATGTGTATCTATCATCTCATCTCTGAAGTCTGGAAAGAACAACCACTCTGGCACAATGACCTGATTGATAATCTCACTATCCTCAAGCACCTTTGTCATCTCACTTCTAAGAGAAGCCACCTTTTTCGATGACTCAACAACGAATGTCACCATCAACTCCATATTGTTTGCTGATCTATAAAATATCCAGTAGTTTTCAGGCCATTGTTCTCGAAATCGACCATCTAATTTATAGTACTCATGAGCAGCAGCAGGGCTTCTGACAAGTAGCATTACCACAAGGTCATGCTCACTTGCTGCTGGATTTACTTGAATAGTTTCGTGGATTAGATTGTGTTTTCTCATGTAAGCAAGTCGTTTTCTGACTGTAGGTACTGAAACTCCTACATCTGATGCAATTTCGCCAAGTGGTTTGCGGCCATTCCATTGAAGTGATTTCAGTATCTTCCAGTCAATTTTTTTCAAAGTGTCTATGCCTTTGATTGATGTTGTATCAACAGTGGATGGTGGAGCAATCAAAGGCATGGCTCGCGCTTGTGTCACTAGATTGGATGATTGAAGAAAATCTATTGCTTCAACAAGTTCTGCATTAGTCCTATAAACTACTATTGCAAATCCTTGCAATTCATACCCCAGTCCCAAAGCCATTATGAAAGAATTTCTTCCTAGAGAGATCAGTTGGTCTTTGCTAGTGTCCGTCTTTATGTCAAGAATAATTATTGCGAAGCTTGCATTCAATTTCTCCAGAGGTAATTCTACAACGAAATTAGAAATAACACCCATTTCCACAAGGGCTTCAATTCGATTTTTTATAGTATTCAATGAAACTTCGTACTTCTCTGCTATCTTTGAGAAAGAAATTCTACACCGATTCGCTAGCTCGCCAAGTATTAATCGATCGGAAGTATCCATGAGAGGTCGCTCATTTTTTTTTCAATATCTGAAGACACTGCTTCATAAATAGCAAGAATTTCTTTAATTCTATCTGAATTTCTGCATAACACTCTTGCCAATGTTTCTTCTATTTCTTTTGGATGCTAGTAATTAAGGTGAATCGAATATTGAATAATCAAAGAATCATAATTCCAACAAATCCTGATGACTATTCATCAGGTCACTCAGTCAAGAGAGCATTGGCGTTACTATTAGTGTCAATTTTAATCTGCACCGTGGCTTCTGAACTTATCAAGCTAACATCTATTGAAATATCTATTCCAATCTTGGTATTCATACATGGCCTAGCTGTAGTTGTCCTTCTATCTATCCATAGATGGCTCCAATTGAAAGCAAAGGAGAGGAAATAGACGTGATGAATCTAGAAACATTAATCGCGGTCTTATTAGTATCCATCTTTCTCTGTGCAATTGGTGGAGGACTAGTGAAGCGATACTCTCCGAACCTGAATAGGATCTACATTCACATTTTTCATTTGATCTATGGAGCTGGTATAGTAATCCTATATTTTGCGCTATGATTGATTACAAGCAGAGTTTCTCATCCTAAAATGAGAACGCAATGGCTACTTCTTTTGTAGCCATTGACTAATCTCTTAAAAAATCCAGAAGATTGACATATTATTCTGATTTGCATGTAATAATTTCAGATGTTGTATGAAGAAGTTATCTTTAAATCAAAGATATTTAGCAAATGAGCTTGATATGACCCTTCATAATCGCAACCCCATGATCCTCTGTTTCACAGGCGGTACTCTAATGATTCTGTCTGGAGTTAGTGGAACAATCGGTGTTATTGGAGAGTTGTCCGAAATCCTACAGTATATATTTGGATTAGAATTCTTTGAAACTTTTGAGAATTTTATGGCTGGGCTTGCTGCTTGGGCAGCTCTAGGGGGCATTTTAGCAATTTTTGGTGGAATAATCCTTACTACTGAAAAGGTCTGGTTTGGTAGAATTCTAATTTCAGCAGGAATAATCATTGGTGTTATCGGATTGCTAATGACAATGGTTCAAATGGCGACAGCAGGAGTATTTGTTATGGATATGATCCATCAACTTCAACAGTCATTAGGATGGATTGGTGCTATTATGGCATACTTTTCCAGAATCATTGCGGAGCAAAAACCAATTATGGACAAATGAGGTTCAAATATCAAAGATTGAAACAGAAGTTTCAAGATTCTTTGCTGCTTGAATACATTCACGCAGGATTCCCTCTTTATCAACATCCATTCTTGTAAACACAGAAACAAACCAGACTCCCTTACCTGTACCACAAATTAAGCTTACAGCCCCATCTGGATTGATTGCCACAAAACCTTGTTCTGTTGCCAATGCTCTGAGAAATGCTATGTTCTTTAGTGTGAAACTTTGAAGATGACCATTCCATGCTTGGATGATGGTGCCAATCTCCTCAGCAATATCCATGTTCTCGCTGGCATAAGCAACCATACCCTCATATGTGAAAACGCAATAACCAGAAATCTCAGTGTAATTACTCATTGCAATATCTATTGTCCGTTTTATGCGCATTACCATAATTTTCTCAGTCTATGAATTGGCTGATTATAGAAATAAATTTCCTGAATGTAGTTGTTTATGACGAAAGATTGATTCATCTTCATGCGAAAGTATAATCGATAGGAAATGGTCGTTAAGCGGAGAAAGAAAAAGAAGATTTCACCTCTAGGACATACTATACCCGCTAGATATAGAGCACATCCAATGATGCTGACTCGATGGATGACGGACATTGATAATTTTGCCAGGAAGAAGAAACAGAAAACACCTAGAGCATTGAGACACCCACAGAACTAGACATATCCACCAGCAATCATCAAGGCTTTTGCCATCAAGAGTGTTCTATGATGCAACTCATCATTACTGATACTAGCAATGAAACGGTCATTCTTGAACGAGAATCCATGACGTAATGCAACGTTTTTGAGGTCTCCATTCTGCAGCTTTGACGATACGAGACGGTATGAAAACCAATCATCTGTCCCTTTCTCTTGGATGTGACAATTGACGTTGAATATTTGTCCAGTGTCAAGTGTAACTTCGAAACGCTTTCCAATAAACTGCTTTATGATCACATTAGGTCCGAGAATTCCTCTGAGAACGGATGTAGTAAATAATGAGGCAGGTCCTGGAAGGAATGCCCAAGACCAGAAACGAAATACTAGAACCATCAGTGCAACAGCAACTAGTAATCCAACATTGTTGAAAGCTGCTACTACCTCAAGACCTTGAGAAACTCCAGGTAGTCCACGTGGTATTGTACCCAAACCTGCTATACCTGTTGTATAGTAAATGAAGAAGGCTATCGAGAACAGAATGATAAACGCTGAAAGGGCAATCCTAATCCTATCTTTATAGAGTGCTTTTGCCTCCAGCAGGAGTTCATTCTCCATTTTCACTCTTCCTCCAATGCCTTCAGGTACATTTTTCGTGAATGTTTCCCATGAACTCTGCAAAGATCGACTAGAATAGTGAGCAACGGATGCTCATTATTTATTCGGATTGCGTAAAGCTTAGGAGTAAGCTGGTCAATCTGAATCATTTCGTTCTCTTGCAGATGGGATATTACTCCTCTGTACAGACTTCTTGACTTTCCGCTGTAACCGATTAATCGGCTTAATTGAACACCACTGACACTTCGAGGATAGATATGAGCCAGCGCCAGAAGTATCGCTCTCCTGGTGTCATTCAGCGAAGCCATTAGCTGGATCAATTCATACACTGTTGCGTCGTTGGTGTCCTTCTCCACTTTCCACCGACCTACTATTACAATTGTTGTGTCCCATAGAACACATCATTTTCACATGTAGAATGACTTTCTTTCGCCATTCTAACGTGAGGACATTTGTATACCGCCTATATCTCTCTTACTGATTCCACTCGCCAACATTTCCGATTTATGGAGTGGAAACATCCGCCAAAGTGTTAATAGTGAAAAATCAAGAAAAATGTATTAGAATCTTAATTAGTTAGGAGGTATATGCTATTTCATCATTTTCAAGCAAATACTTCGGTTGGCTCATTGCTCTTGCTATAGTCCTCCTTGGAGGTTGGTTTCTGTTACCTAATGGCTATGAATCCTTGATTGCCATTTTCGGTCCTCAATTTGGAAATTTTTTGAGGCCAACACTTGTTTTGGTAAATCTAATACTCGTCAATCCAATGAGTAATTTCACAATGATAGCCATTTGGGCAGCAGCTGGCTTCGTAGGAGGCGTGATGGCGGGAACAAAAAAGGGTGCCTTTGTCGTCGGTCTGATGACCTGGCTCTCGTGTCTTGCCCTCATAGCCTTGTGCGCATATCTGATTTTTCAGTCAGGCATTGCATTTGGCTCATTTGTCGTGCCACCTGGATCTTCACTTGTTGACATACTTGGAATTCCATTGATTCAAGGAATGATTGATCAAATAATGCCATTACTTTCAGGAATAGGCGGAATGGGATTCGACATTGGCTCACTAATGACGCTCCTCACACCACTACTCATCTGGTTCTTTACACCAGTCATTGTGGTAATTGTGGCTGCTATCGTTGGGGCGGTAGTCCGACCAAAGGAGGAATTCTAAAATGAAACTGAACAAAAAGCACGCATTTGTCATAATTGCAATTGGGTTCCTATTCTCAATTCCAGCTGTAACTGCTGCTAACACAAGTAATGCAGTTTTAGCTCAGGATGTAGGTGAGGAATTCTTCTTCAATCTTATTGAGAATGGAGCTGAAGTTGTATTTACTGCTATTGATGAACAGGGTGCACCTGCAGTCATCTACGGGCAACTTGGAGTCCCTGATTCACAATTAGGTCTCGGTGAGTCAATGTATGATGGTTGTGTTGTGATGGCTCTAATTGCGACACAAGGTGAACTCTTGGAATACATATTAGATCTCGTTGGAGCAGAGCTCTTCAATTTCTCAGATGGAGGTGAATTATGGGCTCAGCAATTTGGTGAAGGCGGATCACCAATTGATTCAGTATTTGACATGCTTGGTACTGACTTTAGTCTGTTAATCAATGTGTACTTCGACCTGACGGATGCTGAAGCTCAGACAAACATGGCTGCTGTTCGTGCCCATCTTCACTCTGGATTTGCTTTTGATTTTGAAGAGTTATTGAATCTCCGAATTGATGAGGAATTCATTGAAAGCATAATTGGCGAGCCGGTTGATCTACCCTTCACAGGAATTAACCTATTCATCTACAAAGTTACCAATCCATTTGAAGACGCTGTCAACAGTGTTCTTGATGTAATGGACCAGAGTGGATTTATAGGCTCAATTGATTCCTCTGTCTTCACTACAGCACGCGCTTCAGGCGCAGGACTCCTTGCAGTTCCTGATATGGGTGACCTTATGGACCTCATTGAAAGCTTTGGTGGTGGAGAACCGATTCCACCAGCAGCATTCCTGCTTTCGCAAATGCCAGAGCTTGATGGCCCCATGGCAATTGTTGCAGCTGGATATATTGGAGATCAGATTCTTTCAACGAATTCTGACGAACTCAATATCTTTGAAGATCTACTTGGCAAACCACCAACTGGTGTTGTAAATGGTCTGGATACCGGTCAATCTTTAGTTGCAGCATTTCTCCCGCCGAATATGAATTTAACATCATATTCTCCTGAGGATGAAGCACTCAATCGAACATTCTATGATGCAAATGCGAGTGTAGTCTTCTGGAATGCAACAGCCTACTCAGACATACCTGATTATACTATTAATTTCGAACCTGGTGCATTTCCACCTCTTGTCACCATCACTAGGACTTTCGATCCTATTGAAACCACACCAGGTGGGTCAGTAGAGGTTACTGTTACTGTACATAACGAAGGAACAGAACCAGTTTACAACTTAAGCCTTGTAGATGATAGCATTGCAGGAACATATCCCATTTCAGTCGACGTGACAGGCGAAACTTCTGCTGATGAAGCGATTCTCCTCCCTGATGGAACGATGACTATTACGTATAGCGTCACCTTTGAGTATGAGGGAGTTTATGCATTTGCCCCTGCAGAGTTTGAATATGATTATGGAGAGAACACGTTCTCCAAACGAACTCACATGGATCGTGTTACTGTTAGTCCAGAAATACTGGGTCTTCTCCAGCAGATGTTTTGGGAAGGATATCCATTCACAGCCATCATGGGTGGTGCAGTTGCCTTGGGTGCAGTTGTTAATATTGTTCTCATGGCACGCGGCAGAGGCGGCGGAGGTACCTATCAGGTCTAGATTCAATTTGTGAACCCTGAGAAGTATGATTTTCTCAGGGTTTCACACCCCTTTTTCTTTTACTCTCTTTTTACAGCATATTTATTTTGTAAGGAAAACCTGTTGGGCTTATGCCCCTCAAGGATGAACTGAATGGTTATCTGAGATTACCGAGAAGTTTCTTTGGAATTCCTGCCCCAGACTTAGGAAACCCTGATGTCGGGGTTATTGGTATCCCCTATGATCTGACATCAAGTTTCTTGCCTGGACCTCGGTTTGGTCCTGACGCAATTCGTCGGGCTACAGACAGTGAGAGGTCACATAGTTATCCTCTCTCTCTAGGGCGAAAAGATGCAATTGATGAATCTCTAACGAAGAGTATCACATTGGAAGATGTTGGAGATTTAGAAGTTATGCTAAGGCTTCCGGAAGCTGCTGCAATGGACATATCTGAGGCATGTGCCAAACTTGCACTAAAAGAGAGTAATCTTCTTTTTCTTGGTGGGGACCATTTCATAACTTTTCCAATACTTAAGGGGTTGAAAAGAGGTCGTCCTGGTCGATATGGTTTGATCCATCTAGATGCGCATGCAGATTTGTATCCAGACATGGGCGGATATCAACTCTCACACTCAACTGGTGTGAGAAGGATTGTAGATGGTGGATTAGTGTCTATGGAAGATATTGCTGGATATGACCTTCGTTCAGCACTTCCTGACCAGCGAGAGGAGATTACTGGAACTAAAGCTCCAATCCTATCAAAAGACCAATTTAAAAATCGTGTCAATGAAATTGGTAAAAGAGTAGAGTTTCTGTACGTTTCAGTTGATATGGACGTTTTATCACCGCAGATTGCTCCTGGAGTGAGCCATCCTGAGTCAGGTGGTCTCTCTATGGTTGATCTTTTAGAACTTATCATCTTCATTTTTAATACTGGGAAGGTTCGATATGCGGATATAGTTGAGCTGAATCCTCTACTTGACTCATCAGGAATTACTGCAATTGCTGCTCGAGATATTGTCAAAGAAATTCTCACAGGTTTTGCTACTCAGAAATAGTTTTAAGTAGTAATTGCACATAATTTACTGACTGAAATGAATTTGCCAAGCTTGAAGACAGCAGACAAAACCAGCGTTCGTGCCGCTAATACTCTAAGAGAGATTGGTTTTGGGGTGCATGAAACTGCTGTAATTCTAGCGCTCAATATGATGGATTCTGCAACTGTTTCTGATCTTTCTGAAGAAACAGGAATTCATCACGCAAACTTATACTCAATACTTGACACACTTGTTGGAAAGGGATTGGTTGTCCAACACGAAGGACGTCCTAAGGTGTACCAGTTCGCTCCTCTTTCACATCTAAAAGAAACACTGACTTCAAAGTTGAAGCAGTTATTTGAAGACCTCTCTAAACTTCAGGAGTCAAGAGTCTCAACCAAAGCTACACCTGCACTCATTTACACAATAAGAGGTCAGCAGGAAGTTATGTCAAAGATATTATCTATGATTAAAAGGGCAGAGAAAACGATAGTTCTGGTTGCTCCTAGGATGGAGAATCTTGGTGATAGTGTCATTTTTGCATTACATGAGGCTAGTAATCGTAGTGTGAAGATTCAATCAATTTTGGGAAAAGGAAGCGATATTAGAATTCCTAACTTCCAACAGCGTATTAAGGAAGATACTCTTGCAATCGATATAGTGATTGACTCAGAGGAAGCATTGATTTCAATGCCTGACATGAGTGCGTGTGGCTGGACAGATACTCCTTTGATATCGATGCAACTCGAAGGTTTTCTAGAACAGACTTGGCAAATGTCAAAAAAGGTGTAATTCATGACTGACTATGATGTTATTGTTGCAGGTGCTGGAACCGGAGGAGCAACCACTGCTTACACACTTGCCAAAAGAGGACATTCAGTACTTCTCATAGATAGGAAGGAAAGAAACAATATAGGGAACAAGACTTGTGGTGATGCTCTAGGCTCTCATCATATTAGTGAGCTACGAGAGCTAGTTGGCATTCCTGAACTCCCAAAAGGAATTGTCGAGTATGAGGTTAATGGCATTGATCTAATTGCACCAGACAGGGATCATCGATTGAGAATGCAAGGACCCACAACAACTGGTATGTCCTTCAATCGACTCAAAATGGGTCAGTGGTTTGTTGGACTTGCAGAGAGTGCTGGAGCAGAGGTCATTTCTTCAACTCGCGTGAAGAAACTAATCTTCGATGATGGAAAAGTAGCTGGTGTCAAACTTTCAGAGGAAGGAGGCTCAGAAAGAGAGGTCATGAGTCGCATAGTTGTAGATGCCACAGGAGCAACAGGTATGCTTCGAATGCAACTTCCTGAAACCTCTCCAGTAGAGTGTCACATCGCAAGTGAAGACCGAATGGTTGCTTGGCGTGACATCTACGAAACCCCTGATTATGAATTTGAAACTCCTGATATTCTTGAAATATTCTGGAACCAAGAAGAAACTCTAGGTGGATATACTTGGGTGTTCCCACAGGGGAAGAACCGCGTTAATGTTGGAAATGGTGTAATGACTATTGAGGGGCATCGAAATCCAAAAGACATACAGTATGATTTTGTAAAGAAGACTTGGATTGATTTATGGGGGAAGGTGAAAGTCATTGATAGCAGCGGTGGAGTTGCACCAATTCGGAGACCTATTGATACGATGGTTGATGACAACTTCATGCTTGTCGGGGATGCTGCATGTCAAGTGAATCCCATTCATGGAGGTGGAATTGGCTCATCACTATTGGGTGGTGCTCATGCAGGAATAGTTGCATCTGAGGCACTTGAAAAGAATGATACGTCAATCGAAGCACTCTGGGACTATAATCCACGTTATCACAAGAGCTATGGATCAAAACAAGCCGCTCTTGATGTCTTTAGATGGTTCTTGTTGAACATCACCAATGAAGATATTGACTTTGCTTTCAGAAAACAAGTGATCAAAGCAAGTGACCTTCTTGACACATCAATGACTGGTGAGGTGAAGTTTGGTGCTGGCGAGAAGTTCAAGCGACTTGTTGCAGGGTTTGGCAAGATACCTCTCCTACTTCGTGTGTCAAAAGTTGCAGGTCTCATGAACGACATAAGAAGAGTTTACAGGGAATATCCCTCCTCTCCCAAGGGCTTAAACGCCTGGAAGGAAAGACTTGTGCCAATCTATGCTGCAGCTAAAGAAGCATAAGAGAGGGTGCTGCATGCTTACTTGTCGGAGCAGGCACTCTTCTCCTTCAAGAGGTCAGCCTAATGCGTGTCGTTGGATCTACAGCCGGAATTAGCATTCAGGCTCCAGAAGATGCCTATTTCTCGTACTTCAATAGTCCATACGTGGGCCATGATATTGGATCAGCGATAGATATCTATCCTCGACATCAGGTTTGGTATGGCGATGTTGTTTCCCCTGTTTCCGGAAAAGTCGTGAAGATCAAGAAAATGAGGATGGGACAACCAAAGGATTTTCCGACTCATGATTTCGATTATGCAATTGGTATACTTCCTGAGGAATCGAATAATGACATAGTACGTATAATGCATTGTGAACCAACTGTGTCTGTTGGAGAAACCGTCAGCATGGGTGGTAAGATAGGGCATGCAATACGTTCTCGTTATTTCAATTATTGGACTGGGCCACATTATCATGTTGAGATAGTACCATCAGAATCATTTGAACGTTCGACTAAATCCTACCCCCTTGAGTTAACGTATCATTTCGAAGCCAAAAAAACGCGGAGTGTTAATAAGAAAAATGAATTCCTAGTTTGTTCTGTGACTAAGGATCATATTGTTGGTTACGCAGAGAATCTTGGGCAAGCTTCAATCGGAGATCTAGTAGGTCTCCCAGCAGTAAGTGAGGATGAGGAACTCAAAGGAATTCTGGATGGAGGACTCTCACACTACAAAATCGGGGGAGTAATTGGTTCAGAACACCTAAGGGAAGGCACACAGGTCTATCTATTGGACTCCTCAGTAGGCACTATACGTAAGTCCAAATCTGGTACTACTCTTTTCGATCGTGGTCCATCAATAACCTCTTTCCTGGACATGACTGAACTGCGGGGGCTCTCTTGCTTTATCTATTCCAAACATTATACAAAGAGGCAAGTACCACAACTCATACTAATTCCCAAGAGATACGGTCAATTCAAGGATCTTTTCAATGAAGGAGACCTACATGAATTACGAATAGTTAGTAGCAACAACACGGTTAAAGCAGGTCAAGTCAAATGAGAGATGATGATCTTGTTTGAGAGAGTTCGTCTATCTTTGGGGACAGCTATTCAGATTGGGCTTGAATCAGGAAACCAGGATCCAAATTTCACAACAGCTTTCTTCATGACCTTTCGGGAGGAAGGATGTGAAGCAAATTGTGCATTCTGTCCGCAAGCTCAAGAAAGTACATCCACATCTGATAGACTATCTCGGATTTCTTGGCCTGATTATTATCTAAAAGAAGTTATTCAGAATTGGCCTGCACTAGGTCAGTTTAGAAGGATATGCGTTCAGACTATTTGCTATCCTAACGTAGTAGAGGATGTTGTGGAAATAGTAAGTGAACTACGAAAAGTTTCCAAACTACCAATATCTGTAGCAATTCATCCTATCCAACCAGATGATTTGATAAGGTTGAAAAAAATTGGAGTTTCGAATATTGGGATTGCACTTGATGCAAGTACACCCGAACTTTTTGATAAAATCAAGGGAGAACATCGTGGAGCTGCATATCGATGGGAAACTCATCGCTTGGGACTTAAAAATGCATTACAAATTTTTGGTAAAGGACATGTGACCACTCATCTTATAGTTGGTCTAGGAGAAACAGAGAAGGAAGCCGCAGATTTCATTCTTGAAATGTATGGGATTGGAATAAGCGTCGGACTATTTGCCTTCACAAATATCAAGGGCACCTCACTAGAAGATCGACCTCCACCGGACCTCTCATCATATCGAAGAATTCAAGCAGTTAGGCAATTGGTTTCTAAAGGTCTTCTCAAGTCTAATCAAATTCGTGAGAATGAAGATGGCAGTGTTTCATTAGACATGGATAGTGAGATGATTTGGCAAACCTTATCATCAGGGGCTGCATTTCAGGTAACTGGTTGCAAAGGTTGTAATCGCCCCTTCTATAATGAGAGACCTCGTGGTCCGATGTACAATTATCCACGACGTCTGACTGAGGAGGAAGTTTTGAGAGCAATGAAGGAATCAAACTTGGTGGTATGAGTGGAAGAATTTCGATTCATTGACTTGGAAACACACAATGCCTACCAGAACATGGCTACAGATGAAGCTATCATGCTGGCCATGAAAGAGGGAAATGCTTCTCCAACTCTAAGACTATATCGATGGAAACCCTCAGCTGTATCAATAGGAACTTTCCAAGGTATGTTAGATGAAGTGGATGTAGAGTTCTGCCAATCAAGGGGTATTGATTTCATACGTCGCATCACAGGTGGTGGGGCGGTCTATCATGATTATGAAGGAGAAGTCACGTATAGCATAATAATACCAAAGGGTCACAGATTAGCACCAAACGATATACTAGATTCCTATCGACTTATCTGTGGTGGAATAGTGGAAGCTCTAGGACATCTAGGTATCAGAGGGGAATTCAAACCCATCAACGATGTAGATGTCGGTGGTAAGAAGATCTCTGGGAATGCAATGACACGACGACATGATTGTGTCTTACAGCATGGAACTATTTTGTTGGATTTAGATGTCAACCTTATGTTCTCAATCCTGAAGGTACCACAAGAAAAAATCTCAGACAAAATGATTGCAGATGTTAGGGAGCGAGTAACTTCTATTCGAGATGTGTTAAAAAGAGATGTTCAGATTAGTGAATTGCAAAAAGCACTCATACAGGGATTCTCCGAAGCCTTAGAAATTGAATTAGCCCAAGGCAAACTTAGCTCAGCAGAAGAAAAAACAGCAAGAAGACTTGCTGAGGAAAAATATTCAACCAGTGAGTGGAACTTCTCAAGGTGAGATTCATGCGTGAGTCCAGCTACAAGATTCCAGATGGGAAACTCGTGAAGGTAAAACTTCAGGTCTCCGTAGGACAAATTGAAAACATCAAAATACTTGGTGATTTCTTCCTCCATCCAGAAGAAGCTATACAAAATATTGAAGAAGCACTCATTGGCGCACCTGAGGACGAGAACATCATTGAAACGAGAATATCCAATACTTTAGCAGAAATGGAAGCCTCATTTATTGGAGCAACTGCAAGAGACATTGCCAAAACAATAATGATAGCATGGGAAGCAAATGATCTTTAGATTGATTCTATTGATATTTTTAAACGCTTACGACCGACATCAGTGACATTTTCAATTGTGATGAGTGACTTTTCTAATTTCATTTCAAATTTGTCTTCAACACCAAGATAGACATTCTCAAGTTTTTCAATCAGCGGTTCCTTTGCTAGATCTTTGGGCTTTTGAGGTTGTAACGCAACCATCCCATCACTTGGACCATGCAGGTTCCAGATTGTAGTAACAATGTTGTCAGCCTTCTTTCTATCAGTCGGGGGTGTAATGGCAGCAATGAAGCTCTTTGCGAGATCCTTACCAAATGGACTTATGGTCATGGGACCTCCAATCCAATCTCTATCAAGATAGAGTACTCCTTGAAACACCTTCTGAAACCTATCTACTTTCATTTTGATATCAATGAACTCTTGAAATCCACCAGGTTTGAGATAGATCTCCTGCATCCCATCAGCTATCTGTCGCCTTCCACTCTCTGAGAAATTAAAAAAAGAAAATAGGTCAGTTTTTCTGAGTTCCTCGTAACTCATCAAGAACATTCCTCACGGTGGAATTTCGTACAGGACAATTAAGCACAATACTCTTTTTCTCTATTAGTGTTGCCCTAAGATTATCTGGTTGATCTATTTGATTTGTTCATACGCTTGGTTTGAAGATATTGTACTGCGCCAACACTAAACGCAAGAAGTACTAATCCTACCCAGTCAAGTGGTTCAGGAAATTCTCCAAGAAAAACAATCGAAAGTATTACAATCTGAGGCATCATTGTGCTGTTTATGAGTGCCATATCAACAGCTCTCAGCACCCGCATAGCTCGATTCCACAGGGTAAATGCTAATGCTGTATTGAGAACAGCAAGCCACAATATATAGATCCAAGAAATAGGTGATAGTGGAGGCAAATTTTCAACAGATAAGCCAAATATCATGAGGAAAAGAGCGCCAAACGACATCATCACACCAGTAACAACCAATGGGGGTGTGTCCAACGTACGATTAACAGCTCGGCCAATTACTGCTGCTGCTGAGTTTGCTAGAAGACTGATGATACTGATTACTAGTCCTATTATTGAAACACCCACAAAATCCATAGGATAGAAATAGAGTAAAACTCCAAAAATACCTGTAAGCACAAAGACCGTTTCTAGCAAGGAAGGTTTTTCTCCAAGCAAAGGGATTGCTGAAAGAAGCACGATGATCGGCGTTAGGTTGAGAATAAGAGAAAATGTTATTGCTGGAAGATAGAACAAACCAAGAAATTGTGTTCCCTGGGTTGCTGTGATGTACACGCATCCATATATGAAAAGCATCCCCCACCATTTTCTTGATCGCCCTTTCATTGTTTTTCGCATCTTCGTTTGAGATAGAATCAAAGCGAGCAGTATCAAAGAAGCAATTGTATACCTTAGTCCTGCAAATGTTAATGGTGGAATGTCTTGTAAACCAAACTTGATTATCACGAAAGAGGATGACCACAAAACAGTCACGAAAAGAGCTTCAATTATTGCGATGATCAAACTTCGTCGAGTGACTTCCTGAATTTGCGTGTACGCCTCGCTCAACTGAATTCTTCTCCAACACAAACGGTAGATTAAACTAGGAATAATGTTATGCCGTCTTAAGACGGGTGTTTATAAGGATGATAGAGGCAAAACTGGAGATTACTGCTGAAGGTTATTACTCATGTGATCTCACTAGAAGAATTCCTGTCCGAATCATTCTAGTATCCATTAATGGTCCCTTGGGATTTGGGATTATTCAAAGTTTGACTGGAAGTAACAACCCAATCTCTGATTACATAGTTGAACTCAAAAAGTCTCCAAGTATAATTGAAGTCAGAGTAACTCACAAATCTGTAAATCAATTTTGGACAGAAGTAACTCACAAATTAAGTACGAAATCAATGCATGAAACTATTCTTGAGAGTCATTGCATGTCTCGTTTGCCCATTATCATTGAAGGAGGGACTCAGATACACCACCTTCTAGCTCCCAATCAGGATGCATTTCGTTTAGCATTCGATAATCTCCGTTCAAGATTTTCAAAGGTACGAGTTCTGAGCGTCTATCGTTCGCCTAAGGGAACTCTTGGCTCCGGTCTTACAGACAAACAATTGGAGGCGGTCAAGGTAGCCATTTTGAATGGTTATTATGAGATACCAAGAAAAAGCGAAATCAAAGAGCTATCTAAGATATTGAAGATAAAACGTGTTGCTATGCAAGAACGGTTGAGGAGAGCAGAGAGAATTATCATGCAACAGTTTGCTGAAGAGCATCTCAAACCATAGAGAAAAGTGATAAAGCAAGACGTTATCGAAGTAGTGATTGTTATGGTCGATCCAGAATACCTACGGGATAAGAAGGTTCAGAAGATTGATTCAGATATCAGAGATTTCAAAACTAATCTCCAGAAAGCTGAGATGGATTTGGAAAGTTTGGATGCTCGTTTAGATGCTGAAGTGGAAAGATACCGAGCCGCAGCGAAATCGAAACGTGATTCTTATGAGGCAGTCCGAGTACGTCTACGCGAAGCAGAACGGGATTGGAAATCAGCCGATAAAGAGTACCAAGAATCCAAGAAACAAAAGGAAAAAAATCGCTCAGATCTCAAAAAAGATGTCGAAATGCTGCGAAAGAGAATTCGTAAAGCAGAGGTAGCTAAAGAAAAACGATTTCGTGAATTAGATAATGAGAAGAAGAAAATTGTAGAAAAGGCAAAAAGAGAGAAGGCTCGTGAGCTTGAAGAGGTAAAATCTCGAGAAATTGACCGCGTCGAGGATGAAAAGAAAAGAGAACTCGGATTATAGTCTATGAATTCAGTTGGGGGATTACCAGAGTGAATGCATATTTCACAATAGTGCTTCTTGGATCAATATTGTTCTTCATTGTATGGGGGCTAGGATGGTTTCTTGAGAGAATTTCGCAGAGGGTGCTCCGAACTACACAAGATCCAGGTTCTCGATCTTGGTATATGTTGGTGGGACCTGGAGTTGCTTTGCATGAGTCATCTCATGCTCTTGGTTGTGTTTTTACAAAAACTGAGATTGTGGAATTCAAACCAATCAACGTGGAGCGACAAGGTGACCAGATTGTCCTAGGCTATGTCAAATATATCAAACCAAAGAGTCGATTTAAAAATGCCATCATCAACCTTGCACCTGTTGCTGTTTCATTAGTGCTACTCATTCTATTCGCATTTGGAGCCACATACTTAGTACCTGACCGACCAGAGCTTGGTACAAATGCATTGGATTTGTTAGGCAATCTAATCAATCTGAAATCAAATCCAACCCTACTTTCAGATTGGATGTATCCATTGACAGCAATTGGAGGTTTTGCCTATACATTCCTGTACACATTTGCTGAACTGACAGTGGTTAATCCAGTCTTTTGGATTGTTGCTTTCTTGGCAATGACAATAATGTTCTCTAATGCCCCCTCTAATGTTGATATTCAAAATGCTTCAGCAGGTCTCAAGGCAATAATTGTATTCAATCTAATTTGGTTGATAATAGCATACCTTTACCCTCTTGCAGGTTGGGTCTTATATGGCCTCTACGAAGCGCTTGCTGTCTTGTTCTCACTATCTCTGGCTTTTGCTGCAGTTGGATATGGTTTCTTCATATTAGTAGTTGCTATGGCAAAACTAAAAGCTCCATATCAAATACTACCGTTTCTAGGTTGCATCTTAACAGGAATTGCGTTTTGGTTATACCCAACTCCTATTTCTCTGGCTATGCAAACCATTGTTTCAATTGGAGTATTCATTCTCATTGCAGTGCCAATGTTAATGTCAAGGTCTTTTAGAAAGTGAGTGTAATACCCAATATCATATTCGAAATTTAGACTCTAAAGTATGAGTCTAACAATGGCAAAGATTGACCTAATTCGGAGACCTTCTCTTATTAGTCCAAGACATCTCCTGCGTTACATCTTTTTTACTGAGATGCAGGTAGAACAAGCCTCAAAAATTCTGAACACAATCATGAAAAATGATGGTGTGGTTAAGGATATAGACTGGGAAAAATTTGTGTTGTCAAGCAGAGGTCTCTATGTCAAGGTTATGCGTAAGTTAAGAGATGTTGGTCTAGTTGAGAAGAGAATGGGTGAATTTAGAATTGTTGAGGACTTCTCAAAAGCTATGACAAAACTTGCTGATTATTGGTCTCAGATCGTAAAGTCGTATGCGGAGGGTGATAGGTCTATTGAGTTCTAGGTTCTAACGAACTCTATTTGTCGACTTTAACCTCGCCTTCTTTGATGTCCATCTTCTTTAGGGTTGATTTCACAGTTTCGCCTTTGATTTCAAGAACTCCAAGTTTATCAAGTTCTCTCGCCCATTTCATAACTTGACCTTTCGGAACTCCAAGAGATTTTCCTAACTCAGTAAAAGTAACTGAACCAACCTCATCCACAAGAAGAAGCACCTTTGTATTGCCTTCCATTCCTAATACCTTGATGTATCTTTGTGTTCTTTCGTTAGCAAGGTCTCTTTGCTGCAAGGCTATGTCTCGTTCTTTCTCCATTAGACGAGTGGCTTTCTCGAAAGCTTCTTTCTGCATTTCCACAATTTTCACTTGCTCTTTGGTTTCCTGATTTTCACGTTCCAAAGAATGGATCTTTTCATCCATTTCTTTTACTTCTGCAATCTTGTCTTGTATATTATTTAATTCAGCCAATCGTTCCGCTGCTTCTTTCTCAGCTGCAACCTTGTCTCCAATCAGATCCTCAATCTGTGTTTCTAGTTGTTTAATGTTAGCTGCAGCGAGATCTTCTTCTTTCCGTTTCTCTTCCAATGTTGCTTCGAGGAGCTCGATTTTCGAATTCAATGCTTCTATTTCAGCTTCTGTCTTCTCACTCTGCGGTTTGGCAAGAGCTGCCTCTTCTTTGTAAACCTGAATCTGGCTCATTGCTTCCCCTAACTCGAGCTTCAACTCTTCAGCTTCTTTCCTTGCTTCCTCTATGCTCTGTGTTCTCTTCTCTATTAATGCATCTTTGAGGAGTAAATCATCCTTGAGGTCTTTGACCTCCTCTTCTAGATCTGTAATTCTACGTTCATACTCCTCCCTTGCAGCACCCACAACTTTCCCTTCATCTACCCTTGATTGTAGATTTCTTATTTCAAGTTCTAGCTTGGTAATTTCAGCCTGCTTTTCAGCTAGTTCAGTTCTTTGTGCAGTTGTTTCTTCTTCCAAGCTTGTCATGAACGACCTAACAATGTCTTGCTGTTCAACTATCGTTCTTCGAAGGTCAACTTCTGACTCTCTTACTCGCAGGGCAAACTCCTTGAATCTCTCTTGAGTCTGCTCTACAATCTTATCCACGAGGTCTTTTTCAAGTGCTGAAAACTCTGCATCCACTATATCGACAAACATTGACTCGATGAAATTCTTATAGAACTTCATTCTTAGGCGATCGACCATTTCTCCAGATATTCGAGTCTTCAGGTCAACAACATTTCCTCTAAATGCTAGTAATTGTGCTGCGAAGACTCCAACAACACCTCGTTGAAGAGAAGATATGTCTGCCCTAAGAGTTTCCAATTTTCTAAGAAGCGCATCAAACCCAGCAACAGCATCTTCATCTCCTGTCAGTTCACGAGGTGCTGAAGTTTCTAGATGCTCTACAAAGTCAAGAGCAAGTGCTGCAGCTGAAATTAGATCCTCACCATTTTCCACTGGCATTATTGTTTCACCAGATTCATCTACTCCTTCTGCTAACCTTTCAAGCTCTGAATCGGATAGAACAGCTCCTTTGAGAGCCTCATCAAGTGCAGCTTTTTCTTTGTCGGTGAGTTTCTTTCCAGACATTTTTTTCCCCTGCAACCAAGGTTATTGTGTACAACGCTTCGCTCTGTATAAGCTTTGCGAGAAATTATGTCAGTTTGTACTATTACTACCCTATGATTCTATCCTTGATGTACTAATTTCTGATAAATATCATGAAAGTGTAATGCCCTAAACGACTCAATGTTTGTGGATCTGCACTCCTATCTAGGTCTGAAATGAAACCTTCTGAAATATCCACATCCTTGCCATCGATATACTGAAATCCAACGGACTCAAGTATTTTCACATTGTCGACGACATATAATGAGCAAGGCATTGTAACTATAAGAAGAGCTCCTTTCTTTAGCGTTTTATGCACTTTCTGCAGACTAATTATAGCGTTGCTATATTCCTGATAATATTCATGTAAATAGCCGACAACATCATTGTTCAAAACACCAATATTGAATGCTTCAGGTGGAATGAATTGCTGATTCAACAAATGATGGTCGAGCTGAGTCATTGTGTTTTGGTTATTCTTGAGATATTCAATCATACTTGGTCGAAATTTTGCATCATTATCCATAGTTTCCAATTTAGCATGAATAACCCTAGCATTGTCCAATAGATTTGATTCCTCAAGCTTTCCCAAAAGACTATCAAGCCGCAATGCATGCAAGTCTGTACAATATACCACCCGCCTGTTTTGAAGATTAATATCAGTTCCAAGATTAGCCAATAGATTCAGGAAGAAAGAAGGCACCCTATCGTGTTCACCCGCAGCAAAATCAGCAATTAAGAGATTCGATCCTTTTTCTACGGAGGAAAAATAATCCCCAAAAACCTGACTCTTAATGATCCATGCGATAGGATAAACTTTGTATATTTCTTTACTCAGTAACATTCTCTCCTTGCGTATTATGGGTACTTGACTTCAAAGAGCTTTATGTCCTCATTCTCGGTAATCACATAATGCTCTTCATTAGCTTCCAGCAGGATGAAGTCTCCTGGTTTAAGATCGAAGGTTTCAACCCCGTCCGTTATCTTCCCAGCACCAGAAATGACATAGATTACTTGTCTTTCAGAATGAATGTGAGGTCTTTTTGGAACATCACTCTCTGCTTTTACAACCCTTACCCCAGCGGTAACTTCACCTTGGATCACATCATAAACTTGGACAGTTCCCTTAACTCCCTCAATCTGACCAGGGGTCATTTCTGTTTCGTTGACCTTCATCATTGAAAACACCTATTCACACCCAACATGAGAACAGAAAGACCTTATCAGGGCTACTACATCCGCGTTTGCATGGTTTGCATGTCATCTCCATTGAAGAATAAGCGTATAGGTGTCATTGGCTTTAATGCTCGACCTATAGCTTGCTCAGCAAAGAAAGCTGGTGCAAATGTCTTCGTTTCAGATTACTGGGGAGATGAGGATCTCTCAGTTTGTTGTGATGATTGGATAGCAATCTTGACACCAACTTGTGGTGAACGGCAGAGACAACCACTGGATATTCCTCTCCATGAAGGGCTTGTTGAAAACCTCATTTACCTCATAAAGGAACATGAGCTGGATTATGTCATTATTGGAAGTGGATTTGACGACCACGCTGATGCTCTTGAACCCTTACACAAGAATGGTTTACTCGTTGGCTGCTCACCAACCCAGATGAGAAGAGCACGTGATTTTTCATCTCTTAGAAAATTAACAAAGTCTCTTGGAATTCAAATGCCCAAACGCATGATTGTGAAAAATCCAAATGAAGCGATGAAAAAAACAGAGGAATTTATCTTCCCCTATTTGGTACGACCTACTCATTCAGGAGGAGGTAGTGGAATCAGACTAGTTCGGAATTCATATGATGTTACAAAGGCATTTGGATATCCTGAAGATAATAGGTATGAACCTCGAATTGCTCAGGAATATATTCGTGGAACTGATATTAGCTGCAGTATTCTTTCAGCCGGAAACCAAGCACTTACTCTCACTGTGCAGGGGCAGCTCATTGGGATGCCATCAGCGGGAAGGAACTGTGATTTTGCATACTGTGGCAATTACATTCCAAGTGGACTACCAAAAGAAACAGTTTCTAGAATTGCTAAGGTTTCAGAAACTATCAGTTCAGAGTTGAAGTTAGTTGGGTCGCTAGGCATAGACTATGTTGTTGATGAATCAAATCAGATATGGCTTATGGAAGTAAATCCTAGAATTCAAGGTACACTAGAGTTGATTGAGGCTGCAAGTACCCTGTCAGTAACAAGTCTTCATGTTTTAGCCCCTCAGGGGATTCTACCTGAAAGAATAGCCAAAATAAATCCAGGTGTGAAGTTGATCGTTTATTCAAGATGTGAGGGACCAGTACCAGATTTGGCGAAATTTCCCAATACTGTTGATAGAACTCCTAAGGGTGTAATTGTGAACATGAGAGATCCGATATGTACAGTCATTGAGGTTGGGAAATCGATGATAGAATGTTATCGGAGAGCGTCTGAAACTGCACTCGCCATTCAGAAGGGTGTAACACAGGAGAAAAAGTCAACTTTTGGATGACTTCTTCAAAACCACAATTGCTACTAATCCAATAACGATAGCTGAAGGAATCAGAATCGATAACGGAATAGGAAGACCAAACCAATCGGTCTTTGAAATTTTGTAATAATAATAGAAGTACGGTTTACGCATTGGGTTATACACATACCCATTCATCTCACGATGTTCAACGTGAAATTCTATCCCTTAGTATTGCCCAGGTACCCACAGTAATCGCCGATTGCCTCTTGAATCAGAGTTTTGAGTGAAATCCTGGTAGTAAGATTTCCCTCCTCAGCGGCTGCATCAATCCAGCCATCGAAAGTTGCATCATCCCAGACAACACCACCCTCACAGATTGAGCCTTTTAGACCAATCCTTTTCTGAAAGTTGAACCAGCTCCTGTGGATGCTGATCTTGATTTAGACATTGCCTACCAATTATGTAAAAACAAAACAAAGATGTATTCGGCAAACTTTAATCTGTAAGGATGTGTATCACCTAGCTAGCAGAGGTGTGCAAGGTGCGAACATGTGACAAGTGTGGCAAAGCAAATCAACCAACACGTAAATTCTGCATAAGATGTGGTGCTTCTTTAATAAAGATGGACGAACCAAAAGAGAAGGCACCACTTCCAACAGTAGAAACTCCACCAATTATTGAAGATCATGTAGCACCTCCACCAGAAAGCATCCCTACAGTTACTGAAGATGAAAAATTCGTGAAACCAAGCCAAGTAACCAAAGATCGCGTTAGAACTGCAGGAGGATTAACCAAACCAAAGTCGGAATTCGAGAAGGCAAAGGAAGCCTTTGCCAAGGCTGAAACTGTAGGAATTGAGGAGGCTGATGGTTCTGGTGTTATTGAAACTAGAATGCTCCGGGCAAGTGAAGTCAAGGAATTACTTGAAGGACCTGGAATGATGGCTGGTGGTGAAGAGATACCTCCACCAAGAATGATGGAGGGAAGCGAGCCACTCCCTCCAGAAGCTGAGCAGTTTATGCCTCCAGCAGGACCAACATCAACTCAGATTGAAGAGTCCATATTAGGTGCAAGATCAGCTTACATTGAACATCCTCCTGAGCCTGAACCCGAACCTGAACCCGAACCTGAACCCCCAATGGCTCCACCTGTAGGTGATGTGCCTGTTTCTCATGAAGTGGGTGCGGACTTCTCATCTTCGCGCTATGAAATGGAAGGTGAGGTTCCTGTTCTTGAGGCGGCTACTGCAGAGGAAGAATCTGAAGCTGAATTAGCGTATGACGAGCCTGAAGCTGAACTGACATATGATGAGTCCGAATTTTCTGATATCGAGGAAATCCCTACCACAGTGGCTAAATCGCCACCACCCAAGACTGAACTAAAAGCTGCTCTAAGTCCGGTGGATGCTGATCTTGATTTAGTCATTGCTTGTCCGGATTGTGGAAAGGTCATCAATGTTGACATGTTTGAATATCCCAAGGAAGTTTACTCCAAAATGGGAGATGCACGACTAAAACAAGCTAGATTTTTTGTAGTGCAGGGAAAACCTGAAATGGCAATGCAAGCAGTCAGAAGATCAAGAGCTTTCTATGAGAAAGCAGAGGACAAGAAGGGCCTCAAGGAAGTCCTCAAGTTGGTGGAGTCTCTTGCCCAAGTTGGTTAAGCTTTTAACCAGAGCTTGGTGAACTTTTCCCTTTCTTTTGGGAAATCGGAAAAACATTCACACATCATAAGAAATCGACCATCGTAGCCACGTTGTTTTAGCTCACGGAAGATTGTGTCAAAGTCAATCTCCCCTTCACCAATAGGAAGATGGGTGTCATATCTAACTGCAAGCTCCCGAATCTCACCTTGAGAAACTTCTCGCTCCTTTCTCAACTTTAAGACATCCTCAATCATCTTTGAGCCATGATTGTCGTGTACATTGACCATGGCAATCTTATCAAAGAAAGAGCTGATATGATCAAGAGCTCTATTTCTGGTTGCAAGAATTTGACCATGACCGATATCAA
>LRSL01000062.1 GCA_001563335.1 Candidatus Thorarchaeota archaeon SMTZ1-45 | reverse complement strand
CTATAAGAAACTCGACAATATCTACATTTGACACAATTAATCTATTCGCTCTTCTTGCGAGTCCAATAGTCAATCTCTCTATTACTGGTCCATGTACGCTAAATTCGAACCGGGATGCGATCACCATGTACACAAGAGGTTTCTTAGATATATACGAAGTGAGAGTGCCCAGATACAAATGTGGAAATGCATGGACTACATAAATACATGAAAAACTTGCGGTTAGTGCCAGATGTAGTGAAGCCAGAGCCTTCCAAATGAGTGAGAGAAATGTATTCTTTCTTATTACGACTGGCGGGCAGATATAGGAAACTCCACTCTTTGGAGTACCAGGCGTGGTCCTCATCACATCAACAAGAATGCTCTCATTAGTAAGAATCGGAGCAAGTATGGAATTGAGCATGCTATCGGCAAGACCTGCAATCATCAGAATCCTTGCGGGGCTTTTTGTAATATGCTCGACCTCCCAATGAACGCTATACAATAGCTATTCATATTCCTTTCTCAAGTAGTCTGAGAAACCCATAATGGTGAATTGGGTGTACAAAGACCAACAATTTTGATGAAGAATCCGACATTATAATGAATATGATTGGTGATGATATTCATTCGACATTGATTTGTTATTATGAGCAAGATAAGATATCTAGCCGCTAATCTATTAGCAAATCATCAAATTCATGAATCTTTAAAATGCCAAAGTGCAAACTCTCTTTTTTCTGTCAGCAAATGATTTATGACTCACCATAGTGATTAGTTTCAAAATGTTGTGAGTGCAATGAAGCTTGAGGAATCTTCTGTATTAGTCACTGGAGCTGGTGGGTTCATTGGGAGCCATCTGGTTGAAAATCTAATTAAAATTGGTGCAAACGTACGTGCTTTTGTTAGATATACATCGAATGGTGATATTGGTAATCTCAAATTTGTGGACACGTCTGTTGATAACCTTGAGATTTTCATGGGTGACTTGAAGGACCCATATGCATGTAGGCAAGCTATGGAGGGTATAGAGTATGTGTTCCATCTTGCATCAGTAGTTTCAGTTCCATATTCATACCTCAACCCTCGTGAGTTCTTTGAGAACAATGTGTTCTTCATCCTAAATATCCTACAAGCAGCCCAAAACATTGGCGTTAAGGCAGTCATTCATACTTCCACAAGTGAGGTTTATGGCACTGCTGAACAAATACCAATTCCTGAAACTCATCCAATTAAAGCTCAGTCCCCCTATTCAGCAAGCAAGATTGCAGCAGACAAGATTGCAGAAAGTTTCTATCTGTCATTCGAATCTCCTGTAGTAATTGTTAGACCTTTTAATACTTACGGACCAAGACAATCAGTCCGTGCAATTATACCTACTATTATAACTCAAGCGTTGAGCCAGAACGTGATTCTTCTAGGTGATACTAGACCTACACGCGATTTCCTATATGTTTTGGACACTGTTGCGGGGTTTATCCAAGTGGCTAAAAAAGCTGATAAAGTGTTAGGAAAAGTCATCAATCTGGGAACTGGAGTTGAAATCACGATTGAAAAGCTGGCAGAGAAAATAAAGGAGATTACACATTCAAGCAGCAAGATTGTGTTTGATGCGAAGCGCATAAGACCTATCATGAGTGAGGTGAATCGTCTCTGTGCAGATGTTACCACCGCAAAGGAGGTTCTTGGATGGACAGCAGAAACAACACTAGAAAAAGGTCTCCAGGACACTGTTCAGTGGTTCAAAAGTTACTTATCGTTCTATAAGCCATCTCAAGGGTATGTGTAGGGATAATCTATGGAAGCATCAATATTATGTGGTGGAGAAGGAACAAGACTTAGACCTCTCACTTATGTCGTGCCAAAACCTTTGCTACCGATAGGCTCTAAGCCAATCCTTGAAGTCATGATAAACCGCATGAGAGAGCAGGGTTTTCACAGGTTCTATTTGATGGTCAACTACAAATCAGATATGATACGAAGTTATTTTGGTGATGGATCAAATTTTGGAGTAAGTATTGAGTATTTGGAAGAACAAACTCGACGAGGAACAGCTGGTCCTCTATCTGTGCTCAAAGACAGAGTCAAGTCTAATCTATTGGTCATGAATTCGGATTTGTTAACAGACCTTAGATTCAAAAACTTGATTCAATCACATCAAAAATGGGGTGCAGACTTAACTGTTGCACTTAAGAAATTCAATCGAAAGATTGCATATGGCGTCGTTGACATCGGTGAAGATTCACGCGTTACTCGTTTGAGGGAGAAACCAGATCTTGATTTTCTAATTAACTCAGGAATCTATGTTCTTTCTCCCAATGTACTAAGTTTGATTCCTGACGAAGATGAATTCCAGATGACGGACCTAATAGAGAAGGCACTTGAGAATAATCAAGGTGTCTTCGGATACATCTTCACAGAAACATGGATTGATATTGGACGCCTTGATGACTATATGAAGACCATGGGTGACCTAGAGGATGGAGGCAATAACGATACAGATCGCATTTTTGTATGATTAATCGGGAGAATGAAGAGAATTAGTACAACTGAAGTCTCATCAGACATTTTCTTTTTTCTGCATCTTAGATAACCGAGCTATCCAAAGAGGAAGATATCTTTCAATTCAAAATCATATCCACAGCTCAAGAAACACTTGACTTTCTTACTTTTAGAATTGGACCTAATGAAAGAGGATGGTCCAAACAATCTTGAATCGTTTTCCATCAAGATAATAATTATCATCAACACTCTAAAAGCCTTTATTTCAGCTACAGGAGATGATTTCATAAAATGAGAGTTGAATCTGACAGAAGACCTTAAGACATCCCTACAACAGACAATTGCTAACGTTGTCCGCGAGGATTGAGTAATTGGAAGAACCTAAGTTCACACTAGGTCAACTTGTATCACTATCTCTGGGAATGAGTTTCTTCTTTGGTGTTGCACAAATATCTGGGTTTATAGCTCGAATCCTATTCCGAGCAACTCTAGGTCCTGAATATTATGGTGTATTTGCCTTTCTCATCAACTTGTTTGTACTTTTCCATGGACTCAATCTGTTTAGCTTGAATGTTCCGATCATAGCACGTATATCTGAGAATCCATCAGATGATGCATTCTATAGGAATTTCTCATCGCAGGTATTTTCAACATCTCTCATAATTGGTTTGTTGTTATCAATTGCATTCATTTTTGGGGCGTTATCGGTAACTCAAGAATATGTTCTCATCATTTATCTTGCTTTGACAATGATACTCTACGCAACAGGTCAAATCCTACATTGTTTCCCACGAGGTCGGGAGAGGTTCAGACCTTCTGCTATTTCGCTTGTATTGGTCGGACTTGTTAGAATTATATTACTTGTTTTTTTCATGGTTCTTGGAACAACCAATCTATTGGTTGCAATGTTAGTTTATACACTTCCTTTTCTAGCGTGGTGGGCAACTTATTTGTATCTTGAGGGAATTCCCTCGCTGAGTTTTCCTCGGCTGAAGTTTATTGTATCCGTATATAGTGATGCATTTGTTTCACATTTATATCCATTAAGTCTTCAAATACCTATAGTATTAGGGATTGTATTCCTGACTGGCTTCCATGGCTTTGGTGTTGCTGGCGATTTTGATATAGCGCTTATACCTTATTACGCTCTGACTAGCTTGCTCGTAGGAATCTCATTTGTTATCATCAGTAAGGCTAGAAAGATGCCAGATTTCAGATCAACTATGAAAAAGATGGTTCCATCTATATTTCTCCCGATATTCTTGCTATGCGGTTTAATAATTATAACTGCTTACTTCGTTGATACTCCTGTAAGAATTGTGTTAACCATTTTGAGCCTTCCTATGTCAGTTTATTGGCCAGTGGTTTTACTGATTTCCATTGGCATTACAACCCATGTCTTGATCTCGTTTCTGGTGAGTTACTTCCAAGGACTGGGTGTGATAAAACCTGTTGGAGTAATAGCAGTCCTATGCTCCTTTGGTTCAATCCCGTTGCAGATTGCTTTTGCTTACTATTATTCGATTGAAGGCGTAGTTCTATCCATAATATTGGTGAACATAACAATTGCAATGCTCTTGCTGGGATATGGATACCGCACAAGTAAAGACACTAGGTCCTAGAGAGAGAATGAAACATTGGTTGTAACGAAATAAGCCTAGAGAACTTGTTTCCTTTTTTCAATTACTGATTAATATTAATAGATAGATTACCTAAGAATCACACTTGACCTTTCTAATTTACTCTACACATGATCACTATCACAAAGATCCAAATCCCACAACCTGAAGTCAAATATCGGAGAATCAGATGTTACATCATCCGAAAGCGGGGACATAATAAGGCATTCTCTACCATCTCGGATGATGAAGCCTGAATTGACCAAGATTTTTAAAATCCAATCAGATTTCTTTGCCCAGCCTCGAACATAGTCAGCTCCTTCTGCTTTAAAGTGCTCGATGCACTCTTTGATCAGCAATCTCAAAGCCTCATCATTTCCATCGATGCAATGTAAATCAGCAATGATTCCAGAAGTTCCCTCCTTGGAAGTATAGGTGATGCAAATAGCAAAGCATACAATCTTGTCTTTCTCTCGCACCGAAATGGGGTAGAATTCTTGCGTTGGCCAAAGACTCTTCGAGAATCGTCTTTTGTAGAATTCAGAACTCTTGTTGATAGCAGCTGCATTTGGTATCAGAGATTCCTTCCAACAGCTTGAGAATCCATCGTAGTCCCATTTGCCTTTTTCTAATATTAAATCCAATCTTGCTATATTTCTTGGATGCTTCAAAATCTTTCGACACCATAGAACTGCTCCCACAACAAATGACTTCAGTCGTCCCCACCCAAGCCATCTTACTGCTCTGAAGGGTTTAATGGGATACACAAGCACCTTCATAAGACCGATATCTAAAAAGCCATGTTTCTTAATATTGACCCTCCAAGCTCCACCATACCGCTCGGTCCATGCTATAACAAGAGCTGCCCCATTCTCTCTACTCGTACGATAGCTCTCATTACATAGGTCATAGAAGATTCCCTGTCCTCTAAATTGAGGATGGACCACACCATCTACGGATTGTACTGCAACATAGACTTCTTCACCAAGAATAATCGGTAAAGTAATTTGTGCTACGAAACCAGCAACCTTCGACGTACTGGTGTCCTTAACGACCAAGACTTGATTTGGAGGTGTCTGTTCATACTTCCATAGGTTGTATGTTCTAGTCCTTGAAGCCCCAAATGTTTGGTTCAACAATTCTGCAATCTCATTGAAATCCTCTTCCTTTAAGGGTTCTATACGAAATCCCCCTTCCATAGTACTCACCATTAGTAAATGAATTCTATTTCATTGTGTAGGACTAGATGTTTTTCATAGTTTCTATTCCTTATTTGGTCTAATTCGCTCTCATAACGCATCCA
>LRSL01000061.1 GCA_001563335.1 Candidatus Thorarchaeota archaeon SMTZ1-45 | reverse complement strand
GGGCTGCAGACAAAAGCTGCAATGAACTCCTTATTCAATCTCACTTCTAATGCTGTTTCAATGGCAACGAAATCATCTTCACTGATGCTATCATCTGTTGTCAATCTTAAGGTTGGTACTTTCCGATACGACCGCATGAAGAACCCCAAGGTCTGATGGCTCAAGCTCATAAAAGACTTCATACAGTAGCTACTTGTTTATTCATGATTAGCTACACTCGCATTGATTCTCCTGTTGCATAAGCATTGAATGAGAATCAATATCTCTTTCGAAAATGTTGATTGGAAAATGCATATTGGAGGTGTCAAGAAACATGCCTCCCCAAAGATGCTCAGGAATCAATTACTCGTACTTTCTACTAAACTAGACTTCCACATTTCGGGCATCTATCCTTACCATCTGCACTAAGAGCAGGGTAATTGAATGGTCTCCCACAGTTTCCACAGGTTCCATACTTTCTTCTTCTACTGGAATTCACCTTAGGAGGTAGTACGAACCACTCAGGCCATGAATCTGAGGAAAAATCTGCACCTGTAAGAGTGGCTCCGCAATTATCACAGACAACAACGCCTGGTGTATTGATGTGATTGCAGTATTCACACACTAGAAGTTCTGCATTCCTATACCTGTCTTTCCTGTTGACATACCTTCTTCCTAAAACCCCTTGTATTAAGATACATAAGCTCACAGGTAAGAGATTAAGTCCAATCAATATAGACGCAGGATTGGGCAAAAGAAGCAAGACAGCTCCAATCAACGTGCCCAGAGCACCTCCCTGACGTCTCCAACCTGCACCTGCTGCGGATTGGCATTCACGGCTACAATACAAATCACCGTATTCTGATTTAACCCAATCTGGACTATGAGGAGTTCCACACCATTTGCATCTAGCCAGGAAGTCCGACCTTACTAGTACTCTATCAAACTTCTCAGTCGCAGCGCTCATCTAACTCACATTCACGTATAATAGGCATCAAAGAGATTTAGGGTTTATCTCCCTAATTATGCCTCTTTCAAAAGGCAGAGAAGGCTTCTGAAACGGAGATTGACTCTTTCTTCCTTTAAAATACACGATCATTCTCTCTCGAACACTGTTTTTCCGCATCTCGGACATCTATCTTTGCCATCAGCACTGGTTACAGGATATTTGAATGATGTACCGCAGTTTCTACATGGTCCAAATTTTTTCTTGGGTTTTGGTGGCACAAACCACTCTGGCCATGGGTCTTTAGCAAACTGTGCATCAACAAGAGTTGCTCCACAATTATCACAGTCCACAACACCTGGAGCACAGATATGATTGCAATACTCACACACCAGAAGTTGGGCGTCTCGATACTTATCTTTCCTGTCTTTGTAACCTTGTCCTTCAATTGCCTGAGCCAAGATACAAAAACCTAATAGCAATATCATTGCGCCATAAGCTAGCAACTCAAGAGATACCACATTTACTGCTCCATAGCTAGAAATTCCTGCAAAGATGGAACTCAAGATCATGACTAATCCAAGCACCATGACAAAGACACCACCCGCTTTTCTATACTCTGTGTGTTCAGCAGATTGGCATTCTGTACTGCAGTATATCCTTCCAGACTCTGTCCCCACCCACCCTGGACTGTAAGGAGTCCCACACCACTCACATCGAGTCAGGTATTCTGACTCTACAAATATTTTACCAGACCTCTCACTCACCGACATGCATCACTCTCACTGTCAAGTATAACTTGTTACAAATAGATATAGGGTTTTTCTCTCCATGAAAGAATGAGAAACGCCACAATAATGAAACACCTCTCATTTTGCAATTGAAATTGTTATCAGGAGGTATGTTGATGTTTCTGGTATCATGAAGATAACAGATCTAAACGCGTGTGGGGCTTATTGCGACGACTGTCCCAGCTACCAAGGAAAGGACAACCATGCTTGTACCGGATGTGTGCAGACCAAAGGTACCCCGTGGTGGGGAGAGTGTAGACTATTCAAGTGCGCTTTTGAGAAGAACATTTCACATTGCGGACTCTGTAGCGATTTTCCCTGTAAGATATCAGCGACACATTTTGATCCCGATAACCCGGTTGGTCAGAGGAATGCTGTTGTACGTATTGGTGTTTTGACTTATCGTGCAAAACATGGAGATGAAAAAGCCATAGAACTAGTTGAGAAAATTAGACTTTTTAGAGGCTTATGAAAAACACTCCTTATCAGAGCACATTGTAGTCGTCGACACGGTTTCCTAAGACATAAGCAATATATCCAAGGACACCTATAGATATGGTCACTTCATATCGCATAACTGGAGTAGGAGAGAGTTGATTAGAGAACGTAAAGATATGCGATCCAATCCTCACTTGAAGATAATGCCACTGCTAATCACTGTCCTTATCGTTTCAATGGTATTACCTATGTCATCAGATGCCGCACGCTCCCGATCTGAATGGACTTTCATGGTCTACCTAGATGCTGATAACGACTTAGATTTCTATGGTTACCAAAATATGGATGCCATGAAGGCAGTTGGCTCTACAAAAGATGTAAACATAGTTGTTCTATGGGACAAATATGATGATGTGGCTAATCTCTATTATGTTGGATTGGATGAACTTGAGATTATTCCAAGATTTTCCTTGAATGGAGAAGAAGTGAACATGGGTGATCCAGACACGCTTGAGTATTTTGTTGAATTTTCAATGAAGCGGTTTCGTTCAGAAAACTATGTTCTGATTCTCTGGGATCATGGTGATGACCTTAGGGGTTGTTGCTGGGATGACCATCCAGAAGACTACCTAACGCACCAAGAAATTACCGGAGCTCTAGCAGACGTTGAACTTGATATTTTAGCGTTTGATGCATGTGTAGAAGGAATGGTTGAAGTCGTATACGAATATGCTTGGTCCGAGACTCAAATTGACTATTTTGTTGCAACAGAAGGTTATGTGCCTTTCTCAGGATATCCCTATACACAACTCTTGAACGCACTTACTGAGAACCCAGAGATGAGCGCCTTTGAGCTCTCAACGATAATGGTTGATGAATACATTTCATTCTATGAAACCATGCGGCCCGCTTCTCGACTTGTTCAGATGGGTGTAATCAACATGGCCTATGTGGATCTCATTGTTGAGCAGCTTAGCAATTTAGCACATTACCTAGAGCCGCTCTTACAGGGTGCTACTCGAGAATATTATCACGGAAAAGTTGCGGCGGCACGAGGGGCTGGCAATATGGGCTGGTCAGAGTATGGATGGGAGGGATATGTAGACCTGCCAACTTTCGTGAAGGTATTGAGTGACAATGAAATCGATCATGCAGCCATTCTCTATGACACCCTTATGCAAGGAATCTACTCAAGAGCTAGCTGGTCTATGAAAACAGCCGAAGGGATGGGAATCTTCTTCCCGAACTCATATGGTTCCTTTATGCACAATACGTTCTGGCACGGTGATGTCTACCTGGCATTGCAATTCCCACACAAAGGATTCTGGGATTTCCTTCAAGCATACTGGGGTATATGAGTTCCCTGCAATTACATAATTGGTGGTCTTGCACCAGCATATAGTGGAGACCATCACTGTTGATAGAATCTAATTCAACAGCTTTTGGTACAAGATGTAAAGTACAACCAACCAGAGGGGAATCACTGGGTCAAATCCTAACACCAGATAATGGAGAACAACTCCGATTGTAAAGAATGCCAGAAGATTATTAGCCCCTGACCACAGTGTATCAATCAGTTTCTCCTCTCTTGATTGCGATATGTTCTCTTTATAGAGAATCAATATTGATGGACCAAGTAATGTGTACCATATTGCCAAAAAGAGAAACCAAGAATCAGGATAAACAAGAAGGAGTAGGAATGCCATCTCCGCAAAATATTGTACATATTTCTTCTCTGAATTTTCTGTTACTATAAACCGTCTGTAGCTTATAACTAATAGAGATCCACCTATAACAATCATCGCTACAGACTTTAAAATTGGTTCCTGAAAAATTGGTATTAAAGCACTGAGCAGTCTTGTAATGCTTGTACTATGATGATAATCAAGAGTGTCAACAAAATTGAGCTGAATAAACTCGCCAATTGCCTCTGGAAAGAATGCGAAATATATGAGATTCGGAACCAGAGCAACTAGAACTCCTAGTGTTACTCCAAGTATAGAGTGAATTGAAACCTTAAATGACAACCTAGACGAACGATACACTGGAACTAGAAACGGAATGAATAGTAGTATAAAGGGTTTGAGATTGGAAGCCAGCCCTATCAGCAAACCTACCAAGAGATATTTTTTAAACGTAACTTCTTGGCTCTTCTGAAGCAATAGGGCAGCAGAGAGGACAAGAAGTATCACAATTTGCGAGATTTGCCCAAGGATAATGTTGACAATGTGTTGCGGAGCTATATAGACGAAAAGAAGTGTTTTCTCGAAGTTCTTTGTGTGAGTTGCTAGTCCACTTGAGAGGCAGACATGAAATGCTGTCCAGAGAATGGCCCAGTTTACAATCATCATTAATGATACGTTTAGAATATAGGCAATCTCCAATGGCATCCATTGAAGGAGTGACATAAACATGGCAAAAGCTGGGAAGTATCTGTAGGGCAGACCATTTGGATTAACAGTGTAAATCTCTCCTGGAGATATCTGGAACATATGGCCTGCTTCATAGAACACAATCCAATCATAAGAATAGACTGTGGTTGATAATTGCCCATTCCAGTTCAACATGACAAATACCAGAACTACTATGATGTAGTATAACATGTTGAATGCGAATCCTACTTTCAGAAGGCGTGAACTTCTGAAATAAGATAGGAACTCCACCTCTGGTCTTTCAACAGATTCGCCAATCACCACAATGGAACACCCCATAGAAGTGCTTGCGCGATCATCATGGCAAATGTTGATGATAGCATCAGACCGATTACCGTTGGTGCCTGCGGCCAATTATAGCGAGTCCTCCAACGTTCATCAAGTATGAAGAAGGGCGATAATAGTACAAGTCCTGCTAATAGAATGAATAGGAGATTGGGTGCTTCAATAAAGGGTCGCGCTCGTACAATTAGCAATACAACGCCTAAAAGTATCACCGGGGGGTGCATTGTGAGTCGTTCCACAAGCATCCATTTTCTGTTTTTCTCCCAATAATTTCGATTTCTGAAGCGACGATAGAATGTTATATCCCAACCAGGTGTGACGACTAGAACTGGGAACGCAATCATGACAATTAAATTCAGAAACCAAGAACTCAGACCAAAGATTAGTGAGAAACATGCAAAGTAATTCACAAATCGGCTGAGATATCTACGTCTAAATTGAAGCTCATTGATTAACTTGAGTTCAACCAGCCAGACTCGGAATGCTAGGAAAATCACTCCAATGATTACTAACAACATAGTCTGACTCAAATTATCAATCCCTTGTTAAAAAGCACCTCAAGGTATGCGCTCTTATAGAGATTTGTGTGAATTTATACATCGGATATGGAGGAGCTAGAACTAGCTTATACCAGACAATACAAACAAACGATAAATAAAATCCCACACAGACAACTGTGACTCTTGACAATGTCTGGAGTCAATATAGAAAAGTGGGTGAAGTAAATGGGATTCCTAAGTAGGCTTAAAGCGCCTAATGCAAGTCTAGCATTGATTCTTGATAAGGGAACATTCAGTCTAAATGAGCCACTGGAAGGTAGGTTTGAAATCTCTTCAAATGAAGAATTCGACGCTGATGAACTTCGTATTGAAATTCGGGTCAATGAATGGACTCGAGCCACGGAAAAGAAGACTACTGGACAGCAACAAGTTTCTGTAACCGCTGAACAGAACAGCACTCTTCACCAAGGCAAGCTTACTGTTGCTGGAGGAAGACACTTTACTGATGGTCACAGCGAGAGCATTCCCTTTAGCCTCTCCCTGCCTTCAAATGTTCCTCCGACATATCGCAGCCAAAATGCTCGAAATACTTGGGTTATGAAAGGTGTTATTGGCGTCAAGGGCAGACCTGATGTGACCAGTCACGAGATGGAAGTTGTAATCACCTACTAAACAAGTCTCGAAACTAAGATATAGCCAGTAACAGTAAATAGACCTCCAGTGCACTAACCCATATCAAGCCCTATGAATCAAAACATTACATTATTTCGAAAGAGTCATCTCTAGTCGCTTATCATTAACATGTTAGAGTCTTTGTGAACACATTCATCTAGATAGGAGATGATGCGTAGATGCAAATGCCAACATACATAGATGTGCTTGCTGCTCAGGATCGTATCCGCCCATATTTAAAGCCCACACCACTCCTTAGTTATCCATCCATTAACGAACTCATAGGGGCAGAAGTCTTTATCAAACATGAAAATTGCCAACCGATAGGAGCTTTCAAAATCAGGGGAGGAATTAATTTAATTTCGCAGCTCTCTGATGAAGAGAAGAAGCGTGGGGTGATAGGAGCCTCGACTGGGAACCATGGTCAGTCAATCGCATATGCGTCTAGACTATTTGGGGTTAAAGCAACAATCGTTGTGCCAGAACAATCCAATCCTGGGAAAATAGCATCCATGAAGGCATTGGGTGCTGAAATAATCTTTCATGGAGATACATTCGATGAGGCAAGAATCCACTGTGAGCAACTTGCCAAAACACATGGCTATCGCTATATCCACTCAGGAGACGAACCAGACCTTATAGCTGGTGTGGGCACTGAAACCCTTGAGCTGCTTCAAGATGAACCCGAAATTGACATAATCATTGTTCCTGTAGGCGGAGGAAGTGGAGCCGCTGGTGCATGTATTGTAGCCAAGTCTATTAATCCCAAAATCAAGGTCATTGGAGTCCAATCAGAAGCTTCACCAGCAGCTCACGACTCATGGAAACAGGGGATTCTTGTGGAGAGACCTAATCGCACCTCAGTGGAGGGTCTCTCGACAGGCACTGCATTTGAACTTCCTCAAAGAATATTGAGAGAGCATTTGGATGACTTTATTCTAGTGAGTGAACAAGACATCAAGATTGCCACCGTCTGGATGATCAAACATGCACATACTCTTGCCGAGGGTGCTGGTGCTGCACCACTCGCAGCAGCTTACAAGATTAAGGATAGTCTGAGAGGAAAGAAAGTAGGACTCATCTGCTCTGGCGGCAATCTATCCATTGAGAAACTCAGAGAAGCACTTGATCTCGAAAAGAATGCACAGAATGTTTGAGTCATTAAGCTAATTTACTTACAAGACTAGAAAAACTCAGGGAAACAGCCTTGCAACTCAACTAACTTTCGAATCTCATCATTTAACCATCGATCCTTTGAATCATCCCACGGGAAAAGAGGATGTCTCATTGTACCTCCGGTGGGCAAATAGATCCATGCCTCTATAGTTATCCAAGCATCATCCATCTTGATAAACACCTCTTTCTTTATTCGTTCATACAGACCTAACTCTACACCTTCTATTCTATCAAAATGCTCTAAATGCTTGTCATTGACCAAGAAACAGACAGCGAGAATCTCAGCTTGCTCATCGACTATTGCAAATGGATACCACGCCATTTCAGGATTATACACTCTACGGAAACCCGGAACTTTGCAGACTTTGCTAGATGGGTATCTCTTCCAAGTTCCTTTGGTAATGAATGTGCCATAACCTACAAGCCATTGGTTGGAACCAGACGACGACACACTCATTTCCTCTGCTTTCGCTATCTATCAGTCTACCAATTATTGACTAAGGGGACTCTAGAATCTGTTGTGAAGTTGAAACCTAATTCTATCGGGACCTTCACACATCCGTGTCCTAATGGTCATATCTGAGTTTCCCTCCAAACCCAAGACAGAGTTTATCAAACTGATTGACTCGTTCCATGACTCGTTCTATTTGAGCAAAATGACAATAGAATCACCCTCAAGCAGATTTCAGATGTTCGGTTCCCCCTGTCTTTACAAAAAGATGAAATGATGGTAGAATCTACCATTTTCATTACTGTAGCAAAATGTCCTAGATATTATGGACAAGAGGATGTGAGAAAATGGGCAAGTTGGCTAATAGAGTCGCTGTTTTAACTGGCGGCGCAAGTGGAATCGGAAAAGCAATTGTAGAGTTATTTGTGAAAGAAGGGGCTCGAGTGGTTGTTGCTGACATTCAAGATGAGCTGGGGCAACAGCTTGCTGAGAGTCTTGGAGCTAGCGCCACCTTCGTACACGCTGATGTTAGTCTGGAAGATGACGTAAAGAGTATGATTGATTATGCTGTCGACTCCTATGGTCGCCTTGATTGTGTAGTCAATAACGCTGGTATGGGTGGTGTGCAAGGAGAAATTGAGTCTATACCTGTTTCTGGATTTGATCATACAATAGGTGTCTTGCTTCGTGGAGTGTTCTTAGGCATAAAACATTCTGCACCTATTTTGAAACGTCAAGGTGAAGGTAACATCATAAACATCTCAAGCATAGCTGGTCTACGTGGCATATCCCAAAACCACCCATATAGTGCTGCTAAGGCAGCTGTCATACAGCTAACTCATACTGTAGCAATGGAATTGGCTCCATACAATATCCGCGTGAATAGTATATGTCCCGGTTCGATTGTAACTTCCATATTTGGTGCCTCTAAGGGAATGTCCGCAGCTGATAGTGAGAGCAAATACGAGGATTTGAAACGTCTTTTCGAGAGAGCGCAACCCCTTCAGCGTGCAGGGCTCCCTGAGGATATCGCTAAGGCTGCACTCTGGCTGGCTAGTGATGACTCGAGCTTTGTCACTGGACATGCACTGGTTGTTGATGGAGGCATGAGTGTAGGGCAAATATGGTCACGGCAGATGAGGTTCATTGCTATGATAGAATCTGCTCTTGGACTACCTCCTTCTGAGTAACTGTCAATCACAAATATCATATCTCAGGAATTAAGAGAACTCAATCGAAAGATGTTAAAGTGTCTTCAACTCAATAAGTAACTCTCTGGTGGTTTGACTTTGAGGATTGGGATGGTTAGCAAGTTTGGAGCACCAGATGGCCTTTGTACTCGGGTTGGCATTGTTGTTAAAGAGCTGATCGAGAATGGCCATGAAGTGCATGTCTTCACCCCATCTGAGAAGGTTGATGTTGTTCCAAAAGAACATGTTCACCAATTTCGCGCAGCACATGTTAACCCGCATTTCTCACTGGATTCCTTGAGTGCCCCCCGAAGGATCGTTGAAGTGTGTAGAGATTTTGATATCGATGTGTTACATGTTCAGATGAACTCCGGAACAACAGAATCGTTCCTTCAGTACTTCAAAAAAGCACTCCCACCAATTGTCGCAACCTTCCATCTTGCATACGCCGCGGGTCTGTCTCTCTACACAATTGTTTTTGCTCTTGCATGGAAATCATCTCTTTTTGCTTGCAAGAATTATGACGAAATCATTCTTGTAGACCCATCACAGAAACCATACATCTTGAACTATGGATTTCCTGAACACAAGTTGACGGTTATCAGGAACGGTGTCGACACAGCAATGTTCAGTCCTGCTAAGAACATCCGTGAAGATGGCATAATTGATTTTGTATATGTTGGTCGACTTAGTCTCGATAAAGGGGTTGACGTTCTTTTAGACGCATTCACCGAGTATCACAATGAGAATCCTGCATCTAGACTGACACTGATTGGTGATGGAATGCTCAAGGCAAGAATGGACAATAATAATGGTGATGGCTCAATCAACTGGGTGGGCTCTGTAGATCATGAAAAGATCCCTGCATACTTGAAGATGATGGATGTATTCGTGATTCCTCAAAATATTGGAGGGCTAGGAATCAGCGTACTAGAGGCAATGAGCTGCGGACTTCCCATAATCACAACTGGCATTGGCGAGACAGTTCGGTTACTTGGAAAAAAGGAGGGAATCTTGGTAAGACCCCATAGTGTTCAAGAAGTTGTTGATGCAATGAGGCGACTTGGAGCAGATGAAAAACTACGGTTAGATATGGGACATCGATGCCGAAAGAAAATAATGAATGAGTACTCTTGGAAGAAACAAATCGAGCAAATCGTGAATGTCTATGAACGAGCCATAAGTCAAAGAAAGCACTAGACAAAACGCATTGATTTGAAAATTCAAAGCATTAATAGTCAGTTTCCTCGGGAGATTCGATTCGTTTCATTCTGGCACTAATTATCTGCGCTCCTATCTCGAAAACGACATATGGTGCGACAAGAATCGCTGGTAGAGAGATGTAGAATAGAGCAATGAGAATTGGGTCGATATTCCCTGAGGGACTTATGACAAAGTACCACAAAAGGAAATAGGTACTTCCCAGTATAACATAACAAATTGCTATTCTCCGAGCTATCTCGCGTTTATTTGTGGCCATCTTGTATATGCTTATTGGATATCTTCTTTATCTCTATTTTGAAAATCCGTACAAATAATCTAAATTTACCTATTCCATGATATCCTTGACTAGGTATTCCCTAAGACAATTGTAAAAACCTCTAAAATCAGATTTGCATTGTCTTCACTAGCTTTCTGAATTTGAGGGTGAAGGAAATTAATCCGATGGACGAATCTTTGGAAAGATTCTACCAGTTCGAACCATATATACTTGGTATTGGTCACCAAACTCATCTAGCATCATCTGCTCTTCCCTTTTCATACGGATATATAATCCTGGAATTATAAGCAAAAGAACAACAAGAAAGAGCCAGTTGTCCGATACAAGTACTAGTGAACCAAGGAAAAAGATGGCTGAAGCATAAATCGGATGTCGTACTCTCTTATACGGTCCTGTAGTGATTAGTTGTTGCCTCTCTTGTATCTCGATGGTATAAGAAAAGTTCTGAGCAATTGTACGCCCAATCCAGTATGTATATGGTACAAGTATTATTGCGAAGAAGAACCCGACTAATCGGACCTCTAAGGGAAGATTGAGGTACGACCAAGCAATCCATGGAGGATTAAACAAGTATAGAACTGCAACAATGATGTTCCCATACCACGCCATGATGAAAGTGAAGATGATGTGCCAGCCCTCCTCTCTTAGGACTGCGCGTCGTTCTTTACGAGAACTATCAAGACTAGGGAGCCCACGAGATGGAATGAGCCTAGATAGCAGGTACAGGAGCCAGAGTAGTAGATATGAGATTTTGAAAGCAAGATCAATTTCCATATGATATCACATCCTAGAATAAATGAACAAATGTTCATATAGCCTTTACTAACTGAACAATAATTCAGATACAGAGATAAGGTACATCAGCAAAGAAGGGAACGAGTTGTGATGAAACAAAACGAGAAGAAGTTCACACGCGACAGAGAAGCGAAGATTGAGAAGATCATCACATCCATGACTGAGATCATCAGGGAGAAAGGTCTTTCACGAGCCAGTGTAAGGGATATTCCTGAGAGGGCCGATCTAAGCATAGGAACTGTCTATCGATACTTTCCAAAGGGGAAGATAGACATTGTCAGAGAGATGACGCGGAGAAACATTCGCGAAACCCTTGACTTGGATGTTCCAGATGACTTGGATTTGCCCGGTTTCATGCAAGTATGGGCTCACATGATAGACAAAGCTATTCAGATTAGACGGTCAAACCTGTTTGTAGAAGAACTGGCTACACCACTCATGACCGCGGGTAATGAAACATATCGTGAGTTTTCCAACATGGTTGCGGGATTCTATAACGAGTTGGCTAGAAGGTTCAAGAAGGTCGAGTGGTTGAAGGATTACTCCGAGGCTGAACTTTTTCGTCGAATAGTCATGACTCTCAATATCGTAGACCGGGTCACAAATATCCACATAAAATTCCCATTATTTGAAGATGATAAGATATTGGCAAAATACCTGCTACGTTTAGTTGAACTCACTTTTGAATTCACGGCTTCAAAATCTCAAAGAACACTCTAACAGCCAAGTCCACAAAATCGTCGTCGTTACCAAAATAATCTGGGAAGATAATCTGATAGCTCATTAGAAGTCCAACGAGTCTCTGAATCGTTTCCTGCCTATCTATTAGCTTGCTCAGACTGATTGTTTTTGATTTCATTAAAACCTCCGAGAGCACTCCCATCGCTTGTTGAAGTCCGGTAGAGCTCTGATATTTCTTCACAAACTCCTGGTACTGATACGGATTGGCGAGCATCTCACTTTGAATTGCCGAGAGAAAATGTCGATCTGGTCTACGAAGCTCTATGACCTTTGTGAAGACCCATCGAAGTATGTCATCCAGTTTCATGTCCATTTCAAGCAGCTTATCAATTCCTTCTTGTCTGTTGAAGTCCTCTACAAAACCCTCAGTCTTTCTTGACATGATTTCAGCTAGGATGTCTACTTTTCCTTTTGGAAAATGATAGTAGAGTGTTCCCACACTCACTTTTGCGACGTAAGCTACTTCGTTTATGTTGAGCTCGGAATACCCTTTCTTCTCAATCAGTTTCTGTCCTGTTTCTACTATTGCTTGTTTAGCCTTTGATTTCCTCATCTTCAACTCATTGTTAGACTCTCAGTTAATAAAGAATTCGAATTCGAATCATATTCGAAAATTATATTAGGACTGGCGCAGATAGTAAATATGAATTCGAGTCGAATTCGAAAAACATGGTTGGTAAAAATGTCGGACGATTATGATTGGATTGATTTGCATCATCATCTCATACCAGATTTCTATGTGAAAGCCCTTGCAGAGGAAGGAATTACTGAGCTCTCGGGAGTACCTATTCCTACATATAATCCTGAGGAATGCTTGAGAGACATGGACAAGGTGGGAATAGACAAGGCGATTCTCTCAATTCCCGCCTCCGGCTTAAAGATCAAGGATAACGGTTTCTTCCAAGGCTTAGCTAGAAAAACAAACACCTATCTCGCAGAGATGGTTAAAAAATATCCCACTCGATTTGGTGCATTGGCATCGGTGCCACTACCTAACATAGATGCGGCTTTTACAGAGCTTGAGTACGCTTTTGATGAGCTTCACCTTGATGGTGTGGTTCTTCTATCAAACGCTGATGGGATGTATTTAGGAGATCCTGAGCTTGATGAGTTCTTTGCTGAGTTGAATAAACGCAAAGCAGTTGTCTTTGTTCATCCTGATGACCCTCCATTTGCTGATTTGAAAAAACCAGATGTTCCCGTTGTCCACATTGAGTGGCCTTTTGATACTACACGAGCTGTTGCGAATATGGTATACAGCGGAGTGCTCGATAGGAATCCAAACATCAAATTCATACTTCCACATGGAGGTGGTGCAGTTCCATATCTTGCTTGGAGAATTAGTATTTTGGAATATCGACAACGTGACAAGGTCAAAAAACTGCGGTCACTCTATGACCTGATACTCCGAAAGCAAGGACCTGCAGCAGGGTTGAAACTCTTGAAGAACATGTATTATGACACAACAGCCGTGACCACTCCAAGCTCACTAAGAACCCTCAAAGAGCTGTTGGATCCATCTCACATTGTACTCGGAACTGACCTGGGTGCTGCACCAAGGTTGATGGCCTTACTTGTATTGAGCGACCTCAAATCTTTCGATGGCTTTAATGAAGATGACCTTAGGGCTATTGCAAGAGAGGGTGCTTTAGATCTGTTTCCAAGATTAGCTTCTGTGTAAACATTTTGCGAAGTGGACTAGAGCCATCACAAAAGAACGAAGCGAACTCAGTTGGATACAAGAAAAACCACAGTTCATCAAGTGCTCAATGATGTGAAGAAAAAGCTCAGTATATCCAAAATCTACTATAGCAAATTGGCTATAGAGCTTTAAAACAGAAAAGATGTTTTCATTCATTAACTCTGCATATTATTAGCGTGAGGGAAATGAGGTGGAAAGATGAATCTGAAGTCAACGACTTTTCTATTTTTGATTCTTTTTTTGGTTTTACCAACCAACGTGCTTGCCAACGGAATTACTGAGATTGGATCTATATCAGAAGAAGGTGCAATTGCAATACAGAACGCCTTTGATGCATCAGGAATTCCAAGTATACAAGCGGCGATAATCATCAATAACGCTCTAGTCTGGGCAAAGGGATATGGCGAGCAACCCGCATTGAACACAGTGTTCAGGACTGGCTCAGTCACAAAGACATTCACCGCTGCAGCCTTTGTCAAACTCAACGAAACAGGCATAATCAATCTTGATGACGATGTCAGCGACTATCTCCCTTTTCAGGTCAGAAACCCGAATGAACCTGGTACAATCATCACGATTCGAATGGTCCTAGAGCATAAAGCTGGAATGAAAATATACCATCAATTCAACCAACCTTGGATTAGTGCGGAGATGCTTCAGCTGCTTGATGACCTCAATTACACAATATCGATTCCTGTTCCAAGCTGGAATGGTATTCGTTTACCACTCCAGGATATTATCAATAGCACAAACATCAATGACCCAGACCTGTGGTTACCAACTACAGGCGATTTTGCCTATTCAAACACCGGATATTTCTTCCTGAGTTTCCTCTTAGAACACATTACAAACAACACATGGAGCGATTATATCCATGACACCATTCTTACTCCATTAGGAATGAATGAAACAAAGTTCAATGTGACTGAGTATGCGCAACCTGTAGCAGTTCCCCACTTGAAGTTGGACAATGGCACTCTGGTCGCACTTCCTGTCTACCGAGACTATGGATATGGTGCGGGTGGTCTAATGACAACTGTTACAGACCTCTCTAAATTCATCATCGCTGTAACGAATGGGGGATGGTATGGAGATGTCCAAATATTCCAACCTGAGTATGTTCCCATAATGAATCAATATCTTCAACAGTATGGATCTATGTTAGGATATTCTGCTGAGTTTGGAAAGTTCACAACTGAATGTGGAAAACTGGGAGCTGTCCTATTTACAAACTGGGACATGGGCAATATGGCACTCATCTGGAGTGCTCTGCTAACAGAAGGTCAAAGTCTTTTGTCGCAATATTGTCCCGAAGCCACAACTACGACTCCAACCACATCCACAACAACCTCGCCAACAGCCACGACAACAAACCCCCCTCCCCCTGATATTTTGTTGATTTCAGGTCTTTCGATTGGTGGTGCAGTAGTTGTAATAGCATTCTTGCTGGTCTTAAAGCGCAGAAAATGATTCTCAAGTTTTGCTCAAGAATGACTTGGACGCAGCTCTGAGATTGATGCCTTCACTAGTCTTGAGCGATCTAAAATCCCTCGACGGTTTTGATGAAGAAGACCTGAGGTTATCATAAGAAAGTACGCATCAGGTCTTTTCCACTACAAGCAGCTACCTGGGAGTATTTTCACGGAAAAGAAGTTTTCCATAAAGAAAGAGTTACAACTTAAAAGTTCTATCTTTTCCCTAATTCAAGTTGTTTGATAAAAGATTGCATTTGCTTACAAATAATTCATCTAAACAATAAATAATTTAAGAAACCATCTTTTCCCCAAGGCTATGAAACGCGGAACGGTAGGGGTTTTCCTAGTGGTCTTTCTCATAATTCTGGGCTCTTTCGTCTTGTTCTATCATGGCGTAGACCAGGTTATGCGTCTTGGGTTTACACACACACTGATACTCAGTGGAGAGGAAGGCACAGCTGATTTTACTGCAGCTTCAGACCTCCCAATTTACATTTCGGGCTACCATACTTTCGATATAGTTGGAGAAGAGGTTGACTTCACAGTCACGCTGTATGATAGTGAAGGTGCCTATCTTGCCCATTTAGATGTCTACCTGAACAGTCCTGGTACTCTTGTTGAAACCCTCTCATACCATGAAACAATTGACTATACTTTAACTCCAGGAGAGCAATATTCCATCGAGGTCATTGGACAGAACTTCAATGGTAACATAGAACAACCGCATACACCAGTTGCTCAGTTCGTGCTGCATGCATTCTATGCTGGTGAACTGATAGGTCTTGTATTCCTTGTCATGGCTGTCTTCTGGATTTGTATGTTGGTTGGTCTTGGTGCTGCAGGTGTTGATGAGGTCAAGAAGCGAAGGACCCAGAAAGTCATACAATAGTGCAAACTATGACAAAGACTACGGGCTACCAAAAAAGCTCAAAGGATGAGTAAATAAAATCGAAACTCTCCCTTATTGGCACGAATGAGAACGAAGAAATAATGAGGGAGAGAGGAAGATCCTCTCTCAATAGCGAATCTACCTCCTCCAGCAGTATCGTGAATAAATGTACAATCCAATTGTGAATAAGAGAATGGTCAAGACAAGCATTACTGTGATATCCATGAAGTTGAATGGATTATATCCTACGAACTCCTCTCCCACTGTGCGAACTGCAATCATATTATTGCCTATGCATACTGGGTTTACATGCACCATTGGTTTGAGTAAATCAGGCAAATCACCATATGGGAATGCTATACCAATGAAGTAGTTGACCAAGACAATAGCTACCCCAATATGAGCTGCCGCTGACTCGCTTTTTACCACACTTGCAATTATCAATCCAAGACCAGCTGAAAAGAGTACGATGCCAGAGGCTGCCCCAACAACAAGTGGCAAATCTAAGGATGTGATAATCAGCTCAGCTCCAAGCGCCAAACCAATCATTATGATGGCAAGACTACCAATCGCTGAGAAGACAAATACAGTCACGATTCTTCCCAAGCATTCATACAAAGGATTGACTGGCATGGAGGAGAGTTTGGAATATAGGTCATGATCTCTATCTGCAGCTATAGACCCTGGGAGGTTACTCATTGCTACAGTCATAATCAGAAGTGTCACCATGGCAATCGCAAGAAAGCCTCTCAAAGCTGGCATGAATTCCACGGGCACATTCTGGAAGATCACTAATGGTAGTACAACAAGGAAAAACACTGGAACCAAGATTGAGGACCCAACAATGGCCTTGTCTCTGAGAAAGATTCTCATTGAACGTACAAATGATGCACGGACTTGACTTACTCTACTCATCACACCTCACCTCGGATGGGACATTCAGTTAACGTGTAGAAGACATCTTCAAGACTTGGTGGTCTTGTATCAACTCGGTGCATGTGAAAGCCGGACTTGTAGAGCATGTCCACAATCTTTGGAATCATTCTCTTTGTGTCTTTACAAATGAGCTCTAGCAACTCCTCCCTTTCAATGACCATACAATCATCACTGAGACTTGCTAGGAGCAACATGAGTTCGTCAGATCTTGGAGCCGCATCCACGATGATCGAGCCTTTCAGTCCACTCATCTCCTTTAATTCATCAGGTTCACCCTCCGCGACGATCTCGCCTTGAATCATGAAACCAACACGAGAAGCCATCTCTGCGTCTTCACCGATGTGTGTGACAAGGAGGACTGCAGTCCCCTGTTCGTTAATCTCTCGAAGAAGAGTGAGAAAGTCCTTTCTCACAGTTGGATCGAGACCTGTCGTCGGTTCGTCAAGGAAGAGGATTTCTGGCTCACCCAACAACGCTGTTGCGACCTCTAGTTTCTTCTTCATCCCTCCACTATATTCTGCAACACGCCTGTCTATAGCCTCCTCTAGATCCATCATCTGTACAAGCAGCTCAATCTCCTCTCTCGCTTGCGCCTTGGAGAGTCCAAGCAGATCCGCGAAGTACTGAAGGTTCTCCCTACCAGTAAGAAAGTCTGAACAGAAATTCTCCTGAGGAACATACCCGATGTGCTTTCTCGCTTCCAGACTACTATTACAAATATCGTGTCCAAGAATCCTGATACTCCCACTATCAAACGAGTTTGTTCCTGCCAAGATGGACAGGAGAGTACTCTTTCCCGAGCCATTAGGTCCCATCAAAACAAAGAAGTCAGATGATCTGATATCTAAGCTAAGGTTGTCTAGCACTTTATTCCCATTATAGCTCTTCGATATTTCTCGAGCTTCCAATACAATCGTAGTAGTTTTCATGTGTATAGTAAAGATACAATTCTACTTAAGGAGTGGATGAGTTCTGTATTGCAGAACAGACTATCATTTAATGTCTGCTCATACTCCATAGAATGGTGGGATCTCTTATGGAGGAATTTGATAAGGTACTACAAGCTCTGAGCGTTGTTGAACGATATGAAGAGTATCTCTTCAGAAAGATTTGGGGTCGAGTACTGATATTTCTAGGAATTGTGCTCCCCCTTGGCGTTGTAGTCAGTATGAACGCAGTCCTTGTCGCTGGCATAATCGGACTCGATACAGAACTCATCTCTATTTTCGCAAATGTGATGACCTTGCTTCTGTGTTTTGGTTTTATAGCATATTCCTTCTTTGAATCTTGGAAGACAGTAGAAAGTAAATCTAAGGAAGAAACCACAGATGCCAAACATGGGGCTTTGATTGGAATTGTGTGGTTTCTTGCGTTTACTTTGACTGGACTGCTTCCTGAGTCACTACGCCTAATCTCTCTTCTCTGGGCTGCTGGCGCATCATGTTTGATTACATTTGCAATTCTCAGAGCAGTTGGTTCACATGGAAAAGTCAGTGTCCTCTTCTATCTAGGAATTTCTCTTTGTCTAATTTCGTTTCCGCTTCTACTCATTTCGGACATAATGCTTCTTGGATATCTCACATTGATTGTCTTCTCCATCTGTTTCATCGTTGCAGGGATTGCAATGAACCGGACGGCTGCTCATATGTTGCAGTCTTCTACGTAGTTCCAAATTAGTGTGGTGTTATCTGTGAGTGACTCTTTGACCCTGAGTGAAGAGGAAAGGGTCTTTCAGTCACAGCCGCGCTTTTCAATCATGTATCTTCTCTTCATGAAGCGACGGGTTGGTTTCATTGAATTGAAGCAGCTTCTAGGTCTAACACCTGGGAATCTTGATCATCACATTCGTAAGCTTGAGGAGTCCAGTCTTATTCGTAGTCGTAGGATATTATCATGGAGACCTCTGGTGGTTGTCGAGATTACTCAGTCAGGAGCGGAAATCTTCAGAAAGTACATCTTCAAACTGAAAAGTCTCCTGGCGGACATCCCTGACAGACTGCTTCAAGAGTAGGACATCTGATTCATGGTATCAGGATTGTTTCTCTAAAATGAAGCAATGGTTTGATAATTGGAGTTTGAGTTGTGATGAAGTTTCTTCAATAGAAATCCATGCATCATTTGGCCTGGGCTAGAGAATTTCTTAGTAATGTTCGGGTAGATTATAATAAGCAAGATCGAGAAACCACCGGTTGCGATAATAATGGAGAGCATTACTACTCTAATATCGAATCCGGAGGTTTCTGTTTCTTCACCTTCATCCTCGCTGTACCCTTCAATGGCTGCTCTTCGTACATAGCCTTCAAAATAAGACTCCATTGGGATAGAATCTGACCCACCAGTAATAATCATCAGGAGATTGAATGCTAGGTCGATAAATATCCCTTGACCTTGTGAACCTAACGCACAGAAGTACTCGCGAGCTTCATTGACCCACCAATGTAGTCCATAATCAAGAGCCCAATTTGTGGAAACTTCTGCTGATTTGGAGTCATGAACATATGCAACAGGAATAATCTGTTCATTATTCCACGAGCCATTCCTAAGGTACAGATAGCCAAATCGTGCCATGTCCCCAGATCTGAGATATAACTGGGACCCTCCAACATTCGTGTCCATACCAGCTAAAGCCCAATCATAGTCAGAGATGGAGAGGGGTTCAAATAGATACTCTTGTGCAAAGGACTGAGGTCTCATTCCAGTCACTTCTCTGATGAGTGCAGATAATACTTGACTGGCTCCCGTAGAATAGACGTGTACCTCGCCGGGTTCTAGAACCATCCTCAAGTCTAGTACATATTTTGCAGGATTCGAACTTGCTAGCATCTTATTGACCATGTTCTCAGGACTGGTGTATGAAATGTTGTGTTCATTCCAATCCAACCCTGTCGTCATTGTCAGAAAGTGTCTAATTGTGAGACTCTCTTTTCTTTCATCAACATTCTCAATCGTCCAATTGGAGAAATATGGGAGAATTGCATCATCTATAGAGCCAATGTAGCCCTCTCGAATTGCTATCCCAATAAGGGCAGATGTGAAGCTCTTAGTACAAGAGAAAATGTGCATGAGTGAATTTTCATTCTTCCCCTGTCTGTAATTCTCATAGACGATGTATCCATTCCTGATGATAAGAAGTGAATATACGGCTGACCCGTCCTCAATTCGCGACACTAGACTCTCAATTCTCTGGACATTCATGTCTTGTTCTTGCAAACTGGACACCCTCCAAGAATCATCTGGCCAATAGTCATTATCATCTTGTTCAAAGAGCGTAGTTGAAACAGGGGAATCGAATATAGGAGATAGAACCAACCCTAGCGTTAAAACACAAATGAATACCCTTGATTTAGGATTCAATGATTCCACTCAGCTTCCAAAGATATTTGCATTTTAGAAGCAAAAGTACAGATATATTGTATCTATTGAGTAGCTACTTACTTGTTCTCATACTCCCTCAAAGAATTCTGCTGCAATGAATGCTTCACAGGTCTTTTTGGAATGAACATCAAATGAAGGCTGCATCCACCTCTCGACTGGTGCTACATCGAATTCGAATAACCACAGTGTCTATATCACTCATGAAAGAGATAGAAGAAAGCAAAACCAGAAATCAGAATTGTTTAATATCGAGTACTGAAGGATAACTCATGCCAATTGTTGATGTTAAGATGTGGAAAGGCACATCAAAAGAAGCCGTGGAACAGATCATCTCAGGTATCACGAAGGTATTTGTTGAGTTAGGAATTCCAGAACGAGCTGTGGAAGTTGTTGTTTATGAGATTCCAAAGACTCATTGGGGAATTGGGGGGAAACCAGCCTCAAAAGTGATGGCAGACGAAAAACCTCCCTAGGATATTATCAGGTCGTATAGCTCCTGTGGCTTGAATTTCCTCTATAGAAAATCAACCAAATGCCTTTTAGAAAAAAAGATCAGAATTTGATAAGTAGCAGGTCTTTCTCTTTCTCCTTCAATCTCTCGTTGAATCGTTGATTGAACTCGGATAGGAGATCAAGATAGCTACCAAACCATGCAGAAAAGACAGTGACTACTTCTTTCAGCTTCTTTCCTTCAGCACTATCCTTGATATCCTTGGGGAGTGTTTGCCATGCTGATAGAATATGATTCATCACATCCAATCTGCTATTGATGAATCTCTCAGCAACCTCCATTCCAGATCTGAAACCATCGAGAAAAGGGATTGTTTCTCCACCATAGAGCTGGGTCCTGGAACCTGGCATAGAATCCTTCGTGATCATTTGACGCTGTTCTAAATTTGCGAGATAACGTGATATCTGACTCCTTGAGTAACCTGTGGTATTCGCTATCTGTTCCTGAGTCAGAGGTTCTGGTGAAAGGACTATCATGGCGTATATTCTCGCAATCATTGGGTCGTTACCACGAAACTTCACCATTTCCTCAAGAGTCTGAATGAAGGATGTTCTGATTCGGGTGAACTTTTCGTCAGCCATTTTTTACTCTCTCAAAAATCTCATATTTTGCATATTTTGCATAGTAATGCAAATTTATAAACATTCGGGTCTGTATCCTAACCATGGACGCTTTTGAAGAGAAACGGTTCAACACTGGTGAGCTAGAGATCAACTATGTTGCTGGACCAAATAATAGTCCTTCGCTTGTTCTTATTCCAGGTCAAGGAGCTGACTGGACAAATTACAGAAAGGTCCTTCCTCTGCTCTCTGAGAAATTTCATGTCTATGCTATCGATGTTCGAGGACATGGAAAATCTGACTGGGCTACTGGTGATTACTCATTCACCTCAATTGGTAGAGATATGACTGCATTTCTACAATCTGTTGTAAAAGAACCTACGATCATCTCTGGTAATTCTTCGGGAGGACTCATTGCCCTCTGGTTAGCAGCAAACAGACCTGGTCTAGTTAAAGGCATCATAATGGAAGATCCCCCATTGTTCTCAGCGGACTGGCCAAGAATTAAGGAGGATAGCTATGTCTATTATGTTCTACAAGTCACAGTAGAGATGAGCAAGGAACTACATGAATCTCGAAGCATCTCTGGACTTGCGAGAATGTTCATGAAGATTAAGCGACCCCTACCAAATGGAAAAATTCGTTCGGTTCCTCGTTCTGCTACTTACTTCATCTCATTTCTGATTCGAGTGTCCCAGAAGCTTCGGGGTAAACCCTCGTTGCCTGGTAGTTTTAGAAAGATAGTTGAAGTACTAGTCGATTTCGATGCAGACTTCTCACAAGCTTGGGTTGATGGTCGGATATACGAGGGGCTAAATCATGCCGATGCATTGAAACAGGCTGAGTGTCCAATGATACTTCTCCATGCAAACTGGTTACGTCATCCAGATTATGGGCTAGTTGGTGCTATGGATGATAATGATGCTGCATTGGCAAGAGAACTTGCACCAGAAATGTTATTCAAACGGATTGACTCTGATCATGTGATTCACAGTCATAATCCGGATCTTTACATTCGTGCTGTTGAGGAGTTCATGACGAATTTGGATTGATAGGTAATCTTGTCTGGATATCTCCCCCTCAATGACAATCTCAAAGCAGCTATCAAAGTTCATTAAGAATGTGTTCTTCATATTTATTCACAAGTCTATATAGTACATTCTTTCCCAGTCAGTCACACTCCGCTTGAACTCCGACCATTCTGCTCGTTTAAGCCCTAAATACTTGTTAAAAGCCTGCTCCCCTAAGCAGTCCTTGATGAACTTACTCTGCTCAAACTCATCAAGGGCTTCACCAAGATCGGAGGGCATGGATTTTATATAAAACTGCGCAAGTTTAGCATCATCGAAGTCAAAGACATCTTCTTCTACTGGTTCTGGAGGTTCTATCTTTTTATCTATACCTTTCATTCCTGCTGCCAGCATAACTGCAAATGTAATGTAAGGATTGCAGCTTGGATCTGGACATCGAAGTTCCAGTCTTGCAGATTCTTGTCGATTCTTACCGTACCTTGGGACTCGGATTAAGGCTGACCGATTTCGTTGTCCCCAACAAATATAGACCGGTGCCTCAAACCCACCTAACCGTTTATAGCTATTGACTGTTGGGCAGAGGATGGCAGACATCTCTCTGATATACTCGAGCTGACCGCCCATGAAATGGTATGCTAGAGTGGAGAGTTGATATGGATCATCATCGTCATGAAAGAGGTTCTTTCTATTGTTGTTAAATATGGATTGATGTGTATGCATTCCACTACCTGCCACACCGGTTCTGGGCTTTGGCATGAAAGAGGCATAAAGGTCTATGTTACTAGCGACTGTCTTAATCGCCTGCTTTGCAACCATGATGTTATCTGCACTAGTCAAGACATTACTGTATTCAATATCAATCTCATGTTGGCTGGGTCCACACTCATGATGTGTCATTCCTACTTGAATACCCAGACCTTCCAACGTAGAAACGATGACTGCCCGAATATCGATACCTAGGTCTCTTGGTGAGAAATCGAAGTAGCTCGCCCTATCATAATAATCCCCTTCTTCTTTTGATCCAAAAAGGAAGAACTCGATTTCAGGTCCAACCTTGTAAAACCATCCCTTTGCTTCACTCGTTTCAGAAATACGTCGCAAAATGTTTCGAGGAGCACCCTCATATGGTATTTTATTAGGTTCAAAGACATCACAAATGATTCTCGCTGCGTTTTTTCCATGTCGCGGCCAAGGCAACATGATATAGGTCGTTGAATCAGGAATCAACAACATGTCGCTCTCATGGATTCTGGTGAACCCCTCTACAGACGATCCGTCAAACCATTTGCCATCTTCTAAGCAATTTTCCAATTCTCTTGGCGAAATGGTCACGCATTTCAGTTGACCAGATAGATCTGAAAACATTAGGTCAATGAAGCTGATCTCTTCTTTCTTTACTCTCTCTAGAATCTTCGATTTCTGTTCACTCACACTATCACGTCCTATGGGCGTTTTTTTTCCTACCATTCAATGATTCTCTTACACTTGGTATTCCTCTACTTTAAGATTTTAGGGTGCGAAAAGGAAGCCCTCTTTCCAATTCTCTAGTTTAAAAATCTCCAGTGTAATGAAAAAATAATACCCTACTGATGGCTTATCTTCTCTATTGTCTGGAGTATTTCGTCCACCTTTTTCTGAGACAAAATAGCCCTGATGGCATCTAGTTCGTACTGGTTTCTTATGATGACCCCTATCTTATTCATTGGATATCCACTTTTATCAATCGGATTGATCTCAACAGCTAGATAGGCTGGCTCATCCTTTGACTTAGGTATCTTTCTAATGAATACTCCCTGCTCAGCAGTCCTCAACCTTTCAAATTTCCTCCCGTGCTTGAGCATATCTTTCAGTTCTCTCTCCATCTAAACAACCCATTCATGATCGTTTACCATCTTGATAAACTATGTTACATCTTCCTTTGGATGATTTGGAATAAGGATGAGAAATAATTATGCTCATTATTGCTTGTACGTGATGAAATCATTTGTAGATCAATTGAAAACCAGTGGTCTGGATTCCTCTTGCTTGTATAGGAGATAGTTCAGTATGAAAATCTCTTGTGTTTCACTAGTAGGGCAAACGGAATGCTCCGACCCTTTTCCTGTCTAAGAGCAATAGAACACCAGTCACTATTGTCCAGAATGTCATCAGGATGAATGCAGTTGGATAGTACAGTCTCTCTGTTCCTAATGACTCAAAATAAAGCGGGATTAGTGTGCCACTAATCAGACCTATTCCTGAAGTGATTATAAACCAGACAGGTATGAACATAGACGGATTTTTTGGAATTGTGTCATCATTTACTATATTATTGTCCCCCACAGACTTGAATTCATTTTTGCTTCGATTTACTTCTCTGAGAGTAAGGTATGCGAATAGCAGAATGACTCCGAATGAAACCGCGTAGAGATAGAGAGGTGCTTTGATTGCCCCGGGGAACGAGAAGACCATGAAAAGAATGAGGTATGCAATACAGACTGCCCACCCTCTAAGACTCAAGCGAAACTCTGAAACATTCCAGCCAAAGATGTGCCCTCCAGCTGATAAAGGGAGCCAAGTCTGAGTGAGCCCCCACATGAAAAACATGATTGTGAAAGTTATGATCAGAAAACCAGCAATCTCGCTTGTGAAAAATGCAGTTCCTGTAGAGAAGAATATGTAGGGCAATCCCAATGTCATTGCTGAAAGGAGAACAGCCTTGTCAGAACCTCCAGTGACAGAAGAAACATGGAGTATCATGTGAAAGAATGTGAAATACGCTAGAAAAAGCCAGACTGGAAGAAGCTGATAGAAGAAACCAACAAGACCTCTTGCAGAATACTCGGCAATTAGATTAAAACCTGTACAAAGTAGGATAATCTTCCTTGCAGTGTTTATTGTCATATTGCTGCAAACCTCCTGTCCTTTTAGCAGAGTGTGTCTGACATAAGATTTCTCCTTTCTCAATCCAGAGATGAATATTCACTCCCAAGATTAGTTCGAAGATTTTCCCGACTTATGATAACATGGATGCATCCTTTCTATGAGAACTCACCTTTCTGCTTCCCATATTTCCGTAGATAATATTGTCGCATCAAGTACGCCTCGAACTTGTTGATGGTCTTAGCTCCACCAAGGAACTCAGCCTCTATGAATGCCTTGCAAGTCTTTTCAAGCACAAATGTGCAAGTGAATGCCTCCTCCATATCACGTCCAATGCACACAGCGCCATGATTTGCCATCAATGCTGCATTTCGCCCCTTGAGTGCATTCATGGTCTTCTTGACTATCTTCTTTGTAGAGGGCAGAGCATATTCTGCCACCCTGATTGTTGGACCAATAATCTGAACCATGTCATCAAGAATTGGAGGGACTTCACGTCGCGCAACAGCAACCGTGGAGGCATTCATTGAATGTGAATGGATGACAGCTCCAATGTTCTTTCGTTCACGGTAAACTGCGATATGAAGTTTCATTTCTGCAGAGGGTTTGTGTTTTCCCTCCCATGTTACATCATCTGAACTAAAATCGACAATAGCGATATCGTCAGGACCAAGCTTCTCGTAGCTCATTCCTGAAGGTGTGATTGCCATCTTTGAATCACTTATTCTGCAAGAAATATTCCCCCACGTTCCTCCTACCAAACCATTTGCAATGAGCTTCTTACCAGCGTCACAGACAATCTGTTTTGCTTCATCAATATTCATGATATGCACTCTATCGACCGAGTCTTCTTAAACAATGTTCCTTGTTGAGAAAAAAGAAATTTCAGGATTACATCTGTTTTGCTGGCGATATTATCGATAATCCTGTTCTTTGTCATGGGACAAACATATCTACGAGATCTTTGGAAATAGTTTCAGCGTCTAATTGTCTTTCAGAATCCTCTGAAATAAACAAGAAAGAAAGGCCCTCCAAGGATGCAATCAGAAGGCGAGCTCGCCCCTCTGGATTTGAAACTCCGCACTCCTCATATAACTTGGTTGCAAGGTTCATATGCTCCCTATAGGATCTCAGCCACTCACTGTTTCTATCCTTTCTGCCCGCACCTTCCTCATAGATTTCATAGGAAAACCGACGAAGCGTTGGATGCTCCATGAACATCTGAACAGAGCTTCGAATGAACTGTATGAGTTTCTCTTGTGGTGTTCCCTTACTGATAATCTGCTTTAGATGAGGACTCCAAAGTTTATTGAATCCTTGAAGTAGTGATTCACATGCAAGATCATATTTTGAATTGAAATAATGAAAAACAGCACCCTTTGATATACCAAGCTCAGAGCATATTTTATCGATGCTGACCTTATGATATGATTTCTCAATGAATTGGCGGAAAGACTCAGTCACAATGTTCTCTCTGGTGTGAAGCTCTGTCATATTAACCAGGTATTCTGATTCACTGACCTGTTCTTTAGTTTCACGCTTTCTTATATTGAACATCATCACTTCCTGATTTTGTTCAGCATACTCCTGAATGCGACCTTGAAGATATCGAGATTCTTCATCTTGATTTGCCTCCAGATGAAGCTAGGCCTTGTGTAAAACTTGTAGTATGCTCGCGTGAGTTGTTGCTTGATCCATTTTCTGGATAGTCCTGGAAGATCCATAATCGGTTCTAAAACTGTAAATAGTGACCAATCTGGAACAGATAACCATCCGTTTTCAATCGCTTCCTCGTACATTGGTGTCCCAGGATACGGTGTACAGATAGTGAACTGAGCTAGGTCAGGATCTAATCTGCAAGCAAAATCAATAGTCGAACGAATATCCTCTTGAGTTTCTCCCGGTATTCCTAGAATAAAAGAGAGGACAACTTCAAGACCAACAGCTTTGGCTCTTTTTACAGCATTGATTATCTGGCTAATTCGAATCCCTTTCTTTATTTTATCAAGTATTCGTTGGCTGCCTGATTCTGCTCCGATATAGAGAGTATGACAACCTGAGTCCTTTAGCCAATCAGCTATCTCTGGATGACGAGTCATTATGTCTGCCCTTGATGAGCAGGTCCATCCAATGTTGTCCACATCTTTGATTATCAGTGAGCATATCTCCTCAACTCTCTGATGGTCAAATGTGAATAAGTCATCAAGGAATGTTACATCGCGAACACCATATCTTTCTTGTAACAGCTCGATTTCTCTCACTACATTTTCTGCTGATCTACCTCTCCAGCGCTTTCCTGTAATCCTTGATGATGAACAAAATGTGCATTGGTATGGGCAGCCTCTACTTGTTATCATCGGAGCTATTCTCTTTCCTCGTGGAAAGTACGATGTGAGATTAAGGAGGTCGTATGCTGGAAACGGCAGAGAGTTGAGATTAGCGATATACGGTCTGTCTGGATTCCTCAATATGCTGGTGCCCAAGCGTGTAGTAGTTCCCTCTACTCTAACGTTACATCTATTTTCGCTGATTTCATCTAGAAGCATTTTCATGGTCACTTCTCCCTCTCCTCTCACAACCACATCAATCTCAGGGCAATCCTTGAGTACTTGCTCATCCTGAAAGGTCACGTGGGCTCCTCCAACTACAACAAGAGTTGCAGGGTCGTGTTTCTTGACCGCCTTTGCAGTTCGATACACGTCGTAAATGGAGGGAGTCGTTTGGCCACTTATGCCTACAACATCTGGGGAGAAAGAAGTAAGGGTTTCTGCGAAATCTGAAGCCCTTGAGTGTTGAAGGAGCCCATCGTGTATTTTTACTTGGTGATCTCCAGTTTCTCTGAGATAACTAGCAATATACCCAAGTCCCAATGGAGGGCTTGTGTAGTTGAAAGAGTCCCGAATATCACAGCTTGAATGAGGCACTGTGAGCAGAACTCTAGCTAATCTTCATCCCTCCGAAAAATTAGCTTTTGCAACAGATGACGAAATACATACGAGGAATTCTAGCTCTGAAACGCAGATTCCAGCTAATTTGTCCCAAATATCCCTATTGTTGATACATCCTGGATCTGGAGCAAGCTCATCTCCAAAGTAGCCTATTGCTCGAGCTCGACAGCCACCGCATACGTATCTCTTTTCGCAACTCCCGCATGCATCTTGCAGGAGGTCCTTGTTTCTCAGTCTTCTGAGAAGTGGTGAGTCAGTCCATATTGCCTCAAAATCATCAGTAACAATGTTACCTACTTTCATCGTTTCAATATGGGGGAAAAAGACACAAGGATAGATATCACCATTCGGCTCAAGTGCAACATAAAAACGCCCTGCACCACAACCACCGATGAACTCTGCTAATCCTATCATCTGTGATGGTAGTCGTGCATTGTTAAAGTGCGTTGGAGATATGATCTCATCTCTGCTATTACTTCTGGCGTTTGCTTCATATGCAAACCTTCCAAGCTGGGGTGCAGTTGTCAACACCTCCATTGAAGATTTTTGTTCACTGGAGATTCTCTCCCATAATACTTCTAGTAGATATTCACGTTCATCTGGTGTGAGGTCCATGTCAATTAGCTCTTTTCCTCGCCCAACAGGAACAAGATTGTAAAACATAAGCCACCGAACTTCTAGACCTTCGCATAGACTGATTACATCATAAATCTCAGCAATGTTGTGTCTTGTCACAGTTGTGGATACTTCAACGAACAATCCCTCCGCTACACAATTCCTTATTCCAGAAATTGTCCGCGCAAAGGCTCCTGGAACTCCTTTGAACTCATCATGAGTTACTGCATTAGCCCCATCTATACTAATCTGAACAAACTTCATCCCTGCGTTCTTGAACAACCGAACTCTGTCTGGATTGGAGAAAGCTATTCCATTTGTTGCAACTGCGACATACATCTCCTGCTCTGTCGCTCTACGAATAAGAGTAAGAATATCAGGTCTGATTGTTGGCTCACCGCCAGAAAATGCTAGGAACACAACACCAGCATCTGCAAGCTTGTCAATAACCCTGAGCGCCTGTTTTGTTGACAATTCATTAGGGTCTTTCTGACCTGCACTCTCATAGCAATGTTTACACCTCAGGTTACAGGATTTGGTCACATTCCATACAACTTGAAAGGGAGCTCCAGGTGTGAATGGTTTGTTTACCCCAAATCTCGCCAAGCCACTGATAACACTTGACATGGATCTTCTGAAAATATTGTCATTGAGACTTTTCTGCACAACATCCAAGGTCGTTCCAAAAACCGTTGAGCCAATTGCTAACATCACTCGTGTAAGAATTGCTGAAATCCTGCAAATTGTACATGCATTTGTTCTTCTTTCAGCAATAAGGTCTAGAGCAACATTGAGTCGTGTGTCGCCATCAGACGGGCACATTTTGGTAATGGCTACTAGTAGACTTCTTATCAATCGAAATGATGTAAGACGAGTCAGTATATTTACCTTGGAGTCTGTCGTCATTCCCCACTTTTTCGTTTTCAGACCAACCTATCAATCAATACCGACTGGTCGGTATGTAACCTAGTATAGGACAATCTTCCAATATAATATCTCTGGCTTAAGCAAGAATGAACCGTTTCTAGAATTTTGGAAATACTCCTTAGAGCTTATTACTTAACATTCCCTCGTAAATGAAGTCTTCAATATTTCTTCGAGTTATGGATTATGATTCTCCCTATATTTCCCAATCATAATACAGGTTATCGATCTTATGTTTAGTGGACGTCTGAAAAGCCCTGTGTTGACTTTTTCGTTGAAGTCTCCCAACCACCCCAATCCCACCCTGCCCCTCACCTTGACCTCTCTTACTCTATACGCGTAGTAAGATATTCTGATCCGAAGATTTCACGAAACACTACTTTTGACTATCTTGTCAACATTCCTGCATTTTGTCAGAACCTGCAACTTGGTCAAGGAGTCGGGGATAATTACTGTCTTGGACTTCCGAATCTCATCGACGTATTGATCAAACAGTTCCCAATCAATATCTTCACTGATTGTAAGGGTCTTAATACTATTGAACCCAATGCGGCCTCCGACCGATTCCAGTTCATCCCTTGTAATGGTCAATTCATCCAAGCCCTCCACAGTAAACCGCTTCTCAGTTGTTTCCTCGAGAAAGATGCGCATGACCTGTGTCACTAGTTCTCCTATTGGAACACTTCTCCTTCTCGCCTCAGCAGAAAAGAGGCTATAGACATGATCGTCTATGCCTCGTATCGTCACATCAGTCACATGATCACCCTCTTATCAATGCAAGTTCAGAGCTCGTCCAGAACTAGACTTGGGGCTCTCCTCAGGAAGACCGCTATAGCCATGAAGAAGACTCCAAAGAGAATCACTCCGGTGGAAATGATTATCTCCAGTGTAAGGGGAATGATACCGAGAAAGAATAGCATCATGAACGCTCCAATGAAAGTAATAAGGAACCCGATGTAGAGAACAAACACCCATGCTGAGCTTGCCTCCTCTCTCTTTCGCTGTCGCTCATCAAGCTCTTGGAACCTTTTCCGCATTCGTTCACGTACTTCATTATCATCGTTGGTTTTCTCATCATTTGTCATATTTGTCACCATAATCACCATATGTATCAAATGGTTATAAATGTGACGATGATGACGTAAAAGGTCTTCATCAGCACTTACACTTGAAACCGCAAAGAAACACTTCACGAGCCATAACGATTAATCAATGAGTATAGCGCAAAGCGGAGGGCGGTGTAGTCAATATCATCTCGCTCCCACTCTCTGATATTGTTAGAACTCTACTATCTAGTAATGTGCCCACTTCAATTGTTGGAGAGAAAATACAGTCTCTCATATTGGTGAACTCAAAATCAATAGTAAAGGAGAGATGAAGAAACCCCCTTGATACTGAATGGAAACTACATCTGTTTCTTTTACCTGTAAAGCAGATAATCAAGCCAAAAAATCTCCTAAGTCGTGATGACCTTCAGCAGATTCATATTGTAGGAATCATACTTGAAACAGGGAGTGATTTTTGATGAGCGTGGTCTTAGATAGTACTTATCTACCCTTCACAGAAAAGCAGCTATTGAACCATTTTGCGAAAGTCAAGTATCGAGGAAAATGCGTTACCAATGAAAAGCATCTGAGCTACTATAAGACTAGTATCCAACGGTATCATCAGTATCTTGCTGATAACCCAGATATGAAAGGCAAGTCTCTTACTGAGATAAAACGTCCCTGTCAGCTTGAGAAGGATGAACGATTCTGGGTTGCTTCCTGTATGATGACGATGTTCTATGACGAACGACGACTGCAGATGTTGCAGAAACTCTTCACTGATGCTTTTGGTGCAAGTCCTCCTCTCGCAGGTCTAAACTCTTGGCGAGAGTGCTTGGAAGGAGACTTAGAGCTTTTCTTTGAAACCACGCTACCTTCACCATCCTCATACAAGTCTTGGCTTGGCAAATACTTGAATGAACGACAATTCATTCCTCACATCTTAGACAGTGCATATGGAAAGAGGAATCTGGAAGGTCCCACACACATAGACGCTTTACTAATGAACCCCAGTAATGGGTTTGCGGTGATGGTAGAAGCGAAGGTTCTATCTGATATCAGCTATCAGGTCACATATGACTCTACCAGAAACCAGATGGCTAGAATCATCGATGTCATGTTGGAGGAAAACAGTCATCTCTGCGAACCGTTATGCAGGAGAGATCCTAAGAGAACATTGTTCCTCCTATTGACGCCTGAGATGTTCAAACTCAATCCCTCCCGCAGGTTATATGGATGCAAGTTCAATGATTACAAGAAGAATCAGGAATCTATGACTGTCGACCTTCCTCATAGGAAAAATCTGAACTGGCTTGAGCTTCGCGGTAGGTTAGGGTGGCTCACATGGGAGGACTTCCACAGAACAAATAGGGACTGCTGTCCATGGCTATCCAAATAGGATCATTACAACCATACTTCAAAGAGCAACGGAGTGAGGAAGCCCCTCTCTCGATTAGAAACTACACTTTTTTCTTGTCGATATAGCAAATAGTCTGTGTGGAAGATTTCCCCTAAAACGAAACTAGAGTCCAGTTATGGGGAGCACCATTGTAGAAGCTTTAAGCCTGTTTTTGCTTTGGTCTAAAGATTTGTAACTAGATTACGAAACATCAGTTAGCAAAGTGTCTTACTTTTTCGCGTGGCGTGAGAGATGGAAAGGAAATCTTCTGATGAGCTGACTAATGAGGAGCTTGAGTCGCTGCTGAAGGGGAAAACCCAGCGCGTGTACTTCTATATGCTTCGCCATCTTCGTCCAATGGGCATGAGAGAGATACAACGAGGTTCTGGTCTCTCCAGTCCCAGTCTCGCAATCTATCACCTCAACAAACTAAAGAATCTCTCTTTGATTGATGTTGATGAGAATGGTCAGTACTATGTGATTCAGGAGTTCAAGGCAGGTTTGCTCAGTTTCTTCGTTGGTGCTGGTAGATTTCTAGTCCCACGATACTTATTCTACTCAGTGTTCTATTCTGTTGTTCTCATAGGGGTGGTTATTTACATTCCAATCTTTCTGAACTCCACAGGCTTATTATTAGCTGCGGTTCTGATTTTCGCAACCTTCACATCTTGGAGAGAGACCCTAAACGTATGGCGTGTAAAAATCTAGATCACTTTGATTCAAAACCTAGAACTATATTCAATGACTGACTGTAACAGATTGTAAGTAAATCGATGGTGATCCCACTTGGACAGAATACGTCTGAATTTCAAGATACTTGGTGCCGCCATTATAGGTGCAGTCCTAGGATCTACTCTGGTTGCACTGAGCCTAAGTTATAGACCATTTTTTGGCCCAAGCGATCCTTCTCAGGAATATCCCACCCTCTTGATTGGAGTCACGGGACTTGCTGTCGCAGTTGTGGCTTATGTCATAGCGAAACTACATTTTCGAAAACAATCATGGATGTAAGGTAATAGATGAAGAATGCGAAGACAAGTGAAAGTAGAACTTTGAAGTCTGGGGCTGCAGGTGCAATAATGGCGATAATTGCAGTTCTGGCTCCTGCTGGCCTTAATGTCATTTTTGATCCAGTTACAGGCTGGATTATAGACATGTCTTTGATATGTATGCTGTGGACATTACCAATCAGATTTGGTATCAACAACCCTCCTGGCACATTTGCAGATGTATCTCCAGTTCCCAACGAAGCCATTCCCACTCCTTTTGTGTTCATTGGAAATCTACCGGTCACCTTTCTTAGACTTGTGTTCGTCTATCAGATATACAAGCTCTACCAAGGCAGAACCACAAGAAAACGTACAATGTTGGTAGGAGCTGCAAGCGAATTACAGATGGCGATAATTGGAATTCTAGGTGCGATAATACCTGTGTTCTCTCTATCATCGCGGCTCTTCATTCCTCTTCCCATTCTATTCCTGGCTGCCCTAGTCACAATCAAGGTGGTACCTCCTCTTGAAGTTTCCACTCCTTGGAAAAATCCTGAAGATTCTGAATCTTGGTGGGCAAAGTCATCCAAATATGAAAAGGGTATGCTGCAGGTTGAAAAAGGCTCCCAATAGGAAACATAGTAAATCATGCAGATAGTCTGGTCCGAAGATTTTCCGTACCATGACGATTCTAAAGATAATAATACCATTACTCATTCTATTATGAGCATAGTCAAACATTACTCAACCATAACAAGAAGAGTCTTTGTTTCAATACCCGCTTCTCTCTTTATTGTGTCAATGAGTTCATTGAGTACTTTCTTTATCTCCCCACCTTCGATGTCCACTATCTTCCCCGTCGCGTCTATGAGATTCACATGTGGCTTGGGATTAAGTTCATAATGTGTTTCGCCCCTGAACGAAAAGCTGCGGACAATTCCCATGTCCTCAAATGTGGCCATGTTCTTCAGGACTGTGGACTGACTAACACTCTGAAGTCTGGTTCTGACTGCTTCATATACCTGTGAGAATGAAGGATGGTCCTTCCCGTGTTTCTCAAGTACTCTTAGCAGCTCAAGACGTTGTGGAGTGATCCTGAGGCCCGACTCTCTCAGACGTTCTTCCATAGTTCAAAACCTGTAGGGAGTAATAAAAATCTATCTGAGATAACTTTTATATAGAAGTTACTTTTATTTAGAATTAAGGTGATTTAATAATGGCACGAGTTGCTAGAGAAATGGTTGAGAAGGCAGGCATTGATGTTGACAAGCTTCTTGAACTTCTTGTCAAAAATGCAGCTGCTGAGTTAACAACTTACTACTACTATACAATTCTTCGAGCTAACCTTATTGGACTTGAGGGTGAAGGTATCAAGGAGATTGCTGAAGCTGCCCGTATCGAAGATCGAAACCACTTCGAAGCGTTGGTACCGCGTATCTATGAGCTTGGTGGCAAACTCCCAGAGAATATGGTCGATTTCCATAACATTTCCGCATGTCCCCCGGCCAAACTCCCTAAGGATCCAACGGATGTTCAAGCAATTCTAAAAGTGCTTGTAGCTGCTGAGCGTTGTGCGGTAAGAGGTTATTCTGAGATATGCAACATGACTGCAGGAAAAGACCATCGGACTTATGCATTATCACAAGCCATCCTCCATGAAGAGGTGGAACATGAGTCTTGGTTCTCAGAGTTCCTTGGAGAGGGACCTTCTGGACATTTCATGCGTAGAGGTGAAACCTCTCCATTTGTACGTAAGTTCCTTCCTGAATAGCAAATGAAAATTGATGTGAAGAGAGTTAATTTGCTCTCTTCCCCTCTTTCTTTTTTCTAATTTGATTTTCTTGATAAATTAAAGAAAGAATAAGGAATAGAGGACGCCCCTCTCTCAGATTAAACTTCGAAACTACATTTATTCCTCTTGTTAACGCTGTAGATATTCAGGTCTGAAAATTCCTCGTGCTATGATGATCTTTTAGTGACTCTACTTGAGTATCTGCAAATCAATATGTCATCCAGCTATCGAAGTAGCTGATGTTATTTCAGACTAACCCGGCGCTTCCCATGGTTTAGAAGGGACAAATGGAGGGAATTTCCATACCATCAGAGCTCCAACCAGTAGAAGGATTGGAAGGGGAAGATAGAGTCCTCCTATTGAAAGAGTTGTAATTGAACTTATGTAGCTGGGTATATTGATGATGACTAAATATAGCTCACTCAAGACTCCCAAGAGTATTGCAGATCTCCTCGATGTCTGACCATTGTATGCTCTATACAGCAGAAATACGAACAGAAGCCGTAATGCAATCAGTGGCACAACCATAATCCCAGCTGTTGGATCCACAGTGGGTGGCACCATCCCTCCTCCATCAACTGGAATTGGAGTGCCAATAAAGACCATCCAAAACACACCGATTAGATTTGCTGCAAATGCACCATAAGGATGAGAAATCAGAGTAATTCCTACAGGAGCGAACAAAGCGATAATCAGTGAGACCGCAACCACTCTAGTCTTTCGTTTTTGATAATTTGAAGAGTCATATTCAGACATGAGTCATATCACCCACTCTTACTGAGCTTACTGATACTCTGAATATAATTCCCTTCTTCTAAGTAAAATAGACTCAATTAATGAAAATCTTAATCAGCCCCTCAGGTTGATCTGAATGGCATTGTAAAGTCAGGTCCAAAAATCTCTCAGGCTATGATAATCTACTCTGATTTAGACAACTGATGATGTCTTACCAACTACTATTGTCATATATTGTGTTTCTGATTAAGTTGGAGGCAAGTTGGAGTTGAAGCAATCGTAAATAATTTTCCAAGAACCATCTTTTTGTTTTCTGAATAAGGTCAAAGCTTTACCATCTGGCATGGCTTCAATTGCGTCGCCACCTGCTTTTGGAGTCAATTTCAATGTGTATTTACATCTAGTTAGTCCCAGGTTTCCATGTACTTCAACATCATCTACACTTTTGATGGCTATATCGAGCTTCATGTCATCAAACACTGGTTTCATTCCTTCTCGTATCTGCCTTTTCCCCTTTCTTGCTGGAGCGTCTGGTGGCATTTGTGTGCCTTCATCAGCCCATAGGGACATCCAAAGATCAAAATTGCCAGTGTTACAGCCTATAGCATATTGATTCAACATATCCTTAATCGCAGTGATGTCTTCCTTTCTCTCTTTCTCCATTTCCTATTATCACTCCTATTTGGAAGTCTACAACTTCCAGCTATTATATACAAGAAGGGTTTGATAAAAAACCTTCAATAGTTGATTATAGCTCAGTTTCGACAAATCGATATATATTGGAAAAGTTAAACATCACCAAATTGTTATTTGAGAGAAAGAGTGAGGAGAGAGGAAGCCCCTCTCGATTTATTAGCTGAAACTACATCCGCTTTTCTTGCCTATAACGCAGATAGTCCGGTCCGAAAACATCTTTGGCTATGACGATGAGAATATCATCCCTTCTTCTATAGACACACATTTTAGATAGGTGGAGTATATCCTCTTTCATGCCAATAAACGCCAAGCTCTTTGAAGAATACTATTCTGAACTCATTTTCATTAGTATAATGTTGCTAATCTTCCTCCAGCTTTTCTCTGACTATGTAGAATCCACCTACATTCTCCTACTTATGACATTGTCACTCAACGAGAACACCTTGGTCTTGTTGTTCCTTTTCTCGCCAATCATCCTCATCATCTTTAAGAGGTACATTCCAGAGAAATTGGTGATTGCTGCCGGAGGAATCATGATTGTCAGCAGAGTAGCTGAGCCGCTCTTTGAAACTACAGCAAGAATGATCCTTTCAGGACTTGGTGTTGGCTGTTTCTTCATTCTGTTTCCTGCTCTGTTGCTGTTAGTGCGGTCTGGGGACAAGAATCAGAGGGCATTCACATTTGGTATCGCATTGGCTGTAGCTCTAGTAACATCTGTCTTTTTAAGGACCCTAAACTTCACCATCGATTTCTCTACATATGGGTGGGGTCAAGCGATTGGATGGGTATTGGCTGCGATAGGTGTCTTCATGCTTGTTGGTTTTTCAAAGAGCTTGCAGGGTGTAGCATCAGTAAAATCTCAAACTAGCATCGATGAAACACCAAGTACCTCAAAACCAGTGCGCAAGAGATATCTAACCGGTATCACCTTTGGGTTGACAAGCATTCTCTTCTTTGTTAGCTTCGCATTTAGTAGCCCAGGAGTTATTTCTAGGTGGACTGAAAGCAGCTATATATCTGTTGTTTCTGGAGTTTCTCTGATGACGACCTTATTTGCAGTTGTTATGCTATGTCGTCCACACGTCTTTTCAAAATTAACTCCTAGAATAATCTGGATTTGGAATCTTCTGTTCGTGACTCTGTTCGTCTTGATGATCTATGTTAATCAAATTCCATTCCCAGATGTCCCCTCAGCCTATCCCATCGTAGCACCTCCAACAACTCTTCTGAACGAATTGCTGCTATACCTCATGATAGCCACATTCCCAATCATACTGATTGATTTAATACTTCTATCTCACAGACTGACAAGTCTTGAGTTGGTACCAACCTCGCGAGCAACAGGCATCGCGTTCACGCTGGGTGGTGGATTGTATATTCTTGTTCTGTTATTCACACTTATACTCACATCTGTCTGGGGATTTGTTCCTGTTATTGGTCCCTTGCTAAGAGACTTATTCTGGTTCATCTTTCTCATTGCAGGTTTGGTGCTCTTCGTAACTGTTTACTTCATGAAGAGCTCTATACCATCTCTCAATTATCAAACCAAACCTCCTAGAAAAGTGACTATCATCGCAGGAGTTTTGATATTCATGTTCCTTGGGACTCTTGTGAGTTCAATAGCACTCGATGCTCGTCCAGTCGAACCCACGGGCACTGCTGTTTCTGCGAGAATCTTAACTTACAATCTTCAACAAGGAGTGAGTGATGCTCAGATCAAGAACTATGATGGGCAGTTGGAGCTCCTTAGAGAAATCGATGCGGACATCATCGGACTCCAAGAAACGAGCAAAATTGCAGGTAACTGTGATGTTGTGAGGTACTTCGCTGACAAGTTGAACCTCTATTCATACTTTGGACCAAAAGGAGTCACAGGGACAACAGGGGTTGCATTACTATCAAAATATCCTATTGAAAATCCTAGAACTATCTATCATTATAGTGAGGATATCGACCAGAAACAAACAGCCACAATCGAGGCTGAGATCTCCATTGGATCGATAACATACACGGTATATGTGACTCACACTTACGGAAGGATTTCAACCAAGATGACACTACAGAATGATGTTCTTGAAATGTCCAGTGGGAAAAGCAACGTTATTTTCATGGGCGACTTCAATTTTAGACCAAAAAGCGAACCATACAACCTCACAACATCTGTACTTGAAGACTCGTGGTGGGTCAAGTGGCCTACGGGGGTGAACAGTCTAGGGGAGAATAATAGCCAGAGAATTGACCACATCTTCCTTTCATCAGGTACAATTGTTTCAGACTGTCAATATATTACTGATCCACAGTCAGACCATCCAGCCTACTGGGTAGACATCCAATGGTGACGCCAATTAGATGGATTGTCAAATGCAATTGCAAACATACGTTGATTTCTATCCAACACGGTTGTTTCCATATGTGTCAGATAATCAAAAATACCACTAAATAATCCGCTAAGATAACTCTTAAGATAAAATAGGCTCTCAATTACTTTAGTGATTTTATTTTGACTAGAATGTTTGGCACAAACGGTGTCCGCGGCATAATTAACAAGGACTTGACCGTTGAATTAGTTCTCAAGCTGAGTCGTGCTATAGGTGCTGTGCTAGGGCCTGGCAAAATTGCCATCGCGCGGGACTCGCGAATGGGCGGTGAAATGTTCACACATGTATTGATGTCTGGGCTGATTTCAACAGGCTGCTCAGTTGTCAATCTTGGTCCTGCACCAACTCCGACACTGCAATATATGACTCCCAGACTAGGATGTAGTGCTGGAGTCATGGTTACAGCATCACACAACCCGCCTCAGTTCAATGGGATCAAAGTGATTGGATCAAATGGAATCGAAGTAACTAGAGAAATTGAAAATCTGATTGAAATTTCCTACCACTCAAATCAGTCCAAGACAGCTGAATGGAATAAAATTGGTGAAGTCACACACTATTCAACTGCAATTGATGTATATTTAGAGGGAATCAAATCACACCTTGATATCGATAAAATAAAGGAAAAGCAACTGAAAGTTGTTGTTGATAGTGCTAATAGCGTAGGTGGCTTAGTGACTCCTCGCCTTCTAAGAGAACTTGGATGCAAGGTTGTTTCCCTAAATTCTCAGTTAGACGGCTCTTTTCCGGGAAGAAATCCTGAGCCAATCCCTGAGAATCTCAAGGACCTCTCAGCCGCAGTGACTGCTATGGACGCTGATCTAGGGATTGCACATGATGGCGATGCAGATAGAGCAACCTTTGTTGATGATGCAGGGAGGGTTCTTTGGGGTGACCAATCCTTCGCATTGATTGCTTCGAGAGTTTTGGCTAAGAAACGTGGTTCTACTCTAGTCACACCTATTTCAAGCGGTCGTCTTATAGAAGACGTAGCTCGAAAGTCTGGTGCTAAGATAGACTGGACTGAAGTTGGAAGTGTTGTAGTTTCCCACAGAATCGAAGAGATTGGTGCAGAATTGGGTGGTGAGGAAAATGGCGGAGTCTTTTATCCAGATCATCAACCAGTTCGTGATGGTGCAATGACTGCTTCCCAAATTGTTGAAATGATTACGTTAGAAGACAAAACACTCTCTCAGCTTGTCAGTGAGCTTCCTATATATTTCAATACAAAAGTGAAAGTGCCAGTACCCCTAGAAAAGAGAGAATCCCTCTTAGGGGCACTCCTTGACCTAAGCAAGGACATGAATCGTATCACAATTGATGGTGTGAAAATAATCCGTGATGATGGCTGGATTCTCATCAGACCGTCGGGTACCGAACCCCTCTATCGCTGTTTTGCTGAGGGAAAGACACAAGAAACTGCTGATCATCTCAGTGAAGAAGGTGTTGAACTCATTGAGCGTGCAAAGAAGCTGGTTTGAGCAAGCCTCCACTACCTAACTCAGACTGATGTGATAACTATGTCCTGTCGAAAAGGACGACACGTTCCCACTGTTGTTTCATAAACCTTATCTCCGCCTAAGAGCCGTCTATTCCAACTGGATAACATCCTTTTTCCTACTAATGATGTGATTAGCTATGTTAAGAGTGGCATATGTGAGCAGTTATTCCCCCAGACAGTGTGGAATAGCCACCTTCACGGAAGACCTGACCAAGAGTATAGACAAACTCAAAGTGCTGGAGCCATCGACCATTATAGCCATCAATGACCCTGGTTCATCCTATAACTATGGAACAGAAGTATTATGGCAGATTGATGAGGACAATATCACGAGTCATGAAAAGGCTGCTGAGTATATTAACAGCTCAGATTTTGATTTAGTAAATGTGCAACACGAGTTTGGACTCTTCGGTGGGGTTTGGGGTGAATATCTCTTGACATTCTTGGAAAAGCTGGAGAAGCCTATTATCACTACAATGCACACAACTCTTTTTCCTGACGCTAAGATATTCCAAACGCCAGAGAGTGCGGATGCCCACAATAGAGTAGTGAGCGGAATAGGGCGAGCTAGCATTGCCATCGTAGTCATGACGAATATGGCTGCTCACATCCTACAAGAGAATTATGATGTTAACAAGGATAAAATCAAGGTCATCCCGCATGGAAGCCCTAGCTTCCCATTTGTACCAAGTGAACCAGCAAAGAAAGATCTGGGCTTGGAAGGACGGACTGTCCTGTCAACCTTTGGTCTATTAAGTAAAGACAAGGGAATTCAGTATGCAATCAGAGCATTACCAGATATCGTTAAAGAGCATCCTGACTTACTCTACTTGATAATTGGGGTCACTCATCCACAAGTCAGGATGGGAGAGGGCGAGAAATACAGGAAGCGTCTCGTACGACTGATAAATAAGCTAAATCTGGTAGAAAATGTACGATTCCACAATCGTTTCCTCAGCAAAGATGAATTGATGCAGTACCTACAAGCCACAGATGTGTACATTTGTCCCTACCTAAAAAAGGAACAGCTCTCAAGTGGAACAGTCACTTATGCATTGGGGGCTGGAAAGCCTATCATATCCACTCCTTTCTATTATGCCGAAGAGCTTCTGGCTGAAGGCAGAGGAATCCTCTGTAAATTTAATAGTCCTAATTCCATTACCGATGGTATCAGGCAACTCTTGGACAATCCTGAAAAGAAAGCTCACATTGAGAAGCTTGCATACGAACACGGCCAAGATATGACGTGGCCTCGCGTGGCCTCAAGGTATGCTGGCCTGTTCAAAGAATTCGCTCAGTAGATAGGATAGTGATCCCCATCGAGCTCCCTCCAATTAATTGCACATGGCTGTATGATATGACTGACGACACTGGCATCCTCCAGCATGCAAAGTCATCAATAGGCGATCGACGAGAAGGATATACTACCGATGATAATGCCCGTGCACTTCTAGCTACTCTCAGATACCATGAACTGCAAGACGGGGAAAAAAATCTGGGACTTGTCAGAACCTATCTTGGCTTTCTCCTCTATGTTCAGAAGAAAGATGGTCGACTTCACAACCTCATCGGGTACGATCATAGTTTTTTTGATGAAAAGAGCTCGGATGACTCTATTGGACGTGTACTCTGGGCCTGCGGCTATTCTCAAGACACCTCAATTCCTGAGGACGTTAGAATGGCTGCAATAGAAATCTTTGACAGGAGTCTTATCTGGGCGTTGGACTCGAGTTCTCCTCGGGCTCAAGCACTCACCATCCTCGGTCTCTACCATTATGCCAAAGCCTTCCCTGAAGACGAGAACCCTCAACTAAATGTGATTCACCTTGCAGACCGGCTCTGTGAACTCTTTAGACAGACATCTACTCCTACATGGCAATGGTTTGAGCCGTATATTACTTACGCGAATCCGCGTCTTCCTCATGCACTCTTCAGAGCATATCAGGTCACTGGAAGAAAGGACTATCTTAGGATTGCGGAGAGGACACTCAAGTTTCTTGCGGCAAACGACATCGTGAAGGGCACCTACCAGCCAGTAGGCAATCAGTCTTGGTATAAAAAAGGTGGCAAGAAAGCACTCTATGATCAACAGCCACTAGAAGCATCATGTATGGTAGAAGCAGCATCCATTGCCTATCAGGTGACAGGAAAGAAAATGTACTCCAAAATGGCATGGACTGCATTTGCTTGGTATTTGGGTAAAAACTCCAATGGTGTAATGGTCTATAATCCCGTTACTGGCGGCACTTATGACGGGATCTCAGCTCGTGGTCTAAATCAAAACCAGGGAGCTGAGGCTGGTCTCTCTTATCTCTTGGCACGCCTTGAGATGGAGGTACTTAGCAAGCATGAGTCTCAGAATTCGCTCAGATGAGTTTTCTATGCCTTCGGGAGAAGTTCGCCTAGTTCAAACTCAGCCCCGCATACTACCGAATCAGCCCCTCCATAGTAGATAAGAAGCTTGTCATCTAAAAGAACACTACCACAGCTAAATACAACATTTGGCACTAATCCAAATTTCTCGTAGGGCTCTTGAGGTTCTAATATCGGTTTTTCAGATCTATAGAGAATGTTCTCAGGATTTTTCTTGTCAATCAGAAGATTACCAAGACGATAGACATAATCATGATCCACGCCATGATAGATGAAAAGCCATCCTTCATTGATCTTGATTGGGGGTCCTGCTGATCCGACTTTAAGACTGTCCCAATGACCAAGTCTGGGATGCATCAATGCCTTTAATTGACACCAGCGCTTGAGGTCGTCAGAATACGCGACACACAGATCGGGCTCTATGCGGTGATACATCACATATGAACCATTTATTTTCCGAGGGAATATTACAGCATTCTTGTTTAGGATTCCCTCAAAAGGCAACAATCTATCCCCCCAGTTCCAATTATTTGAAAGGAAATCCTCTAACGAAATCTCAGTGATTGAAACTTGGTATGCTGCTCTTGGATTATTTCCATAAGCAGTGTATGTCATCAAGCACTCTCCATCCATTTGTATTAGCCGTGGATCTTCGCAACCAAGGTTCTCATAGGAATTCTTTGGAATGAATACTGGTTCAGGTTGCCGAGTATCGATTGAGTAGCCATCAGATGAACTCGCATACCCAATTCGTGATACTCCATCGTCACCTTGAGCACGGTAGAGAATGTGGACTCTGTTTCCAGCGTGGAGGACCCCCGCATTGAACACATTTCGATTCTCCCAATAGTGACCTGGTACTGGGTGAAGAATTGGATTGTTATCGAAGCGCTTCATTGTGTTTTTCTCCTGTTTTAAATTAAGGGGTTCTAACGACCGATTTTGTGCATCTCATGTACTTCATCTAGAATTTTTCTAAGACTAAGAAGACCAATGAGTCGTCCTTGCTCATCGACGACAGGCAGATGTCTAATATTATGAGTTCTCATAATCTCTTTTGCCATCGAGAATGTAGCATGCTCATCTATTGTCTTTAGATTCGTCGTCATTACCTCAGCAAGCCGCGTGTTCAATGGAATATCATCAGCTATGACACGGATGGCATCACGTTCGGTGAATATGCCTTTGCACTTCTTATCCTTGTCGATAATAATGATTGAACCAATGTGCCTTTTGTAGAGAATACTGATCGCTTCTTTGATAGAAATATCTCCCGAGGAAGTTGCTACATCTTCATCAATCCAATGTCGAACCTTCATTCAGTCATTCCTCTAATCTGTGACTTCTCAAGGGGAGTATAAAGATAATGGTCATGACTATTTTTCATTGTTACGAAAGTCCGTTGTCGCTAATCAGATTCGCATTCGGTTCTTTATCCTACCTTTCAGCAAAGCGTAGTAAAGAGAGAAATGCTACATATTATGTTTTATTAGATTGGATAATTATAGTTAACAAATAATACCAAAACTTCAATTGGTACATAGATTTCAAGACGGTTATGAAGAAAATGAGTAATGAAACCTCTAAGGCTATTAAAAATCCATCAAAAAAACATCCAAACAGAGTAAGAATTCTGATGAAAGAATTCGTCACACACGATGTGAAGCGGTTTATTCTAGAGAAACCTAAGAATTTTAAATTCATTCCTGGGCAAGCGACCCTATTGTCGATTCCCAAGCCTGATTGGGAGAATGAGTTTCGGGAATTCTCGTTTTCATCTCTGAATGATGATGAGGTTCTTGAGTTCACAGTCAAAGTCTACCCCAATCACAATGGATTCACGAAGCAGCTACACACACTAAAGCCTGGTGATGAAGTTGTGGTCCACGAGCCCTTTGGCACTATTCAATATCAAGGAAAAGGGGTCTTTCTCGCGGGAGGCGCAGGGGTCACACCCTTCATTGCAATGCTCAGGCATCTCTATAAAACCAACCAACTAAAGGGTAATACATTAATCTTCTCGAACAAGGAATCTAAGGACGTCATTCTTGAGAAGGAGTTCCGTCACATGCTTGGCAAAGACCTCATACTGACACTCACCCGTGAGGATGCAACAGGCTATGAACATGGACGAATTGGTAAGGAACTGCTTCAAAAATATGTCAAGGACCTGAATCAGAAATTTTACATCTGTGGCCCAGATCCCTTTGTGATTGATTTGAAAAATACGTTAGAGAGTATGGGAGTAAAAGAGGAAAACATTATTGCTGAGTCGTTTATCATAGCTGATGCATAATTTGCTGGAGCGGGTCTTAGCCAAATCTAATAAGATCGAAGGAGTATCGCAAAGAACAGTCGGAATCTTTTTTCTCAAACAAATGAAAATGAAAAATGGACTCATAATCCCTTTTTCAGAACACCAATCTACATCTGTTTCTCTTGCCTTTACGGCGGATACTCAAGTCCAAAGGTATAACAGCCCAAGATGAGCCGAGTCGATTGATCATCAAGGACCTATGAGAATCTGTTCTATATGCCTATTTCTCTTTTTTGTGAAAAAATTGAAGTAGAACTTACCGCATCTTCATTACAGGAATAACATAGCTACATCTTTTATACTTCACACTGTTGTTGGTATGCATGAAAAAGAGGAAATCTATCTCGGCAGCGATGATAGTCGCACATCCTGATGATGAAACAATCTGGGCTGGCGGCACTGTACTCAATCACTCGAACTGGCATTGGACAATTGTGTCGCTCTGTCGTGCAAGCGACATAGATCGGGCGCCGAAATTCATCCGTGCTGTCCAGCAACTTGGTGCAGTTGGCGAGATTGGTGACCTCGATGATGGACCGGAGCAATTGCCTCTATCAGATGTCGATGTGCAGCAAATCGTTCTCTCCCTATTGCCTGAAACGCATTTTGACCTTGTCGTAACCCACAGTCCACATGGAGAATACACAAGGCATCGCCGCCACGAAGAAACCGGGAAGGCGGTCGCCTCGCTATGGGAGAACGGAGTGATTATAGCAAAAGAGGTCTGGATGTTCGCTTATGAGGATGGTGGAAAGGGTGGTAAGGATGATCTCCCTAAAGCAATCAAGACGGCCCATCTGATTTCATACTTACCTGAGGATATATGGCGAAGGAAATATATCATCATTACTGACACATATGGTTTTGCTCCCGAGACCTACGAAGCTCATATAGTCGTGAGAGAAGAAGCGTTCTGGTGTTTCCAATCGCCTGACGAATTCCGAGAATGGTCAAAGACCAAGAGGAGAAAGCGATGAAAGTATTAGTTCTATATGACTATCCACCTCCCCCCGGAGGATTGGCAACCCAAGGTGATCTGCTCTACAGAGGACTAAAAGAGTTAGG